>NZ_MCGS01000023.1:9674-264108 GCF_002607755.1 Serratia sp. BW106
CTTGTATATCCCCCAGTATTAAATCAAACCTGAAAGTACCACATCACTCCTTACCGGGAGGGATGAGAAGCTTCGACAAGGTTCGAGTCTCACGCAGTGAGACAACGCGCTTCAGCGCGGCCCGAAGGGTGAGTCGCATAGCGACGAATAATCCTTCCCCCACCACCATCCTTGTATGTCCCCAAGAACCCAATCAAACACCAAATCCTCTTTATCTCTCAGATCTCCCATTTATCAATTCCCTTAATCCGTTAGCGCATCCTCAACTTGAACTCCGGCCAACAATTCGCTATACCACTGACTTCTTTAATGCAGTAAGGAAGAAAGTGCATGCGTAACAATATCTGCGTTTTTTGTGGCGCCAGCGAAGGCGTTAATCCTGCTTATGCCGAGAATGCGCGGCAATTGGGTCAGACGCTGGCCACTCAGGGCCGACGCCTCATCTATGGCGGCGGTAAAAAAGGGTTAATGGGCATTGTGGCGGATGCAGTCCTTGCCGCCGGTGGTGAGGCCGTGGGCATCATTCCCGAGCGCCTGGTCGAAGCAGAAACCGCACACCGAGGTCTGACGGAGCTGGAAGTGGTCCCGGACATGCACACCCGTAAGGCGCGCATGGCGGCTCTGGCAGACGGTTTTATTGCTCTGCCTGGCGGCATAGGCACTCTGGAGGAACTGTTTGAAATCTGGACCTGGGGTCAGATCGGCTATCACAGCAAACCGGTGGGTCTGTTGGACGTAAACGGTTTTTATCGCCCGTTAAACAGTTTCCTGCAACACGTAGCCGATCAGGGCTTTATGCGCCATGACTACCTCGGCACCATGCATATCAGCGATTCAGCGCAAACCTTGCTGCAGCAATTCGACGACTATCAGCCGAAGAATTACGACCGCTGGGCAAAATAATTTGGCTTGCCGCCGGCGGCCGTTGCCGCTGGCCTGCGTTACATTTCTGGCCAAACTCTGCTACTATCTCAACACATTTTTCTTGTAAAAACGGCACCGCTCATGAAGTTTGTCTCTTTTAATATCAATGGACTGCGTGCGCGTCCGCACCAACTGGCCGCCATCATTGAACAGCATCAGCCCGACGTCATCGGCCTGCAGGAAACGAAAGTTCACGATGACATGTTCCCGCTGGAAGAAGTCAGTCAGCACGGTTATCACGTGTTCTACCATGGCCAAAAAGGCCACTATGGCGTGGCACTGCTAACCAAAGAAAAACCGCTTGCCGTACGCCGTGGTTTCCCGACCGATGATGAAGACGCACAGCGCCGCATCATCATGGCCGATCTGGCGACACCACAAGGCACGCTGACGGTGATCAACGGCTACTTCCCGCAGGGTGAAAGCCGTGACCATCCGATCAAATTCCCAGCCAAGACGCGCTTCTACCAGGATTTGCAAAACTACCTGGAGCAGCAAATGTCGGTGGACTCACCGGTACTGGTGATGGGTGACGTAAATATCAGCCCAAGCGATTACGACATCGGTATCGGTGAAGAAAGCCGCAAGCGCTGGCTGCGTACCGGTAAGTGCTCCTTCCTGCCGGAAGAGCGCGAATGGATGGACCGCCTGATGAACTGGGGCCTGGTAGATACCTATCGCCATGCGAACCCGGAACGTAACGATGAATTCTCGTGGTTCGACTACCGTTCACGTGGGTTCGATGAAAACCGGGGCCTGCGTATCGACCTGTTGTTAGCCAGCACGCCATTGGCCGCACGCTGCACCGCGACTGGCATCGATTATCAGATCCGCGGGATGGAAAAACCTTCGGATCACGCCCCGGTCTGGGCAGAGTTCTCACTATAATTTATCCAACCCCGGCCACCGCCGGGGTTTTGCTATGTGGTACGCATGAAAATTATCGATGTCGTCGCCGCCATCATTGAAAAAAATGGCAAAATTCTTCTGGCACAACGTGATGCCGGCAGCGATCAGGCTGGGCTGTGGGAGTTTCCCGGCGGTAAGGTCGAGGCAGGCGAGAGCCAACCTCAGGCGCTGGCGCGTGAACTGGACGAAGAGTTAGGAATTGTCGCCAGTGTGGGGAGTTATGTCGCCAGCAATCAGTGGCAGCAAAGCGAACGCATTATTCGCTTGCATGCCTGGCGGGTGACAACCTTCAGCGGTGAATTACAAAACCGCTGCCATTCGGACTTTGTTTGGTTAGCGCCGGAGCAGGCGTTTGACTATCCCCTGGCCCCGGCGGACGTACCGCTATTAACTGCCTATATCGCCACACAGCGGGCGAAGGTCTGAGTTACAGCGTCACTTCTTCAGACGCATCCAGATCAACGGGTTAGTCCCCACCACGTTGGGGTCGCGTACGCACTGCAACGCTTCCCCTTCCACCTTGAGCACCGCCCCTTCAGAATAGTTTTGATCCTGATAGATACAGCAGCGAACGCAAGGTTGTGCCGTTGGCTGAGTGGCAGCATTTTTTGCCGTACCCCAGATTTCCGGCGACACTGGCACCACCACATCCACGTCACCACGATTGGCCATCGCCGTGGAACAAAACAGCAATGCGCCGCTGGCCAGCATCAGTAAGCCATAATTCATTCGCTCTTCTCCCGCGCCTTACCGGCGCTTTTCTTGCGTTTTTTCGCCCCGGTAGAAGGTGACGGCGGCAACCCGCGAAACGCCATACTCGCCCGGCTCTGCTTGGCCTGATAAATCAGCTCCTGCAAAGTGCCTACCAGAGGTTGCATAAAGTCCTGATAGCGACAGGATTTTTCACTGATTTGCGTCAACGTGGCTTCCCAGTTGGCGGTCATATCAGGACGGGCGGCAATATCCGGCAGCGAATGGATCAACGCCCGACCGGTTTCACTGGAGTGAATGTAACGCCCTTTTTTATACAAAAACGCCCGCTTGAACAGCAATTCTATGATCCCTGCGCGCGTAGCCTCGGTCCCTAAACCATCGGTCGCTCGCAGGATTTTCTTTAGCGCTTTATCCTGAACAAAACGCGCAATCCCGGTCATGGCGGAAAGCAGGCTGGCATCGGTGAACGGCCGCGGCGGTTGTGTCTGACGCTCAACCACCTCTCCGCGCTCACACAATAGCTCGTCATCTTTCGCCACCACCGGCAACGGAGAACCTTCGTTTTCCTCATCGCGCTCTTTACTGCCCAACAGCGTTCGCCACCCGGCTTCCGCCAGAAAACGCGCCTTGGCGATAAACTTGCCCCCGGCGATATCCAGCTCAATCACGCACTTGCGGAACATGGCATCCGGGCAGAATTGCATCAGGTATTGTCGCGCAACCAAACCGTAAACGTTCAGTTCGTCCTGGCTGAGACTGACCTTACTAGCGCGGGCGGTCGGGATAATGGCGTGGTGGGCATCGACCTTTTTGTCGTCCCAGCAGCGGTTACGACGATCGCTGTCGATCACCGGCTGCGGATAAAGATCCGGCTGATGAACACTGATGGCGTTCAACACCGAATGACGCCCGGCAAAGTGCTCTTCCGGCAGGTAACGACAGTCAGAACGCGGATAGGTAATCAATTTATGGGTTTCATACAGCCGCTGGCAGACGTCCAGTACCTGCTGCGCGCTCAGGTTGAAGCGTTTGGAAGCCTCAATCTGCAAAGTCGACAGTGAAAACGGCAAGGGGGTGGTATCTGATTCCCGTTTATCATTATAAGACGTGACCAGCGCCGGCTGGCCCTCGATACGTTTGAGCACGTGTTCTGCCAACGACCGGTGCAGCAGGCGCCCTTCTTCATCCTGATAAGGCTCACAGGAGTCACTGGGTTGCCACAGAGCGACAAAGCGTTCGTCTTTGGGCGTCACGATGTGTGCTTTAACTTCGAAGAAGTCCTTCGAAACGAAGTTTTCAATATCCTCGTCACGCCGTACCACCAACCCCAGCACCGGCGTCTGTACCCGCCCCACCGACAACACACCGTCATACCCGGCATTGCGTCCCAAAATGGTGTAAGCGCGGGTCATGTTGATGCCATACAACCAGTCTGCGCGGGAGCGCGCCAGAGCAGAGACACACAAGGGGATAAAGTCGCGATTATCACGCAGCCGTTCAATGGCGCGTTCTACCGCCTGCGGGTTGAGATCGTTGATCAGACAACGGCGGACGCTGTGGCGTTTTTCCGGCGACAACGCCAGGTAATCCAACACCTCGTCCACCAGCAATTGGCCTTCGCGATCCGGGTCACCGGCATGCACCACTTCATCGGCCTCGTGCAGCAGCTTTTTGATGGCATTAAGCTGCTTGCTGACCGACGGACGCGGCTGCAACTGCCACTTTTCAGGGATGATCGGCAGATCCGCCAGCGACCAGCGCGCATAACGGCTGTCGTAGGCATCCGGCTGCGCCTGTTCTAATAAGTGGCCCACACACCAGGTCACCACATCATTGTTACCGCAGGCGATAAATCCGTCGCCGCGACGATGCGGCTTGGGAAGGACGTCGGCAATGGCGCGCGCCAAACTCGGTTTTTCGGCAATAAACAGTCGCATTATTCACCGTTATTCTGGCTGTACGTCATCAGGAATTCTCTTACTTCAGCATAATTCCCGCGGAACACAATCCGCTGGGATTTTTTTTCCAATTGGTAGTGATACATCGGATCGTAGTAGTGCTGCAACAACGGCACCAGCCACGCCTGATGCTCGTCACTATTTCCACTGGCCTGCTGGCACTGCAGTGCCCATTCCAGGCGTTGCGTCAGCTGTTGGAAACGTTCAAGCCCCAGGCGGCGGCGAATGGCAAACAGGCCGTGATGCAGATACTCATCGTACTTCTGCCAACCAAGCTGCACGCCATAAGCCTGTTCAAACTCAATACGCATCCGATCGATATATTCTTGCTGTAGCCGGGCCAGACGCACCTCAAAGGGATCGTCTATCACCGCTACCGGTGCCAGTTGCATGCGGTTGAAGATCGCTAACGGCAGGTTGTTGCTGCCGATAATGCGCCCTTCGTCTTCCAGCACCCAACGGCGGCAGCCACCATGCTGTTTTTTCAGCAATAACACAGCCAGACGATTCTCAAAATCTATCTGAGCGCTTTGATCCACCAGCGTTCGGCCAAAAGATGAACCGCGGTGGTGTGCAGCACCTTCCAGATCGATGCCATCGGCCAGTTCATTGACCAGCAGAGTTTTACCACTGCCAGTATTGCCGCCGATCAACACCATCGGCAGTTCGGCGCTCTGCTCCAGCGTGGTGAGCAGGAAATTACGCAGTGCCTTGTAGCCGCCGGTGATGCGCGGGTAGGTCACGCCAGCCTCACGCAGCCACTGCTGCACCAGCTGTGAACGCAAACCGCCGCGGAAACAATAAATATAGCCTTGCGGCCATTGGGCACATTGCGCCAGCCAGGCCGCCGTGCGTTGCTCGCGCAGCCTGCCATTAACCAGGCTATGACCCAGCGCAATCGCCGCCTGCTGCCCCTGCTGTTTGTAACAGGTGCCGACGGCCTGCCGTTCATCGTCATTCATTAGCGGCAGATTCAGCGCATTGGCGAACGCACCCTGCTGAAACTCAACCGGTGCGCGCACGTCAATCAGCGGGATATCCTGCAAAAAAATACGGCGGTAGTCCTGGGTGTCTTCCCGTTCCCTCGAGGCTGACACTAGACAACCTCGATCAGGGGTTTGGACGGCACGGCCGCATGCAGTTCACCGATAGCCTGGAGTTGAATGCCGTGGCGCTCGGCAATCGCCTGCACCTGCTGCTCCGCTTCAGGCAGCACTGCCAGCAGCAAGCCGCCGGAGGTCTGCGGATCGCACAGCAATTGGCGCTGCAGGTCGGTCATTTCACCAACCAGATGGCCGTAACTTTCAAAGTTGCGCCCGGTACCGCCGGGTACGCAGCCTTCGGCAATATAACGCTCGATGTCAGGCAGTTTAGGGACCTGATCAAACCATACCGTCGCCTGTAGCCCTGAGCCCTGGCAAACCTCGCTCAGGTGGCCCAGCAGGCCGAAGCCGGTGACATCGGTCATCGCCGTCACGCCTTCGACTTCGGCAAAATCCGTGCCCGGTTTATTCAGTTGGCACATCACTTCGGTCGCCAGGCCTTCATGCTCTGGCAACAGTTTGCTTTTCTTTTCGGCGGTGGTTAATACGCCAATGCCCAACGGCTTGGTCAGGTACAATTTGGATCCGGCCTGCGCCGCGCTGTTTTTCTTCACCCGCTCGGTATTGACGATGCCAGTCACCGCCAGGCCAAAAATAGGCTCTGGCGCATCGATAGAATGGCCTCCCGCCAGGGCGATACCTGCCTGCTGGCAGGCATAGCGCCCGCCGTCGATCACCTGTTGCGCCACTTCCGGTGCCAGCTTGGCAATTGGCCAGCCGAGGATCGCAATCGCCATGATCGGTTTACCGCCCATGGCATAGACGTCGCTGATGGCGTTGGTGGCGGCGATGCGGCCGAAATCGAATGGGTTATCAACAATCGGCATAAAGAAGTCGGTGGTGCTGATGATGCCAACGCCGTTGCCGATGTCATACACCGCCGCATCGTCACGGGTTTCATTGCCCACCAGCAAGCGGGGATCGACAAACTTCTCCCGCTCGCTGTGCAGAATAGTTTCGAGAACTTTCGGTGAGATTTTACAACCGCAGCCGGCGCCATGGCTGTACTGGGTTAAACGGATCGCTGGCGATGTCATATACCACTCCCTTCGGTTAACGGCATTCAAGATAGCATAGGGTAGCGCTTGCCGAGGGGAATGGTAAGAGCGGGCTGTCGATAACCGAACAGCCTGCTCAGAAACAACACAGAATGGCGGGATTTAGCGCATTTTTCCGTCGCCGCGACAGGGATCAGAAATAGCTGACGAAAGGCGTGCTGTCTGGGGCAATCACTTTAGTAGACGCTTTTAGCTGCGGGGTGCCCAAATACAGGAAGCCGACAATTTCGTCCTGCTCGCGGCAACCAAAGGCTTCACGAACCAGAGGATGCTCGGTCCAGGCACCGGTGCGCCAGATGCCATTGAAGCCCTGCGCCAGTGCGGCCATCTGCATCGCCTGTACCGCACAGCCGGCAGAAACCACCTGCTCCCAGCGAGGGACCTTGGTTTCTTCGGTGCAGTGCGCCACTACGGTGATGATCAACGGGGCACGGAATGGCGCTTTTGTCGCCTTTTCTATCGCGGCTTCGTCCATCTCGTCCTGCTTCGCAGCAGCTTGTAACAATTGGCTAAAACGCTCCAGACCCTGGTTTTCAATCATCACAAAACGCCATGGCTGCAACGCGCCATGATCGGGCGCCCGCAGGCCCGCATTGATGATATTCTGACGCGCCTCATCCGTAGGCGCAGGAGCCGCAAGGCGTGACGCAGAGCGGCGATTCAGTAAAAGATCCAGTGCATCCATCATAAACTCCTGATAACAATTTTCATTACGATCACGTTAACATAGCTAAACGGTGAGTGACAGCCTCGGCATTAGCCTCTGTGACCCGCGATTTAAAGCTGACATTTCCTCGGCCGCTCATTAGGATAGCGGAACATTCTCGACTCTTGCTGGAGAGCACATGCGCACATTGTGGCAAATCATTGCCGGCGTTTTCAGGTGGACATGGCGTCTGCTGAACTTTATCAGGGAACTGATCCTTAATTTGTTCCTGGTGTTGCTGATCCTGGTTGGGGTCGGTATTTATCTTTCATTCCAGAGTGCCACCACCCCTGCCGTCCCTACCCGCGGCGCGTTGCTGGTGGATCTGAGCGGCGTGGTAGTTGACCAGCCGTCGATGAACAACAAGGTACGCCAATGGGGCCGTGAACTGCTGGGCGCTTCCAGCAATCGCCTGCAGGAAAACTCCCTGTTTGACGTGGTTGACAGCATCCGCAAGGCCAAAGACGACAAAAACATTACCGGCATGGTATTGCAGTTAAATGACTTTGCCGGTGCTGACCAGCCTTCACTGCAATACATCGGTAAAGCGCTGCGTGAATTCCGTGACAGCGGCAAGCCGATCTTTGCCATCGGCGACAGCTATAACCAGACGCAATATTATCTGGCCAGCTACGCCAACAAGGTTTACCTGTCACCGCAGGGCGCAGTCGATCTGCATGGTTTTGCCACCAACAACCTTTACTACAAGTCGCTGTTGGAAAAACTCAAGGTCACCACCAACATCTTCCGCGTCGGGACGTATAAATCCGCAGTGGAACCTTTGATCCGTGACGATATGTCACCGGCCGCCCGTGAAGCCGACAGCCGCTGGATTGGCGGGCTGTGGCAGAACTATCTGGATACCGTGGCGGCCAACCGTCAGATCACCGCACAGCAACTGTTCCCGGGTGCTGCAGGGGTGCTTAGCGGTATGCAGGCAGCCGGTGGTGATACCGCGAAGTATGCGCTGGATAACAAACTGGTCGATGAACTGGCGTCGCGCACCGTGATCGAGAACCAACTGATCAAGACTTTCGGTTGGGACAAGCAGGCGAATGATTTCAACGCGACCAGCATCTACGACTACCAGCCGAAACCGACGCCGGATCAGGGCGGCAAAATCGCCGTGATCTTCGCTAACGGCGCGATCATGGACGGTCCGCAAACGCCAGGCACCGTGGGTGGCGATACCACCGCGGCAGAACTGCGTCAGGCGCGACTGGATCCGGCCATCAAGGCGGTGATTTTCCGGGTCAACAGCCCAGGGGGCAGCGTCAGTGCCTCTGAAGTGATCCGCTCCGAGTTGGCTGCGGTACGTGCCGCCGGCAAACCTGTGGTGGTATCCATGGGCGGCATGGCTGCCTCGGGGGGCTATTGGGTCTCTACGCCGGCGGACTACATCATCGCCAGCCCGAGCACCCTCACCGGCTCCATCGGCATCTTCGGGGTGATCAATACCTACGAGCAGACGCTGGACAGCATTGGCGTGCATACCGACGGTGTGGCAACCTCACCGCTGGCGGATCTGGCCGTCACCAAGGCGCTGCCGCCAGAGTTCTCGCAGATGATGCAGTTGAACATCGAAAAAGGTTACCAGAACTTTATCGACCTGGTCGCCAAGTCGCGCAAAATGACACCGCAGCAGGTTGATCAGATTGCTCAGGGCCACGTGTGGTTGGGCAGCGATGCCAAGACCAATGGGTTGGTCGATCAGTTGGGTGACTTCGACGACGCAGTGAAGAAAGCCGCTGAGCTGGCGCAGTTGAAACAGTGGCAGCTTAACTGGTTTGTTGATACCCCAAGCCTGACCGACATGGTGCTCAGCCAGTTTGGTGTGTCAATTCACGCCATGCTACCTGCAGCCATCCAGTCCATGCTGCCTGCGCCGCTGGCGTCGGTGGCCATGGCGGTCAAAGAGCAGCCGGGTTTGTTCAATAACCTGAACGATCCGCAAAACCGCTACGCCATTTGTTTGACCTGCGGAGAAGTCCGCTAACAAATTAATCCTCAGCCCGGCACCCGCCGGGCTTTTTTTCTGCGCTTATCCCCCTATAATTCAGCCCATCTTATTTCTGTTAAAACAATCACTATGCAAAAGAAATCGATTTACGTCGCCTACACCGGCGGGACCATCGGCATGCAGCGCTCTGAGCACGGCTACATTCCGGTCTCCGGTCACCTGCAGCGTCAACTGGCCTTGATGCCTGAATTCCACCGGCCGGAAATGCCGGACTTCACCATTCATGAATATGCGCCGTTGATCGACTCCTCCGACATGACGCCGGAAGACTGGCAGCATATCGCCGACGATATCAAACTGAATTACGACCGCTATGACGGCTTTGTGATCCTGCACGGTACCGACACCATGGCGTTCACCGCCTCGGCGCTGTCATTCATGCTGGAAAACCTGGCCAAACCGGTGATTGTCACCGGTTCGCAAATTCCGCTGGCGGAACTGCGCTCCGATGGCCAGACCAACCTGCTGAACGCGCTTTATCTGGCGGCCAACCATCCGGTAAATGAGGTCAGCCTGTTCTTCAACAACAAGCTGTTCCGTGGCAACCGCACCACCAAGGCGCATGCTGACGGTTTTGACGCCTTTGCTTCCCCTAATCTGCCGCCGTTGCTGGAAGCCGGGATTCATATTCGCCGCCAGAACGGTATCGACAGCCCGGCCTGCAACGGCGAACTCAAAGTGCATGACATTACGCCACAACCGATCGGTGTAGTGACGATTTATCCAGGGATTTCTGGCGCGGTCGTGCGCAACTTCCTGCTGCAGCCGGTGAAAGCCTTGATCCTGCGCTCTTACGGTGTGGGCAACGCGCCACAAAAAGCGGAGCTGGTGGATGAATTGCGTGATGCCTCTGAACGCGGCATTGTGGTGGTCAACCTGACGCAGTGCATCTCCGGGCGGGTCAATATGGAAGGTTATGCCACCGGGAATGCGCTGGCCCATGCCGGCGTCATCAGCGGGTTTGATATGACGGTCGAAGCCGCATTGACCAAGCTGCATTACCTGCTGAGCCAACCGCTGACGCCGGAACAAATCCGTAGCCAGATGCAGCAAGATCTGCGCGGTGAGCTGAGTATCAGCGGTTAACCTTCCACACCACGGAGTGACGATGAAAACTGCCCTGTTGCTTATCGATTTGCAAAACGACTTTTGCCCCGGCGGCGCACTGGCGGTAACCGGCGGTGATGCCGTGATTACCGCAGCCAATCAGGCGATAGCGGCCTGCACCGCGCGCGGTGAGCCGGTGGTCGCTTGCCAGGATTGGCACCCCGCCAATCACCGTAGCTTTGCGGTAAACGCCAACGCGCAGGTCGGTACCCTGGGTGAACTCGAAGGCTTACCTCAGGTGTGGTGGCCGGTGCACTGCGTACAGGAAAGCCAGGGCGCTGAGTTTCATCCACAATTGCACCAGCGGGACATTATCGCGGTGTTCCGTAAAGGGCAAAATACGGATATCGACAGCTACAGCGCCTTCTTCGACAACGGTCACCGCTCACAAACCGAATTGGACACCTGGCTGAAAGCGCAGCAGGTTAGCCATCTGGCGATTATGGGGTTGGCAACCGACTACTGCGTAAAGTTCAGCGTGCTGGATGCGCTGGCGCTGGGGTATCAGACCACTGTGATCACCGATGGCTGTCGCGGCGTTGATTTACAGCCCGGCGACAGCCAGCAAGCTTTCCAGGCGATGCAGCAGGCCGGTGCACACCTCGTTACCCTGTCACAATTTATCGCTCGCTGATATCCCTGGGCGCGGGTTGCGCCCATTACCCTTCCCTCGGTCCAAACCTCGACATCGCTCACATTCCAACCATTCTCCTGTGATTACATCTTGTTCGTCTGCGTCGCTTTTGCTGTTATGACCGCTGATGCATTGGCATCAGTAAGTTATACGCATCCGGGGCCCATTGAGCCCGGCTTTAGATTACCGCCTCAGGCGGTTTCGGTCGGCCTTGTCGACCAAAGGAGATTACATGGTATTAACCCGTAAACTGCTGCCTTTACTGGTAGCGGTGCAGCTTGGTATGGCCGGTGCCGGCATGGCCCACGCCGCTTCTTACCTGTCCGTCGGTTATTTCAACGGCGGCGGTGACGTTACCGCCGGCCCTGGCGGCGATATCAACAAGCTGGACGTCACTCAGATTACCCATCTCAATTACTCTTTCGGCCTGATTTACAACGACGAGAAACAGGAAACCAACCCGGCGCTAAAAGATCCGGCTCGCCTGCACCAAATCTATCTGTCGCCCAAGGTCATGGCTGACCTGCAATTGCTGCCGGTATTGCGTAAACAGAACCCGGAACTGAAAGTGCTGCTGTCCGTCGGCGGCTGGGGTGCACGCGGGTTCTCCGGTGCGGCCGCCACACCGGAAAGCCGGGTGGTGTTTATCCGTTCGGTGCAGCAGGTAATTAAGCAATATCATCTGGACGGCATCGATCTCGACTGGGAATACCCGGTTAACGGCGCCTGGGGACTGGTCGAAAGCCAACCGGCGGATCGCGCCAACTTCACGCTGTTGCTGGCAGAGCTGCATAAAGCCCTGGATAAAGGCAAATTGCTGACTATCGCCGTCGGCGCCAACGTAAAAAGTCCGCAGGAATGGGTCGATGTTAAAGGCATTGCGCCCTACCTCGATTACATCAACCTGATGACCTACGACATGGCGTACGGCACCCAATACTTCAACTCCAACCTGTATGACTCCAAACAGTGGCCGACCGTCGCCGCCGCCGACCGTTACAGCGCCAATTTTGTGGTGGAAAACTATCTGGCGGCCGGGTTGAAGCCTGCCCAGTTGAACCTGGGTATTGGTTTCTATGGCCGGGTACCAAAACGGGCAACCGAAGCGGGCGTTGACTGGGACAAACCGGATGCAGCCAAAAACCCGGTCACCCAGCCCTACTTCACCGCACGCGAAACCGCCGTGTTTAAAACCATGGGGCTGGATCTGACCAAGGACAGCTACTTCAAATACAACGATATCGTCAGCAAACTGCTGAACGATCCGCAACGGCGCTTCACCGCCCATTGGGACAGTGATGCACAAGTCCCCTACCTGACGATGAAATCCGCTGAGGGCAAGCCGCTGTTTGCCATTTCATATGAGAACCCGCGTTCGGTGGAACTCAAGGCTGACTACATCAAAAGCAAAGGGTTGGGCGGTGCGATGTTCTGGGAATATGGCGCAGACGACAATAACCGCTTGGCACATCAACTGGCGGAGTCACTGGGAATTAATGGCGGGAAACGATAAATCAGCGGGCGATGCGAGCATCGCCCTGCTGTCAGATTTACTGCGGCTTTAACTTGACCAGCGGTTCAGCAATGAACTGCTGTTTCAGCTCCTGCTTGCTCTTCATCACAATCTGGCCGTCGGTGCCGATACTCATATGCTGCGGGTCAGCGTTGTGCAATGACTGCCACAACATCACTGCCTGCAGGCTATTTTCTTTCTGTTCCGGCGTTAGCGCTACACCGTCCGGCCACTTGCCCAACTCAACGGCCAGCACCAGTCGCTGATAGATTTCCGGCGTCATGGCGGCAATCAGATCTTTTACGTCCATCAGAGCATGTCCTCACTCGTGGAAGAATAATTAGCTGAATCGATTTTTCTCACTGAATAATCCGTCAGCCGGCCGTTTTGTCGCCGTTCTCACCGTCGGTAAAGCTCAGCGACGCCGAGTTAACGCAAAAACGCTCGCCGGTTGGCTGCGGGCCATCGGGGAAAACATGCCCCAGGTGTGCGTCACAATGGCCACAGCGGATCTCAACGCGATGCATATTATGCGTATTATCATCAAGATAACGAATAGCATCGTCGGAGACCGGCTGATAGAAGCTCGGCCAGCCGCAGCCGGAGTCATACTTGCTGTCGGAGTAAAACAGCGGATGGTTGCAGCACAGGCAATGGTACACGCCCTCGCGTTTGTTGTGCAGTAGTTTGCCGGAATACGGCGCCTCGGTACCACGTTCCTGAGTGACATAACGTTGGATTTCATTCAGTTCCGTGGCCGGATGGTCAGGGGTTGTCTCTTTAGCCATTTGTGCGTTTCTCTGAATGTGGATAATGTCAACGAAAACAATGAGTAATAATAACAAAAAATTAACAACACTGCAGCGCTTTTTGGCCTAAACTGTAGCCCATAAAGGTCACGCCATGACAATATGTGACACCGATCACATATCTTAAACAGGCTGACTTTATACTTAGCGGTTTGACCCCATATAACGGATGAGGCCGAACGCAAACGGAATGTGCAATAAGCACTCAAACCCGGCTTCCAGGTTTGATTTGCAGCAAGAATTGACACGATTCCGCTTGACGCTTGGTAAGGTTTTTGTAATTTTACAGGCAACCTTTTATTCACTAACAAATAGCTGGTGGAATATATGACTATCAAAGTAGGTATCAACGGTTTTGGCCGTATCGGTCGCATTGTTTTTCGTGCTGCTCAAGAACGTTCTGACATCGAGATCGTTGCAATCAACGACCTGTTAGACGCAGAGTACATGGCTTACATGCTGAAATATGACTCTACTCACGGCCGCTTCAACGGCACAGTAGAAGTTAAAGACGGCCACCTGGTTGTTAACGGCAAAACCATCCGTTGTACCTCAGAAAGAGATCCGGCTAACCTGAAGTGGAACGAAGTCAACGTTGACGTCGTTGCTGAAGCAACTGGCCTGTTCCTGACTGACGAAACTGCACGTAAACACATCGCTGCAGGCGCTAAGAAAGTTGTTCTTACTGGCCCATCCAAAGATGACACCCCTATGTTCGTTATGGGTGTGAACCACAAATCTTACGCTGGTCAGGAAATCGTTTCTAACGCTTCTTGTACCACCAACTGCCTGGCACCACTGGCTAAAGTTATCAACGACAACTTCGGTATTGTTGAAGCGCTGATGACCACTGTGCATGCAACTACCGCTACTCAGAAAACTGTTGATGGCCCGTCTCACAAAGACTGGCGCGGCGGCCGCGGCGCATCCCAGAACATCATCCCTTCTTCTACCGGCGCTGCTAAAGCAGTAGGTAAAGTTATCCCAGAACTGAACGGCAAACTGACCGGTATGGCGTTCCGCGTTCCAACTCCGAACGTGTCTGTGGTTGACCTGACTGCTCGTCTGGCAAAACCAGCTTCTTACAAAGAAATCTGTGCTGCTATCAAAGCCGCTTCTGAAGGCGAGCTGAAAGGCGTGCTGGGCTACACCGAAGACGAAGTGGTTTCTACCGATTTCAACGGCGAAACTCTGACTTCCGTATTCGATGCCAAAGCCGGTATCGCACTGAGCGACAGCTTCGTGAAACTGGTTGCCTGGTACGACAACGAAACTGGTTATTCCAACAAGGTTCTGGATCTGATCGCTCACATCTCCAAATAATGGATTGATGTTAAGCTGATGATGAGGGCGACATTTTTGTCGCCCTTTTTTTGTTTTTACGGCGAACAAAAGGCAACCCGATGAACGAAAAAATTTTCACCCTACCCGTTACCGAACAAATTACACCTTATATCAGTCAACGCCAGCTTGATGAGCTGCCGGTGGTAGTGGTTTCCCATCCTAAAGTACGCGCAGTCATCTCGCTGCAAGGCGCACACCTGTTGGCCTGGCAACCTGCCGGTGAAAAACCGGTTATTTGGCTGAGCAACAACACCCCATTTAAAACAGGCAATGCCATCCGTGGTGGCGTGCCGATTTGCTGGCCCTGGTTTGGCCCAGTGGCAAAACCTTCGCACGGTTTTGCCCGCAACCAAGCCTGGAGCCTGACGGCGCATGATGAAGACGATAACGGCGTTATTCTGACCTTTACGCTGAAAGACAATGAGCAAACCCGCAGCCTGTGGCCACATGCCTTTACGCTGATTGCCCGTTTCAAACTGGGTGAAGAATGTGAAATAGAGCTGGAATCTCACGGCGACTACCAGGCGACCGCCGCCCTGCACACCTACTTCCAGATTGGTGATATTGCCCAGGTCAAAGTGGCCGGCCTCGGCGAGCCTTACATTGATAAAGTGGCCGCTGGCGCACAAGCCAGCCAGGTGGGTGACGTGACCTTCGTCGGCCAGACTGACCGGGTTTATACCCAACCGGACGCATTCAGCCTGATCAAGGATGCGTCGCTACAACGCACCATTGAGGTTCATCACCATCACATGAGTGATGTGATTGCCTGGAACCCGGGCGTAGAGCTGTCTTGCAGCATGGCGGATATGCCAAATGACGGTTATAAAACCATGGTTTGTGTAGAAACCGGTCGCATCAGTAAACCGCTGGTTGCTGCAGGTGAACAACCGGCTCGGTTGGCCGTGACCTTCCGGGTCCGTAACAACGCCTGAGCCCGTTATGGGAGGTGAAGCCTGCCACCCAACCACTGCACCACAGATGTGCAAAAGGGGCGCTAACGCCCCTTTATGATGCATTCATCGCACTATAATTGTGCGAGCCTCGATTAGAAGCTGTATTTCACACCCGTCATCAACAGCCCGGTGTAAGATTTATCCACCATAGGACTGTCTTTCACTTCGCTGGACAAACTGATGTAGCGCCCAACAAAGAAAGCATCCCAGTCCTTGTTGATCTTATAGTTGGCACTCAGCTCAACGTACGGCGCCCAGCTATCACCTGGCGTGTAGCTGTCCAGGCCGCTGCGGCGAGATTCATTTTCACTCACGCCAAAGTAGTATTTGTTCTGGTTTTTGCTGCTCCACGAGACGCCTGCCCCCGGAACCAGTGTGAAATCGCCCAGCTCAAATTTATACAGGTAGGCAAAGTCCGCCACCATACCGTTACTGTAGTTCAGCGTATCGCCGGTAAAGGTGGTGCGCAGAATGCCCCACTCGGCAAAATGCGAATAGGCCAGACCGGCCATCAGGGTGCCACGACGCTTGTCCAACTGCTTCATGCGGTCGTCGTCACTGTCACCTGGGCGATAGCCCAACGGGGAGAAGTAGCCCATCAGGCTCAATTGATTTTGCTGATCTTTCCACAGGTAATAACCGGCGGTCAGCGTACGGAAGTAGAAGTCGTCACCTTCATAGTTAATGACGGGTACCGGATATACGCGGTCTTGATAGCCACGATACGGATCCGGGCTAACCAGCGCTGAAGCACCGAGTGACCAAGTTCCTGCCTGAGCACTTTGCGCACAAACCATTGCGGAAGCGATAATTGCTAGCGTTTTAAGTTTAAAAATCTTCACTGGTTCTTTTTCCATAAATAACAGAGTTAATAGCGTGCTTAGTTTATGTGAGAATTCCGTTGCGCGCTGAATCTTTACAATAGAAAACGACCAAGATCGAATAACTTAGATCGGAAATATGAATTAATCATGGCAGAACCATGACGTTTTTTGCCGCAAGCCGCGCCAGACAAGGCATTTGGCTATCCCTGTAATAACTGAGTCATTGATATGACTTAAAAAAAGCCTTTTACCAAGCAGGAAATTTTCTGGTATGCAAACTAAGCTTAAATCAGAAGGTGAATAAATCCTGAGCCAGTGGCAATACAGCGCAACTCGCGATAATAAGCGCACCAAGTTGGCATACGGGTTGCTGTACTCAGGGATAACTTCTTCTTTCGGGAGCCAAAAGACCAGCACCAGCTCCCTTTACCTGTGCTAATAACGAAAGGACGGGCATCGCCATGAACATATTTGACCACTATCGCCAGCGCTACGAAGCTGCCAAGGACGAAGAGTTCACACTGCAGGACTTTCTTACCATTTGCCGGCAAGATCGCAGTGCTTATGCCAATGCGGCCGAACGTCTGCTGATGGCTATCGGTGAACCAGTAATGGTCGACACTGCGCTCGAATCGCGCATGTCTCGCCTGTTCTCCAACCGCGTGATCGCACGCTATCCGGCATTCGAAGAGTTCTACGGCATGGAGGAAGCTATCGAGCAGATAGTCTCTTACCTGAAACACGCCGCTCAGGGGCTCGAAGAGAAAAAACAAATCCTTTATCTGTTGGGCCCGGTGGGCGGCGGTAAATCATCGCTGGCGGAACGCCTGAAAGCGCTGATGCAACTGGTGCCGATTTACACCCTGAGCGCCAACGGTGAACGCAGCCCGGTTAATGACCACCCGCTGTGCCTGTTCAACCCGCAGGAGGATGCCAATATTCTGGAGAAAGAATATAACATCCCGAATCGCTACCTCGGCACCATCATGTCGCCGTGGGCAGCCAAACGCCTGCATGAGTTTGGCGGCGACATCACCAAATTCAAAGTGGTAAAAGTGCGCCCTTCCATTCTGGAACAGATTGCCATCGCCAAAACCGAACCGGGCGATGAGAACAATCAGGATATCTCGGCGCTGGTCGGTAAGGTCGATATCCGTAAGCTGGAGAATCACGCGCAGAACGATCCGGATGCCTACGGCTATTCTGGTGCCCTGTGCCGCGCCAACCAGGGGATCATGGAGTTCGTGGAGATGTTCAAAGCGCCGATCAAGGTGCTGCATCCTCTGCTGACCGCCACCCAAGAAGGTAACTACAACGGGACCGAAGGGATCTCTGCCCTGCCGTTCAGCGGTATTATCCTGGCTCACTCCAACGAATCCGAATGGGTGACCTTCCGTAACAACAAAAACAACGAGGCTTTCCTCGACCGTGTTTACATCGTCAAGGTGCCTTACTGCCTGCGGGTGTCGGAAGAGATCAAAATCTACGACAAACTGCTGGATCACAGTGAACTGACCCATGCGCCATGCGCCCCGGGCACGCTGGAAACGCTGGCACGCTTTACCGTACTCTCTCGCATGAAAGAACCGGAAAACTCGAGCATTTACTCGAAAATGCGCGTCTATGACGGTGAAAGCCTGAAGGACACCGATCCTAAAGCCAAGTCGTATCAGGAATACCGCGACTATGCCGGGGTCGATGAAGGCATGAACGGCCTGTCCACCCGTTTTGCGTTTAAAATTTTGTCGCGGGTGTTTAACTTCGATCACGCAGAGGTCGCCGCTAACCCGGTCCACCTGTTCTACGTGCTGGAACAGCAGATCGAACGCGAGCAATTCCCACAGGATCAGGCAGAGAAATACCTGGAACACCTGAAAGGCTACCTGATCCCGAAATACGCCGAGTTTATTGGCAAAGAGATCCAAACGGCTTACCTGGAGTCTTACTCGGAATACGGTCAGAACATTTTTGACCGCTACGTGACCTATGCAGATTTCTGGATCCAGGATCAAGAGTACCGTGATCCGGATACCGGTCAGCTGTTCGATCGCGAGGCCCTGAACGCCGAACTGGAGAAAATCGAGAAGCCTGCCGGCATCAGCAATCCGAAAGATTTCCGTAACGAAATAGTCAACTTCGTGCTGCGTGCCCGCGCTAATAATAGTGGCCGCAACCCTAACTGGACCAGCTATGAGAAGCTGCGTACCGTGATCGAGAAGAAAATGTTCTCGAACACCGAAGAGTTACTGCCGGTGATTTCGTTTAACGCTAAAACCTCAACGGATGAGCAGAAGAAACACGACGACTTCGTCGACCGCATGATGGAGAAAGGCTATACCCGCAAACAGGTTCGCCTGCTGTGTGAATGGTATCTGCGGGTCAGAAAGTCTTCATAACGTCTAATGAGAATTAGCGTCATGGAGATGGCGTAGAAAGTTGGCAACGTCGTTTGGGGGAAGTATGGCGTATTTTATTGACCGACGGCTTAATGGCAAAAACAAGAGCATGGTGAACCGCCAGCGCTTCTTGCGTCGTTACAAGTCGCAAATCAAACAGTCGATTGCCGAAGCCATCAACAAGCGTTCGGTCACCGACGTAGACAGCGGGGAGTCAGTCTCGATCCCCTCTGGCGATATCAACGAACCGATGTTTCATCAGGGTCGCGGTGGCACACGCCACCGCGTTCATCCAGGTAATGACCATTTTGTCCAGAATGACCGCGTCGAACGCCCACAGGGTGGCGGCGGCGGTGGCAGCGGCCAGGGTAACGCCAGTCAGGATGGTGAAGGCGAGGACGAGTTTGTCTTCCAGATCTCCAAGGACGAGTATCTTGACCTATTGTTTGAAGATTTGGCGCTGCCAAACCTGAAAAAGAACCAGTATAAGCAACTCACCGAGTACAAAACCCATAGGGCCGGCTACACCGCCAACGGCGTGCCGGCCAATATCAGCGTGGTACGTTCGTTGCAGAATTCACTGGCGCGACGGACCGCCATGACCGCCGGGAAACGGCGCGCTTTACATGAGTTGGAAGATGAACTCACCCAGATGGAAAACACCGAACCGGTGCAACTGCTGGAAGAGGAGCGGCTGCGTAAGGAAATTGCCGAGCTGCGCAAAAAAATCGAAAGCGTGCCCTTTATCGACACCTTTGATTTACGTTACAAGAACTATGAGCGTCGGCCCGAACCTTCCAGCCAGGCGGTGATGTTCTGCCTGATGGACGTTTCCGGCTCGATGGATCAGGCGACCAAAGACATGGCTAAACGTTTCTATATTCTGCTCTACCTGTTCCTGAGCAGAACCTATAAAAACGTCGATGTGGTGTACATCCGTCACCATACCCAGGCGAAGGAAGTGGATGAACAGGAGTTCTTCTACTCGCAGGAGACTGGCGGCACCATTGTTTCCAGCGCGCTGAAGCTGATGAATGAAGTGGTTGAAGAGCGTTATGACCCGGCACAGTGGAATATCTATGCCGCACAGGCGTCGGATGGCGACAACTGGGCCGATGACTCCCCACTGTGTCACGAACTGCTGGCGAAGAAGCTGCTGCCGATGGTGCGTTATTACAGCTACATTGAAATTACTCGCCGCGCCCACCAAACGTTGTGGCGTGAGTACGAAGATTTACAGGCAAAATTCGAAAACTTTGCCATGCAGCATATCCGCGAACCGGACGATATCTACCCGGTATTCCGCGAACTTTTTCATAAGCAAACAGCATAACTCGTACTATTAATCACGGCCGGTTAATCAGATTAATCGGCCGTTTTCTTTTAGAAGAATAATGAAAAACTCCACTGGAGAGATTTACTTCAGGTTTTATATAATCCCCCTCATTACAAACTCAACATCCTCCCCGTTTTACCCCTGAGATATAAAGCTAAGTTGTTGTTCATTTCATGGTTTTTTCAACCAGTCCGGTGATACCGTCGATAGCTAAGGTAATTCCTAATTACCTATCACGGACCCAATGCCCATTGCGCAAGTTAGGAAAAATCCTATTTAATGGGGGGCCAAATTGCCATCTCAGGTGAGAGCCATGGAATTACTGACCATCGCAATCATCGTCGTTTTGATTGCAGTTGTTGTATTTTCCTTTGTCATGTATTTGCGGCAAAGAAGGGGAACTACTCTCAACGCCAAGCGAAAACGACGATAGGACGCCTATCCACAAGGAAGTGGTTCAATAACCGTTATCAGAACACCACTTAATCCCAGTTTGCTTCCAACACCAGTCAGAATTAACTGCTGAGCAAATACTTCTGATTTTTTATGAGGATATTCTGATACATGCGGCATTATAGATTATCGTCTTGTCGCTGAAATTCAGGTGCGCTACTGTCGTCATATGGATGGCACACAACACTCTAGAATCACAACAGCATCCAGCTTTCGATATCATCCCTTAATCCCGCCGCTGTGCGGGATTTTTTTGGTCTCCACCTTTTCACTGAACAGAATGCTAAATCGCGAACCCTACTGACAGAAACTGGCAGTGGTCGCCGTTAGACTGGGTATTCCTGCGGGAGAAAACCTCCACGCGCCATGAGCAAATGCACAGGGAAATACGCGCCAATGACACGAGTTATCACCATTCTTACCGAGAATTTCTCCGATTGGGAAACCGCGCTGATCAACTCCACCTGCCGTGGCTATTATGGCTTCGACACCCGTTTTGCCTCACCCAAGGGGACCCCTGTCATCTCCTCCGGCGGCATGCTGGTGACACCGCAGTTGGCGATCGAGGCCATCCAACTGGATGAAATCGACCTGTTGATCGTTTGTGGCGGCACCGCATGGCAGACAGAACAGGCCCCCAATATCACCGGGCTGGTTGCACAGGCCTATGAGAAGAACATCGTTGTCGCCGGCATTTGCGATGGAACCCGCGTATTGGCGCAAGCGGGTGTGCTGGATAACCTCCGTCATACCTCCAATTCGGCGGAAAACCTGTCGCAACTCAATTATCGTGGGGCTGCGTACTATCAGGATGTGCCTTACGCCGTAGCCGATCGGCGCGTGATCACCGCCCCCGGTAGCGCTCCGGTCAGCTTTATGGCCGAGATTTTAGCAACCTTAGGGGTGAGCGACGAGAATCTCAAAACTTATCTGGCAATGCATGCGGCCGAACATCGCAGGCCGGTTTAACACCATTGCCATTACAATGAGGCGAGCAGCCCGCTGTACAGTACCGGCCCCGTCGGTTGCCCGGTTGGCGAGCCGCCGGCCGGTTCCAGGCTAATGGCGATGGTCATCCCCCTGGACAACTGAACCGGATCCAGTGCGAGTCTCGTCACCCGTTGTGCCGCCACGATGCCCAGCGAAACCGGTTTTTCCCCGGCAGGGATCGCCCACAGTTGCAGACTGTTAGCTACGGCGATAGGCGGCGCATTGACCGGCGTTAACTGCAGATGTCGTGTCTTTTTATCCAGCCCCACAATCCACTGTCCGCTGCCGGTCTGGCTGCCATTCAGCACCACGGCAGGAATAAACTCCGACGGAGGTTCGATAAAACGTGGTACCAACACCACAGCGGCTAAACCGGCGGCGAGAGCCCAGGCGAGATAATCCCAGCGCCACCGACGTTGGCCCACTACCGGTGGCAGGCTAAGTTGAATTTTCTTCCACACTCGCTCCGGTGGCATTATGGGTATCAACCCATCGTCGAGTGGAGCCAATAATCGCTGCCATTGTGCCACCAGGGCGGCCAGTTCCGGTTCATGACGGATCCGCTGCTCCAGTCTGAATCTCGCCGGGCCACGCAGCGTACCTAGTGCATACTCCGCGGCCAGGGCTGAGTCATACTCCCCCCGGTTTTTCATAATCCCACGCAGTCTTTTAGATGATCGAGTGCTCGGCGGATCCAGCTTTTAACTGTGCCAAGCGGCTGTTGAAGATAGACAGAAACCTCACCGTGCGACATACCCTGATAGTAAGCCAGCACAATGCTTTGCCGTTGATCGATGGGCAAATGTTCTAAACACGCCGTCAGCTTTTGCCCCTCCTGCGAACGCTGCAGCTCCTCGACGGGCTCGGTGAGACTGGCGCCGTCAATATCTTCGAACTCCTCCTCACGTTCTGCCGCCCTGCCACCCGTACCGCGTAACCAGTCGATGGCACGATTGCGCACAATGTGCGTCAGCCAGGTCAGAGGGGAACTGAGCTGCGGGTCATAGCTGGCAGCCCGATTCCACACGCTGATAAAGCTCTCATGCAACACTTCTTCAGCCCAGGATTGTCGTCGTAGTATGCGCAAAGCAACGGCATACAAACGCGGTGACATCTGACGATACAGCTGTTCAAAGGCCTGACGGTCGCCACGGCCTATAGCCTTCATCATCGCCACATCATGTTCCGGTAAAGGTGCTGTCATGTCCCATCCTGATTCGGGTTGAGGATGACCGTTATTCAGGCCATCCGCACCAAGTATAGCCATAATTTATTTAGGCATCAGGACGGTATCAATAACATCAATCACCCCATTTTTTTGGAACACATCATAGGTGCTTATATTAGCAATATTGCCCTTTCCATCTTTAAGCTGAATATTGTGTGGCCCGTTGCTCATGATCCACAGAGGTTGTCCGTTCACCGTTTTCAATTCAGCAGCCCCTTTACCCTCGTGGATTTTCTTTTCCAATTGCTTCATATCATATCTGCCCGCCACGACGTGATAAGTCAGCACACTGGTCAACAACGCCTTATTTTCCGGTTTCAATAAATTATCGACGGTGCCCGCGGGCAATTTGGCGAAGGCCGCATTAGTTGGTGCAAAAACGGTAAAGGGTCCCTTGCCTTGTAGGGTATCTACCAACCCTGCAGCCTTGACTGCTGCCACCAGAGTAGAGTGATCTTTGGAGTTAACAGCGTTCTCGACGATATTTTTACTTGGATACATGGCTGCCCCGCCGACCATGACTTGATCAGACATCATGGCAGCGGCTGACGCGCCGCTAAACAGGACCGATGCACATAAAACGCCAGTAATGAGCTTTTTCATGACCAATTCCTCGAAAGTAAGATAGGTGAAGTTTTGCCTCACATTCGGATATACGTACGAGGAGATGCTTTTGGATGCAGCGCAGGAAAAATAATTTTAGCCGCCCATCTCAGGGCATAAAAAAACCCCGCAGTTGCGGGGTCTGAACGATGGGCGTTTACGAGGCGTTAGCCGCATCATCAATAAAAGTGGCTATTTCCTGTGGGTGTGAAGCGAGCGAGGCATGGCTGGCATTCAGAGTGATCACTTTCTTAGCCTTCAATCGCGCCGACATATGCTGTTGATTTTCAGGCGCAATCATCCGGTCATTGCTGGAAATTTGATACCAGGAAGGTTTGTGCTTCCACGCAGGTTCAGTGATTTCATTGCCGAAGGTGCTGGCCAGCGGTGCCTTCTGCGTTACCGCCATCACCAGTGCCGCATCGGCGGGAAGATCCTGACAGAAGCTTTCGTGAAATTTATCGGCTTTAATCCATAGATAGCCATCGCTGTCCGGCGCCAGGTTCGCCGCTGCGATCGGTGGATGTTGCTGAGTGATAGCACCAGGGCTTTCGCCGGCATCCGGCGCAAAGGCGGCGATAAACACCAGCCCGACCACATTGGGTTGATTGCCCATTTCGCTGATCACCGCGCCGCCATAAGAATGGCCGACCAGAAGAACAGGCCCTTCCTGCTGCGCCACCATCTTGCGCGTGCGCTCTGCGTCATCGGCCAACGATGTCAGCGGCATCTCTACGGCATGAATCGAGTGATATCCTTTATGTGACAGTTCGGTAATGACTTTACTCCAGTGCGCTGCACCGCCCCAAAATCCATGGACCAGGACTACAGTAGGTTTTACCTTCATGACAGATTCCCTCTTTTACCACGTGGAGGCGTTACGCCAGACCCGTTCACACAGCACTGCTATCCTTCCAGCGCCATCTGCATCAAGCCCAAAACGCCTTATATGCCCTGTTGTATATAGTTCACATCCGTGGTTTTCAGCAATAGCTACGAATAGTTAACCCGCGGCCACATCCCTTCTGGCGTTCCATTCGGCCCGAGTGATTTCCCAGATCTCCGTCGGCATGTGGCCACGAATCAGCCACGCCATCACATTAAGACTAGGATTTATACCTATTACGATCTAAAATTCCATGAAAAAACAATGAGAAGTCATTCAAACAAAATCAAAAGGGAATTTTACGTGAAGGAAATGATCTCTATTCTTTTTATCGCAGGCCTGTTGGCGATGCTTTTTTCATGGCTGTTTGTCTATGGCCTCAATATTCATTAGGCCCTTCAGAGATTAAAAAACCCCGGCATGTCTCCACGCCAGGGTCGGTAGCATTGAGTTGAGGGAAAACCAGCAAGCTGGTGATATCACCCTATGCGCTACTGTTTGGTCTGGATCCAGAACGCATGAATCAGGCCGGGGAAGTAACCCAGCAAGGTCAGAATAATGTTGAGGATGAACGCGCCGCCAATCCCTTTATCCAGCAGTACACCCAAAGGGGGCAGGATGATGGTAAAAACGATTCTCCAAAAGCTCATAATAACGCCTCATTTTGCTTTATAAGCCTCCAATATATTACATACCCTTAACATTTTCAAATGACGCTCTCATCGAAAATTCTTATAGAACCTTTTAATCCGGATATATCTACAGATATTGTGGTTTTACAGTGCGAATAAAAGAAAGAATTAATAAGCATTG
Organism: Serratia sp. BW106; assembly: GCF_002607755.1. Classification (NCBI taxonomy): domain Bacteria; kingdom Pseudomonadati; phylum Pseudomonadota; class Gammaproteobacteria; order Enterobacterales; family Yersiniaceae; genus Serratia; species Serratia sp. BW106. The sequence continues at coordinate 34,959 of NZ_MCGS01000023.1, forward strand.
ATTATGTGGAATTGAGCCCTTAAAATTTACAGCTTAAAAATACAACTGGGATTGGTTTCATGTCGTCGCTGTGGGTTGCAACACAATACTTTTATTTAATTGGCCTGTTGGTTTCTATGATTTTTACCTACCTGGTCAGCCGGGATACCATCAAGATTCGTTTTATCAGTGCGTTAACGATTGGTCTGACCTGGCCTTTGAGCCTGCCGGTAGTGTTGATGTTCTCTTTGTTCTAACGCTGTAGAAACCGCCCCGCCAAAGAACGACGGGGCAGTCGTCAGCCTTCCCTTAGAAATCGTACCCCACCGTCGCCACCACGGAGCGTTCCGCCCCCCAATAGCAATAACCGGTACCATAACAGGCCGCGACATATTTCCGGTCGGTCAGGTTGTTCACGTTTAACTGCACATAAGCACCTTTCAACGACGGATTAACGCTGTCCAGATTCATCCGTACCGAAGCATCCAGCAGCGTCACGGAAGGAATGCGTAACGTATTTTCATTATCCGCCCATTGCTTGCCGATATAACGTACCCCAGCGCCAACATCTACGCCGTAGGCAGCGGCATATTTACCCCACAGTGTGGCCATTTGGTCCGGGGCCAGATACGGCGTATTACCGTTGTTGCCGTCAATCGCATCTTTGAACTTCACCTTGTTGTAGGTATAGCCTGCAATCAGATCGAAACGTTCGGTGATCTTGCTGCGAGCCTCCAGTTCAATTCCCTGAGAATGTACCTTGCCGGCGGGCAGATAATAACTTTGCTGCACCACACGGTTGGCTACATCATTCTGTGTCAGGTCATACAGCGCCACGCTGTAGATTGATGAACTGCCCGGTGGCTGGTATTTCAAGCCCACTTCGTATTGCTCACTGGTACTCGGCTTGAGCATATGACCGTTCTGATCGGACAGCGCCTCTGGCGTCACTGCCGTGCTGTAACTGGCGTAAGGTGAGAAACCGCTGTCAAAGCGGTACAGCAACGAGGCGCGGCCGCTAAAGTTATCGTCGCGGCGTTCATCGCTGGTGCCGGTATTAAGCACCGTATTTTTTGACTCTATACGGTCAAAGCGGCCAGACAGATTCAGATACCAGTTCTGCAGGCTGATTTCGTCCTGCAGATACACGCCGGTCTGCTGATAGTGACGTCTGGAGTCGGTATGCGTCAGATTGATCAACCCCGCACCACCGGACACGCCGGTATAAGGATTCAGCTCAGAAGCTCCGGCAGACTCGTCCCACAGGTTATTACGAAAGCGCTGGTAATCCAGACCCAGCATCACCTGGTGTTCCAGCGGCCCGGTGGCAAAGTCAGCTTCCAGTTGGTTGTCGACGGCGAAAGCATCCAGTGAGGTCGCCGAGCCGCTGTAATAGCGGTTCAGAAACTGATGGTCCTGATCCCAGCCAATCTGATACACCTGCTGCAATTCAACGTTGGAATGGGTATAGCTGGCATTTTGTCGGAATGACCAAACGTCATTGAAGCTGTGCGAGAAGGCATAGCTGTAGATCTGCTCCCAGCGTTTGAACACGTTACGGCTACTCTCGCCGTCAAAGAATCCGCGCCCCAGCTTGTCGCCTGAGCTGGAATAGAGGCTGCCATCTGCCGGAACTGCACTGTGATAACCGCCGGACGGATCCTTTTGCAAATAAGCTTTCAGCAACAGTGAGGTATTTTCATCCGGTTGCCACAGCAATGACGGCGAAATGGCATAGCGCTCTTCGCGCTGATGGTCATACATGGTGTCGCTGCTGCGCGTCATCCCGGTCAAACGATAAGCCCACTGGTCCGACAGTGGGCCGGTCACATCAAAAGCCGCGCCCTTGGTGTCGTTATTGCCCGCCGAGAGGTTAACCTGCCCTTGCGTGGCAAACTGCGGCCGCCTGGAGGTCAGGGCCACCAGCCCACCCGGAATGCTTTGCCCATACATCACCGAAGAAGGTCCCTTGATGACGTCGATACGCTCCAGGAACCAGGGATCAACCTGCAAGGCATTATAGGTGCCGCCATCGCTTAACAGACGCAGGCCATCGAGGAAGGTGTTATTAACATCTCCGCCATGGAAACCGCGCAATGCAATGGTGTCATAGCGTGTCGCACCGCCGGAGAAATTGGTGAAAACACCCGGGGTATATTTCAGTGCATCATTCACCGTCTGGGTGTTCTGATCGGTCATCTGTTGGCGTGTAACCACCGAAACGGACTGCGCCGTCAGGATCAGCGGCTGGTCGGTTTTAGTGGTTCCCTGACTGGTCGTGGCCTGATAACCCTGGGTCGCAGCCTCAGCCGTATCGGCGGGTTTGGCGGTGACCACCAGGGTATCTTCAGCTAACGAGGTCAGTGGCAGAAACATCGCGAACGCGCATAAAACACGCGACCGTTTGACAGAAAAAAACATTGGCATGCCGGTAATCCCTGGTAAGTATCATTAAACCGCACCCGACAGGGGCCCCGTCAGCAACGCTGGCTGACGAAGGGGCGAAGGAACTATCGGTATTGCGCATGTAAAGAAAAGGAAATATTAATGATAATTATTATCTTTATCGATAAGAAATTTCAAGTATGAGCAAACTTTTTATGAGCGGGCAAAGTAACTTGCCGCAGGGAAAGGACCGGGCTGAATGTGAAGTATTGATCTGAAAATCAATAACAAAAAAATGCCAGCGCTAGGCTGGCATACAAACTGGAAGCAATGTGAGCAATTTATTGCCAGTACAGGCAGCGCATAAGGAGACAACCCTTTAACCTTTACTGGTGCTTAAAAATGATAACGACTATCATTATCCTTCATAAGGCGCTTTCCATCTACCCCTTTCGGCAGTAGCCGGTGGTGTTCACCGAGACTTTCTGACGAACCAGGTGTAGAGACGCCCCGCTCCCAGCAGAATGAGCGCCAGCAGAATATTCGCTATAACCCACAAACTTAATGTGTATATAAAAGTTTGATAGAGGGGAATACCACGGGCAGCGCCGAACGGATTAAAATGCCAAAAGCGAATAATGCTAAAAGGGTTTAGATTTAACCAGTTGAAAACGATAGCCACCAGCACCGGCGGTAGGAAAAAATAGAGTCCCAGGGTGATTATCAGCAGATACACTGCGGCGCGATCGTTTTTATAATCTTTCATATCAGTGAATTACCATCACAAATCAATTTAAAAACACCCTGAACATTGCGGTTTAAACAGACCTGACAAGTGCTGATTAGTTCCAGGTTTAGGGTAAAATAAAGCCTGTTTGGCGTTTAAATTTCATTTAGATTTTGGATGTTATAACGCTAGTCAGCTCAGGAGGCTCCAATGATACCGGACTATTGCCCAACCCCGCCCACGCCAAAAAAACTCAAAATCACCTATGGCTGGTATATATATACCATCTATGCACAGTTGATCTTTAATATCTATTTGGCGGTGTATAACGGTTGTGTCAGACGCCCGATTGAAGCGCCACTGATCTCCGTGTGCCACAGCGTTTTCATCGCGTTTATCCTTTATCATGTGCTGAAAAAACGCACGCATTTCGCCTGGCTGATGCTGGCCTATTACATTTTGATGAGGTTGTATTACGCCAATGTACTGCATATCGAGTTCAATGCGTGGAGTCGTGGGCTGGTATTTATTTTTCTGACGCTGTTGCTTACCGGTACGGTGGCCGTAGGCCAACTGGCTACCCCACCGCTGCGCCAGGATTGGTTGGCGCGCTTAGGATGGCGACAGTGGACAACCCTGGCCGCATTGTCCGGCTTACTGACACCTTTGATCACCACCGATTATCTGGGCTGACGGCCGGCATTTACTTTGGGATATGCGGCTCCGAGATATCGACCAGACGGCACACCTTGGTGTAGTTATTGGATTTCTCACAGATCTTATCAGTGACAAAAATACCAAGGTAGCCTAGTACCACCAGATACCCAGCCATGCACAAAATGAAGATAAGCGTTCTCACCGATTAGACCAACCTGACAACAGAACCCTGAGCATCATACCTTGCTTACCCCGTTTTAAACTATTTCTAAGTATTTCATAAATCCGCTGGTCATCTCAGTTACGTGAATGTTATGTTATTACATATCAAAACATTTTACATAGATGCATCAATGGAAAGCCAAACCCCACCGTTACTCGCCGTAGAACACCTGACGCTGTCGCTTGACGGTGAGGTCAAAATTCACAACCTGAATTTCACTCTGTATCCCGGCGAACGAGTGTGTCTGCTTGGCGCATCGGGCTCGGGCAAATCCCTAACTGCCGCGGCCATTTTGGGAACACTGCCCAACAACGCACAAGTCAGTGGCTCAATCCGAGTTCAGGGTCAAGAAATCAGCGGTCAACGTTTGCAACTGCGCAAACGACCTGCGTTGGCGGCTATTTTCCAGGATCCCTTCAGCAGTCTCAATCCCCTGACCCGCGTGGGCCAGCAGTTAATCCTGGCGTTACGCGGCCAGAGCAAGATGAAAACACAGCAGGCGCAACGCTGTGCCGCCGAGCTGCTGGCCGCATTAGGCTTGCCGCCAGAGCTCATAATGGCCCGCTATCCCGGCCAACTGTCAGGTGGCCAGTGCCAGCGGGTCTGCGCGGCACTGGCATTGGTGGGTGAGAAAAGCCTGCTGATCGCAGATGAACCCACCACCGCACTGGATATGGTCAGTCAACATCAACTGATCGCTATCCTGAAGCGTTACACCGAACGCCCCCACGCCCCGGCATTGCTGTTTATTACCCACGATCTCACCGTCGCCGCCAACCTGTGTCAGCGAGCCATTGTCCTGGTGGCGGGCGAAATTGCCGAGCAGGGGACGTTCGAACAGTTACTGCATCACCCTGTTCAGCCCTATACCCAGCAGTTGGTTGCCACGGCACAGTGCCCAGCCTTCGACCAGGCATCGCCATTGAGTCTGGCAGGTTAACGGGATGAATAGCATTTCAGTCAGCAGGACGCTGCCCTTTATCAGCCTGCAACAAGTCTGTCGGCAGTATTCAGCGCAGTCCGGCGGGCTGAAACCCACCGACCTGAATCTGTACGCGGAGGATCGCGTCGGGTTGGTGGGCTGCTCGGGTGCCGGTAAATCCACCCTGCTTAAACTGTTGCTGGCTCTGGAGGCAGCGGACGCCGGTCATATTCATTGCCAGGGTACCGCAGTCCGCCCAGCCGCGGCGCACCACTTGCGTTGGTACCGGCGATTGGTGCAGTACGTGCCGCAAGATGCCCATGCTTCACTCAACCCTCGTCACACGGTGGCCGAACTGATTATCGCCCCTCTGCGGCAACTTGCTCCTTCTCAAGATTTGGGTATCACCGCCGAACGGGCATTGCGGCAGGTTGAGCTGGAGGAGCGTCTGCTTTACCTGCGCCCAGGGCAGCTTTCCGGCGGGCAGGCACAACGGGTGGCGCTGGCGCGGGCTATTGCGCTGCAACCTCGTTTTTTAATCGCCGATGAACCGGTCAGCGGTTTGGACCTGCCGCTGCGTCAGCAGATCATCAACCTGCTCGATCGGATTTCTCGTCAGCAAAATATGGGCATGCTGCTTGTCTCCCATGATATTTCGCTGGTCGCCGCTTTATGCCAACGCACATTGGTGATGGAGTGCGGTGCCATCGTGGAAGATCGCCCAACCGCTGAGCTGCTGAACAGTCCACGGCATGCCGCTACCCGCGATCTGATCGCCGCAATCCCATCGCTGCCCACCCTTTTCCAGCCCTGATATTCTGAGGAATACTTCATGTTGAACCCACGCTTTATTGGCCCCACCGGCTGCCTGCTTGCCGGCAGTTTGCTGCTTGGCGGCTGCTTTGACCCTGCACAACCGAAAGAAAGCACCAATGAAGAACGGCGCATCCGACTGGCCATGCTACAGCCGCCTCGTTCCGGGCTCACGCCGCTGAGCGATGACGCGTTTAAACTTTCTCGCTGGAGCAATGCTGAAACGTTAGTCGTGCTGAACGCCAACGGCGATGCTGAACCGGCATTGGCCACCGAATGGCAGCAAATCGATCAACACCGCTGGCGCTTTGTGTTGCGCCCGGGAGTCAGCTTCCATGACGGTAGCGTTATGACGGCGCAGAGTGTCGTACGTTCACTTTCGGCGGCAATGAACGCCGCACCAAAACCTCGCATCCTTGACGGCGTTGAATTATCCGTCAGCACAGAAGGTGATCACACCCTGCTTATCTCTACTGCGGTGCCCGATCCTTTGCTGCCGCAACGGCTGTCCAGCCCACAATTGGCCATCCTCGCCGAGCGAGCTTACGCTGCCAACGGCGTGGTTAATCCCTTGCAGGCCGGGACCGGTGCCTTTGTACTGACAGAAATCAACGGGACCAGCAGCGCACGGCTAAACCGTTTTGACGGCTACTGGGGCGAAAAAGCCGCAGCGCCAGGCATCGACGTCAGCTTTGTGCCGGACAGCGCCGCCCGCGCCGCCGCGCTACGCACCGGCAGTGCCGATTTGGTTGAAGCGCTGCCCGTATCACAGCTGCCCTTGATTGCAGCAGAACTGATCCATGAAGTGCCGATGCCACGCACCAACACGCTGTATCTGAACACCCGGGTCGGGGTCTTCCGCGATCCGGCGGTGCGTGCCGCGGCGGCGGCGGCCATTCAGCGCCAACTCCTGGTGGATAACGTCTACGAGGGCCGTGCCGATGTCGCCAGCGGGCTACTGGGTCCGGCGCTGCCCTGGGCCGCACCCTTGCGACAGCCGCAACCCTTGTTGCCAACCACTGCGGTAACAGGAAAAACCATCACCCTGGCCACCTTCAGCGATCGCGCCGAGCTGCCGGAGGTCGCGGTTTATTTGGCGCAACAGCTCAGCGCCGCCGGTTTTGTGGTGAAACAGGAAGTGCGGGAATATGCACATATTGAAGCCGATGCGCTGGTGGGCAAATTCGACGCGTTTATTCTGTCACGCGCCACGGTGCTGGACTCCGGCGATCCGCTGGCCTACATGTACAGCGATTTCGCCTGCCAGGGTTCGTTCAATATCGCCCAACTGTGCGACCCGCAGGTGGACGAAGCCCTGACCTACGCCGCCGCGATCCCGGCCGGTACCTCCCGGCGTCAGGCGATCATCGCAGCAGAAAATCGTATTCTGGCGACCCATGCGGCGATCCCCTTATTGCATGAGCGAGTGATCCAGGGGGAGGCCGCAACCATGAAGAACGCCGAACGCGACCCACGTGAACGCCTGCTGGTGACACCACGCAGCCGGATCGCCAGCGGACAGCCCTGATGACACTGGCACAGCGGCTATTACCATTGGCCTCACGCCTGTTTGCGCTGCTGGCAATGATCGCGCTGGTCGGTCTGATGCCCTGGTTGTCCGGTCGCGATCCGGCGCTCAGCCTGCTGCGGGCCCGTTCGGCTGAACAGGAGGCCACGTCAGAAGCCCTGAACGCCATTCGGAAGCGCTTTGGTCTGGACGACGGGCCGCTGATATTGCTTGGCCGCTGGTTTAACCGGCTGTTGCACGGCGATGCCGGGAACTCCTGGATCTCCGGCCGTCCGGTGCTGGAGGGGATGTTACAGGCGACCGGGGTCTCTCTGACATTGATGGGCTACGCGTTGGCAATAGCGTTGCTGGTGGCATTGATGCTGGCGCTGCCCACCCTGTGGCGCGGCATACAGGGTGACCCTCGCCGTCCTGCCGGGGTTGTGGCGGTGGCACTGACTGCCCTGCCCGAGTTTTTGCTGGCGGCGCTGTTGCTGATTGTCGGTGCCGTCTGGCTAAAATGGTTCCCTCCCTACGGCTGGCAAAGCCTGATACATGTCGTGCTGCCAGCCCTGGCGTTAGGCTTGCCGGCCGGGGGCCTGCTGGGTCTGTTATTCAGTGACGGCCTGGCCGCCACCTTCAGCGAACGCTGGCTGATCACCTGGAGCCTGGCCGGCATCTCCCGGCGGCAGCGTCTGCTGGCGGTGTTACGTCGCACACTCCCCGCCCTGTTGCCGCAAATCGGGTTGGTACTGGTGGGGCTTACCGGCGGAGCCATCGCCGTCGAGAAAGTGTTCGCCATTCCCGGCCTGGGCAGAGCAACATTGGGTGCCGCCATTGCGCAGGACCTGCCGGCACTGCAGTGCGGCATTCTGATCCTGTTATTGATTGCCTTCAGCGCCGGATTTCTGGCACAGGGTGCGCATTATCTGTTGCTGGGCCGGATAGCGGCAAGCTTGCCCAATTCGGCACCGCCGCAGCACAACCCCAAAGTCAGCTACCTTTTCGCCGCCGGTGCCGCGCTGTTGTTATGTCTGTTGGTGCTGAGCGGTATCATCCGCGATCCGCTCTCGTCACTGCATATCCGCCTGCAACCGCCGAGCCTGGATCTGCCCTTCGGCGCGGACGCCACCGGCCGCGATATTCTGGCACGCGTCGCTTACGGTGCGCTGAATACCAGCCTGCTGGCGCTGGCGGTCAGCTTCGCGTCGCTGTTCCTCGGGATCGTGTTCGGACTGATGCCACGTCTGATGTGCGGGGTGATTGAACTGGCCAACGCTACACCACCAATCGTCGCAGGCCTGTTAGTGGTCGCCATTAGCGGCCCTTCAGCCTACGGTGCCGCCTGCGCGGTGATATTGGTCAGTTGGGCTCCGCTAGCCGCCCATTGTGCTTCGTTGTTGGCGGAAGCCCGCACGCAGCCCTATATCCGCATGTTGCCGGTATTGGGCATCGGCCGATGGCGCACGCTGACCCACTACCTGCTGCCGGCGCTCTCGGCTCCCCTGCTGCGCCACGCCATGCTGCGTCTGCCGGGCATTGCGCTGGCGCTGGCGGCGCTGGGTTTTCTTGGTCTTGGGCCGCAGCCACCCAGTGCAGAATGGGGGCTGGTGCTGGCGGAAGGCATGCCTTATCTCGAACGGGCGCCCTGGGGAGTCCTGGCACCGGCGATCGCACTGATATTACTGGCAGTGCTCGCAGTAACGCTGGCAAATACTGCCGGTAACCGTCGGGGCTGACGGCGCATCCTCGTCCGGTTTGTAGTAACATTAGGCGATACTTCAACCTGCCGGGAGACCCCATGCACCACCTGATGTTAGATATTGAAACGCTGGATATAAAACCCAGCGCGGTGATCCTGGTGGTCGCTGCCGTGTTTTTCGATCCCAAAACCGGCCAGCTCGGGGCGGAGTTTGAAAATGCCGTCAGCAGCCAAAAAGATCAGCCCGGCAGAACCATCAGCCTGGACACCGTTGCCTGGTGGGCGAAACAATCAGACGAAGCGCGCAAACTGGCTTTCGGTGGCACAGAGAGTCTTAAACGCACGCTGACCAACCTGAGTCGGTTTATTCATATGAACAGCACCGACAAGGTCAAAGTCTGGGGTAACGGCAAGGAGTTCGATTGTACAATCCTCGAGCATGCCTTCCAGCAGCTTGACATGCCGTGTCCGTGGAAATTTTGGGATACGCAGGATGTGCGCACGGTGATCACCCTGGCGGAAATGCTGGGCTTTAACCCGAAGAAAGAACGGGCATTCGAAGGAACGCCTCATCGGGCATTGGATGACGCCAAACATCAGGCACGCTATGTGGCGGACACGGTATCCGCACTTTACTATCGCAAAGCCTCTGCACCCTGAATCGAACAAGACTGGCATCCCCCTGGCAGGCTTGTGCTTTGCCTCTTTCCATTTAGCGCCAGAATCTCTACTCTAGCCCTCTTTGTCACTTGGATGTGCTGTTTTTGTTATGCAAAAATTTCTGTTTCTGCTTCTTAGCCTGGTGCTGCTCGGCCCGCTGGGTATCGATCTCTATCTGCCGACCATCCCCGCTATCGCTCTTGGCCTTAACAGCAGTGAAGCGCTGATCCAGTCCACCATTTCCCTGTTCATCCTGGTGCTGGGCCTTGGGCAGGTTATCGCCGGCCCGCTGGTGGATAACTACGGCCGTAAGCCGGTGGCTCTGGCCGGTATTGTGATCTACATGATTGGTGCAGCCATGGCGGCGCTGGCCACCACGCCAACCATGTTTGTGGCCTCTCGCCTGCTGCAGGGCGTGGCGGTCTGTTGCACCGCCGTAGTGGCATTCAGCGGCGTGCGCGATCGGATGAACGGCGACGATGCGGCCCGTGCCTTTGGTTTTCTCAACGGCACCTTGAATATTATTCCTGCACTGGCACCGCTGCTTGGCGGACTGCTGGCAGAAGCCTTTGGCTGGCGTGCGCCGTTCTGGTTCCTGGTGTGTTATGCCCTGGCCGTGCTGGTACTGATCGCCCTGCGTCTACCGGAAACTCGCCCGGCGGATACGGTGCGCGTCAAAGGGTTGCCGGTGCGACAATATGCCCGCATCGCCCGCGATCGCCGCTTCCTGTCCTTTGCCGTAGTCAACTCCGGCGCCATGGGCATGGCGTTAACCTACGTCTCACTGGCACCCAATGTGTTAATGGGCACCGCCGGGCTGACGCCGTTGCAATTCTCGCTGGTGTTTGGTGCCAACGGCTTTTGGATCATGCTGGTGAGCTTTTTCGCCAACCGTATTATTCACAAGGTCGGACGTCCGGTCTGCCTGGCGACCGGCGGAATTTTGATGGGTGTCGGTTGTATCGGATTGCTGCTGGGCGTGTCCTTGCTGTCCGGCGCGGCACAAACCCATTGGCTGGCCTATATGTTGCCGGTGGCCTGCGCCTGCGCCGGGCTGGCCTTTGTGATGGGCCCGGCGACCAGCTACGCGCTGGAGCCGTATTCCAATGAGGCCGGGGTGGCCTCTGCGTTGGTCGGTTTTGTGCAGATGGCCGGCGGTGCAGGCCTGGGCTTATTGGCGATGGCACTGCCGTTGCAACCCAAGCTGTCGTTGGCGCTGGTGATGCTGGTGGGTTGCCTGCTGGCACTGCACGCACGGCAGCGCAGCAAGCAAATAAAAGGTCAGTTGAAGAAAATTGCCTGAGGCTTATGCCTCGGTGATGACCGGCACTCTGGCGGCCAGGGCCGTCAGTAATTCATAACCCAGCGTGCCTGCCGCGGCGGCAACATCGTCAACCGGCAGGCGTCGCCCCCACAGCTCCACTTCCGCCCCAATACCCACGTCTGGGCAAGGTGTCAGATCAACCACCAGCATATCCATCGAAACCGTGCCTAGCGTTCTCGTCAGCACCCCCTCCACCCAGACTGGCGTACCGGTCTGGGCATGGCGAGGATAACCGTCGGCATAACCACAGGCCACCACACCGATACGCTGCGCACCCTCGGCGCGGTAACGCCAGCCATAACCAACCTGGTCGCCGGGCTTCAGTGTTTGAATACCAATAATTTCGCTACTCAGCGTCATGGTCGGCTGCAGACCGCTACCGGCAATATCGCGCGATTGGCCGCTCGGTGAAGCCCCGTAAAGCACGATACCCGGCCGTACCCAACTACCATGCGTTTCCGGGTGCCACAGCGTGGCGGCCGAGTTGGCCAGACAGCGTGGCAAAGTGATGCTCGCTGCAGCCTGTTCAATGGTGGCCATTTGCGCCTCAACGCCCTGTGGGCCGTCAGCGGTGGCGAAATGACTCATCAGCGTCAGGCTGGCAATATTGCCGATCGTCTGAGCTTTCATCCACACAGCGTGCAAACGTTCCGGCGCAAACCCCAGGCGGTTCATCCCGCTGTTCACTTTCAGGTAAACATTCAGCGGTGCAGAGAGTTTAGCTTCGGCGATCGCCGCCAGTTGCCAGTCACTGTGTACCGACGTCGTTAAACGATAGTGATCCAGCAGGGCAATATCCTGCGGTTTGAAAAATCCTTCCAACAGCAAAATCGGCCCTTGCCAGCCGGACTCGCGCAACAAAATGGCTTCGGCGAGATCCAGCAAGGCAAAACCATCGGTCTGCGCCAGACTGCGCCAGACGTGTTTAATACCGTGGCCATACGCGTTGGCCTTAACCACCGACCAGACTTTGGCGTTAGGGGCAAAACGACGAACCACCTGCAGGTTATTTTCAAAGGCGCCAAGGTGCAACGTGGCGGAAATCGGGCGAGGCATGGGCACTCCTACGGGCCGGCGAATACAGTCACGGGCCAACGCCCGTGACAATAACATGATAAATCAGGATGTTTAACGCGCGGGATGCACATCGTTCAAGGGGCCGGTGTAGAGGCTACGAAATCCGGCGCTGTAGCGCGCCACCCCCAGGTCGTCTGAAGGAATGGCCGGGGTGACACCGGAAATCAAATCGGATAGCAGTTGTCCAGAGCCACAAGCCATGGTCCAGCCCAAAGTGCCGTGTCCGGTATTCAGGAACAGATTTTTCAGCGAGGTCTTGCCGACAATCGGCGTACCGTCCGGCGTCATCGGACGTAAACCGGTCCAGAAGGTCGCATCTTCCACCCGTCCACCGTTAGGGTAAAGATCGCGTACTACCATCTCCAGTGTCTCTCGCCGCTTTTGCTCCAGCTGAGTATTAAAACCAACAATTTCCGCCATGCCGCCGACGCGAATACGTTGATCGAACCGGGTAATGGCAATTTTATAAGTTTCATCCAGCACGGTTGAGAACGGTGCCGCAGACTCATCGGTGATTGGAATGGTTAACGAGTAGCCTTTCAACGGATAGACAGGGATCGACACCAGATCGCGCAACAGCGCGGTGGAATAAGAGCCAAAGGCCACCACGTAGCTGTCAGCTTTGAAGATTTCCCCGCCGCATTGCACGCCGCTGATCTTGTCCCCTTCCACCAGCAGGCGATCAACGCTGCGGTTATACAGGAAAGTAACGCCCGCCTGCTGTGCCAGTTTGGCCAGTTGCTGGGTAAAGAGCTGGCAATCGCCAGTTTCGTCGTTAGGCAGTTGCAGCCCGCCGGTCAGCTTATGCGCCACCTGCGCCAGCGCAGGTTCAACGCTAGCCAACTGACTGGCTTCCAGCAGTTTGTAGGGCACACCGGCATCTTCCAATACCGCGATATCTTTGGCCGCACTTTCAAACTGTTGCTGGGTACGGAACAGTTGCAGCGTACCGCCCTGTCGGCCTTCGTACTGAATACCGGTTTCCTGACGCAACGCCTTGATACAGTCGCGGCTGTATTCCGCCAACCGCACCATCCGCCCTTTATTGGTCATGTAGTGTTCGGTATTGCAGTTTTTCAACATCTGCCACATCCAGCTCAACTGGAAGCTGCTGCCATCCAGACGAACCGCCAGCGGCGCATGGCGTTGGAACATCCATTTAACCGCCTTCAGCGGGACGCCAGGCGCAGCCCAGGGAGCCGCATAACCCGGAGAGATCTGTCCGGCATTCGCCGCGCTGGTTTCCATCGCCGGACCGGGTTGACGATCGATCACCGTCACCTCATGGCCCGCTTTCGCCAAATACCAGGCGCTGGCAACCCCTACCACCCCACTACCTAAAATTACCACTCGCATCGCTGACTCCAGCTCAAGGCATCACAAAGCATAATCTTCTGCTCACAGGAAATTAACTCAGTGGAAAAATCCGTCCAACATCTTCGTCATTAAACGTGACAACATTCACAATTAATTTATCGTTCATGGCCGGGTCTTTTGCAATAGCTACCTATAAATAGCGATAAGATGTTGTGAAAGGCCAGTTTTAGAGCGAAACAGTGGCTAATATGATGTCAATGATATCATTGCTATCGACAAGAAAAGCCACGATACGCAACAAGGATTTAACAGAATATAAAAATGAAACAGCGCCATCAATACAGAATATAAAACTACAAAAACCGCATTTATCAAAGATAACGTTTCGCAGACATAAGAACCTGCTTCAGCAGAAAAAACTCGCTGTAAACTCACCTGACCAACAGCAAACCAATACCGATGTATCAGAAAGTATGCACCCATCCGCCACATACAGTGTCCTGTCATTGCTCATGGGATACCGCTGTCAGCAATGTCATGTGTTGTCAGTACACCACCTGCCCGCTTAACCATTTTCATACGCTTGTAAGTGGTAGCCGCGATATTCTGGACGTTATCAGAGGTAGCTTCTGCGCGATCTGCATCGTCAGATACCTTTGCTGCTGCAGTCTTCACCTGACGACAGTAGTATCCCTGATTGGGCTGCACTATCCGCCGACAGGCTGCCCTTGGGTTAGTCCGTTGCTTATTGCGTGCTGCGGGTGCCCAGCACAATTCCAGTGCCGACGACGCCATCAACTGGCAATCCTTCAGATAACATGGATGACTTTCCAATATTTCTGTTGATAGGTAATTGGTTTGTGCGTATGTGCATAAAATATGCAATATATTTAAAATTATTGATGCAGGCGTTATAAATTACATGAATGACAACAAAAATCATGACATTGAAGTTCTCAGAACACTGGCTATTGTATTTGTTATATTGGCTCACATTGCAGCCTTGCTATCACCAGTATCGACCTATTGGAAACTACTAGACATATCAAGATTCGGTAGCGGCGTTGATTTGTTTTTCTGTATTTCTGGGTTCATTATCACAAAGTCGATTCTCGAACAGATCCCCACGGATAGAACCATTTCCTCATTCTTAAACTTTTCTCTCCCATTTTGGGTGAGACGGTTCTGGAGGCTCATTCCATCTGCATTTCTTTGGATTTCCATTTCTGTCGCTCTATCAATGCTCTGGGGCGGAAATGGAGCATTCCTTCCTATTGAGGTTTTATATAAGTCCGCTTTTGCTGCTGTAACACAAACCTCTGATTTTTATTTTTCAGAATGCAGACCGCTTGGCGCCTGTGGTAATCTTGGGATTTACTGGAGCCTATCTTTAGAAAATCAATTTTACTTCCTGCTCCCGGTGATAGCATTTTTAATACCACGGAAATTAATTTACTTCTTCGCTGCTGTTTTTCTTGAGCAGTTTTTCTTACCAAGAACTCTAAATGCATCCACTCCATTCATGTGGGCACTAAGAACTGATGCAATTTCACTTGGTGTTATCATAGCCATTTTAAATAGTAAAATAATTAACAGTAAAGGAATAAAATCGCTAAATGGAAAAGTAAAACACCCTGTTGTTATATTTATTACACTGACTGTTTTGCTGGCAATATTTACAAGTCCGAAACCCATTATTTTCTTTTCCGTAGGATTAACCGCATTAATCTCCGGTATATTTGTTCTTATCGCAAGTCTAAATATGAATGTTTTTTCATCAAACATATCAATACGAAATACTTGTGACTATATCGGTTCCCGTTCTTATTCTATATACCTCACCCATGTTGTAATGATAAGTGTAGTCAAGAGTATTTTCTTTAATGAAAACACTAACTTCAGTTTAGGCATGGAGCTACTTTACGTTTCGTTGTTTTTGGTGCTAACAGTTACATTTAGTGAAATCAACTATAGAATCATAGAGGTTCCCTTCAGAAAGTATGGGAAATTGAAATCAATCACCATGCGTTCAGCAGCATGAATTAGGTTGTGGGGGGGAGCCCCCCCACCCAGCAACACTCTAGGAATATTCGTAAATAATAACTATACCTGCAGATCCTCGGCCACCATCTCTACCTTGTGCAGTTGGCCCAGCAAAAGCCCCACCACCGCCGCCACCCACAGACTCTACAATCACGTATCAAATTCCAGGTGTTGGCGTGCAAGTTCCGGAGGCCGTGAAACGCTGAACTCCAATCAGGCATCCACCCATCGCGACCTCAAATTTATCCAGCAACCCGGTCAGATCTCCGTCGTCCAGCACATCCTATCCGGTTTTGTCTGCGATAAACTGTCCTACCACGGCGGCCATCGTCGAACCCTGGCGCCATACGGTGTTAAGTTCTTCGGATTTCGCCACGCCCGAACCGAAACCCGCCATGCGCGCCGATTGTCCTCTGTGAGTTATAGGTATTGGCATCAGCGATATTCTGAGCATTTTGTGAAGCATCTTTTGCCTGTTTTGCATAAACTTCTGCATCAGATACCGCTGTTTTGGCTTCACTACTGTATTTAAACGATGTGTCAGCTGATTGGGCTGCGCTATCCGCCGACAGGCTGCCCCTGGCCTCGTCTGTTGCTTGTTGCGTGCTGCGGGTGCCCAGCACAATTTCAGTACCGACGACGCCATCAACTGGCAATCCTTCAGATGACATAGAATATTCTCCAGATTGGTTTAATAGAATTCATTATTTTTATTGTGCTATGTTAGAATCTTGAGCATTGATATGAATGTATAGAATTGGTATGAGATTGATAAATTATGGAAAAAAAGTTAAACCCATGGCTTGATTTATGCAGGTCACTCGCAATCATTATGGTGATACTTTCTCATGGCAGAGTATTTTTACTGCCGGCATTGCCTTCATCTCAATATTTAAAATTCGGCGGATTTTTAGGTGTGGAGTTATTTTTCGTTTTATCTGGTTTCCTCATCGGGAGGATAATATTCGATAAGATCGAAAAATCTGACACTGCGTTTGGCTGGATTCCTTCGTTTTGGTTTCGCCGTTGGATGAGAACATACCCAAGTTACATCCTATTTCTAATATTGAACCTGCTTCTCATTGACAATATCAGGCCAGATGCACAACCTAACTTGCTTGCTTTCTCTACATTTACTCAGAGCTTAACGATTCCTCATCCTTCATTTTTTGGTGAAGCATGGAGCCTCGCAGTAGAGGAGGTTTTTTATTTTTCCTTCCCTATTGTTATATCTGTTTTTTTATTTGCAACAACAAACAAAAGAAACAGTATTATATTATCCATTGCGCTTATTATTGCGATGTCGCTTGCATTTAGAATTAACGCAGCAATTAACACATCAATGACATTTAATGAAATACGCTCCACATCTTTATACAGACTTGACTCTTTAATGATTGGCGTTATTTTTTCATGGTTGTTTTTATCAAAAAAAATAAACATATTTTCGAAACTTGGTATTTCACTTGTACCGGTAGCAATATATATAGCTGCAAAGCCAGATGCATTTATGGACAACAGCGCATTACTAAAGATATTTTTATTTGATGTCGCAAACATTGGATTCGCTTGCTTAATAACCGTTTTCTATCATATAGAAGTCAATCCAATGGTAAAATTTGTGACATCAAGAATGGCCAGGTGGTCTTATGCCGCATACCTTACAAACCTTCCTGTTCTGTACTTTATAAATCATTACATATCTAAGCCAACGTCACTAATCGGATGTATATCCATTTGGCTATTGTTTCTAGTCATGACAATTCTCATTTCTAAACTTGTTTATGACCTATTTGAAGTTAAAGTCCTTCAATTAAGGGATCGGATGAAAAGCGCATGATCTACATGCGCTAATTTAATTAAACACCGATAGAAAACCGCATAAAGTTGTTTAATGCTACGGGGTCATTACCTAACCGACCAAAGGGGGTGAATCCATTCTTACCATACGGTGTTAAGTTCTTCGGATTTCGCCACGCCCGAACTGAAGCCATCCACGCGTGCCGGCAATGCCTGAAAGTCAGCGTTGGGTAAACGTTGGCATTCGCCGCCGTGCCAAAGGTTAAAACTCGTCCTTAGCCATGTGATGCTCCCAGCAGTGTTCCCCTGGCACCCTTATCGAAGCCTGAGATAAATTCGTTGTCGATATCGAAGCCGAACAGCGGCCCCGACTCGGTTGTGATGATGCAATTCTTGATGCGGACGATGGACGGTTTTATATCCAGATAACCCAGCTCGATCACCGCCTTCATGACAGGCGTGATACTGAGATCCGCGAAGCAGCCAACAAACAAGCACCATGGGTTGGTTTCAACATGGACTTGGCACTGATCACTGGGCAACGCGTTAGCGATCCCTGTCAGCCTCGAACTTGAAGCCTCAGACTTAAAACTTGAGGACGTTCTGGCTTGCTGTAAAGCAGCATATGGGGATTGCGAAAACGTGCTGGCCAGCCACCTGCGCAGTGCCCTATCCCCCAGCACGATCTCGATGGGGTTCACTAAATCTCGCAAAGATTCAGGCCTGGACTGGGAACAACCACCATCATTTCATGAGTTGCGCAGCCTTTCGGCAAGACTATACTCGAAAGAGAACGAGGGGAATTTTGCTCAGCGTTTGCTCGGCCATAAGTCCGCAGAAATGACGGCAAAATATCAAGATGATCGCGGTAATCACTGGGTTGATGTATAACTGATTTTGACTGAATTTCGACTTATTGTGACCTGTCGTTTTTATTTCACTGATTTAAAACGGTTTATTATTACTTGAACTATGATTGATACAGGGTCTGCCGTTCGAGCAAGGTCCGTAATAACGAGGGTGCGCTGATGACTACTTCAACACATGATAAGGTCAAGGAAGATAAACGTCTGAGCGATGGACCGGACTGGACGTTCGAGTTGCTGCAGGTGTATCTGGAGCACATCGATCGCGTAGCCAAACATTACAGGCTTGATACCTACCCGCATCAGATCGAGGTCATTACCTCAGAGCAGATGATGGACGCTTATTCCAGCGTCGGCATGCCGATTAACTACACCCACTGGTCATTCGGTAAAAAATTCATTGAGACCGAGCAGCGCTATAAACATGGGCAGCAGGGCCTGGCCTATGAGATCGTGATCAACTCCAATCCCTGCATCGCCTACCTGATGGAAGAAAACACCATCACCATGCAGGCCTTGGTGATGGCGCATGCCTGCTACGGGCACAACTCCTTCTTCAAAAATAACTACCTGTTCCGCAGTTGGACCGACGCCAGTTCGATCGTCGATTACCTGCTGTTCGCCCGCCACTACATCAGCCAGTGCGAAGAGCGCTACGGCGTTGAAGAAGTGGAGAAGCTGCTCGACTCTTGTCATGCGTTGATGAACTACGGCGTAGATCGCTACAAACGACCACAGAAAATTTCACTGGTCGAAGAAAAAGCACGCCAGAAAAGCCGTGAGGAGTACCTGCAAAGCCAGGTGAACACACTGTGGAAGACCCTGCCACGGGTTGAACGTGAAGAAGCACCAGAACAGGCGCGCCGCTATCCAAGCGAACCACAGGAAAACATCCTCTACTTTATGGAAAAGAATGCGCCGCTGCTGGAGCCCTGGCAGCGTGAAGTTTTGCGTATTGTGCGCAAAGTGAGCCAGTATTTTTATCCGCAAAAACAAACGCAGGTGATGAACGAAGGCTGGGCCACATTCTGGCACTACACCATCCTTAATCATCTGTACGACGAGGGCCGGGTAACCGAACGTTTTATGCTGGAGTTTTTGCACAGCCATACCAACGTGGTGTATCAACCGCCTTATAACAGCCCTTATTACAACGGCATTAATCCGTACGCTCTGGGCTTTGCCATGTTCCAGGACATCAAGCGTATCTGTCAGTCGCCAACCGAAGAAGATCGTTACTGGTTCCCGGATATTGCCGGTAAAGACTGGCTGGAAACACTGCACTTCGCCATGCGCGACTTCAAGGATGAAAGCTTTATCAGCCAGTTCCTGTCACCGAAAATCATGCGTGATTTCCGGCTATTCACCGTGCTGGATGACGATCGCAATAATTACCTGGAAATTGCAGCGATCCATGATGAAGCCGGTTATCGGGCGATCCGTGAAGAGCTGTCGGCGCAATATAACCTGAGTGACCATGAGCCGAATATTCAGATCTGGAATGTGGATTTACGCGGGGATCGCTCGTTGACGTTGCGCTATATCCCGCAGGATCGTGCGCCATTGGACAAGAGCCGGCGTGAAGTGATGAAACACCTGCACCGCCTGTGGGGTTTCGACATTATTCTGGAGCAACTGAACGAAGATGGCAGCGTTGAGCTGCTGGAACGTTGCCCACCGCGACCGGCACCGCTGTAAGATCAGACCATAACAAAGGGGCGCCATTGGCGCCCCTTTTGCTTAATGCGGGTAATAGTGTTAGCGGCGGGCTTCGGTCAGATCGCTTGGCATAGTGCCTTGCATGCTCTGCCAGATGGCACCGCTATCTTTACCGTAGTTACGCACGCAATCCATTACCTGATCGTACGACTTCTCATGGCACAGCGTTGACAGCTTGCTATAGAAAGTCAGCGCCAGCTTGCGGGATTCAGGGTTTGAGAAGTAGTAGCGGCCAACGCGGGTATACAAGCCTTTCAGACCGTTGAAGATCAGACCGTAAATCGGGTTGCCGGAGGCAAACGCCAGACCACGGAAAATTTCGTAGTCCAACAGGTTGAAGGCGTCCGTCTGATCTTCCACCTGGGTGGCTTTCGCCAACACTTCCAGAGCGGCTTCAGGATGGTTACGCACCGCTGCGCGAATAAAGATCGCCGCAATATTGGTACGAACCGACAACAGGTTGTCGATCAATTGTGGGACGCTCTGATGATCGAGGCGTGCCACCGTCTCAAGGATATTGAGGCCGGAAGTTTCCCAGAAATTATTTACTTTGGTCGGTTTGCCATGCTGAATGGTTAGCCAGCCATCACGGGCCAGGCGTTGTAAAACCTCACGTAACGTGGTGCGCGTAACACCAATCAGTTCTGAAAGCTCACGCTCCGCGGGCAAAATAGTGCCAGGAGGGAAGCGATTATTCCAGATACTCTCGATAATGTATTCTTCCGCGAAACCGGCAGGACTCTGCGCCTTTATGACCATGTGTTTGACGTTCCGTAGCGACGATAATCAGTAATAGTAGTCGGCTGATCATACCAGATCGCTATTGCATGACCTAGCGGGAGCGAAAAACATTGAACGAAACTGTGCATAAAGTGGCAAAAAACCTGCAAAAACACCGCATAGAGAAATTTCTCGTCGTAAAGCAAGCCCGTATTGCATCTGCCCCGGCGGCATTGTTAGGCTAGTATGAGACAACTTATTTTCAGGACGTGTAATTCATAATGGAAACAACCTTACGCAGTGCCTTGGTAAAAAACTTCCTCGGGCAATCACCTGACTGGTACAAACTGGCCATTCTCATTTTCCTGGTGATCAATCCACTGGTTTTCTTCCTGGTCGATCCGTTCATTGCCGGTTGGCTGTTTGTGGTCGAATTTATCTTTACCCTGGCGATGGCGCTGAAATGCTACCCCCTGCTGCCGGGTGGCCTGCTGGCCATTGAGTCGGTACTGATTGGCATGACCAGCCCCGATCGGGTGGGCGAAGAAATTGCCCATAATCTGGAAGTGCTGCTGTTACTGATCTTTATGGTAGCCGGCATCTACTTTATGAAGCAGTTGCTGCTGTTCGTGTTCACCAAGCTACTGCTCAACATTCGCTCAAAAATGCTGCTTTCTTTGGCATTCTGCTTTGCCGCGGCGCTGTTGTCAGCTTTCCTCGATGCGCTGACGGTGGTTGCAGTGGTGATCAGCGTCGCAACCGGATTTTATTCGATCTACCACAACGTGGCTTCAAACCGTTCTGACGGCAATACTGACGTCGGTGACGACAGCACACTGGTCAGTGACGATCACAAACAGACGCTCGAACAGTTCCGCGCCTTCCTGCGCAGCCTGTTGATGCACGCCGGGGTCGGTACCGCACTGGGCGGCGTAATGACCATGGTGGGTGAACCGCAGAACCTGATCATCGCCAAAAGCGCCGACTGGGGATTTGTCGACTTCTTCCTGCGCATGGCACCGGTTACCCTGCCGGTGTTTGTCTGCGGCCTGCTGGTTTGCCTGCTGCTCGAGCGCTTCGGCATCTTTGGCTACGGGGCAAAACTGCCGGAACGTGTCCGTGAGGTGCTGACCGAGTTTGACCGTCAGGCCACCGCAGGACGCAGTAAACAAGAACAGGTCAGATTGGTGATTCAGGCGCTGATCGGCATTTGGTTAGTGGTAGCGCTGGCCTTTCATCTGGCGGAAGTAGGCCTGATTGGCCTGTCGGTGATCATTCTGGCCACTTCTTTGTGTGGCGTAACCGATGAGCACGCCATCGGCAAGGCATTCCAGGAAGCGCTGCCCTTTACTGCCCTGCTGACGGTATTTTTCACCGTGGTGGCGGTAATTATTGAGCAACACCTGTTCACGCCGATTATCCGGTTTGTTCTGCAGGCAGAACCCTCTTCACAACTGGCGCTGTTTTATCTGTTTAATGGCCTGCTGTCTTCGGTATCTGACAACGTGTTTGTCGGCACGGTCTATATCAATGAGGCACGTGCCGCGTTTGAAAACGGTGCAATCTCCCTTAAGCAGTTCGAAATGCTGGCGGTCGCCATTAACACCGGGACCAATCTGCCGTCAGTTGCTACCCCGAATGGTCAGGCGGCCTTCTTGTTCCTGCTGACCTCCGCGCTGGCGCCGCTGGTGCGTTTGTCTTACGGGCGAATGGTGTGGATGGCTTTACCCTATACTGTGGTATTAACGCTGGTCGGTCTGCTGTGCGTACAGTTTACTCTGGCACCGATGACTGACCTGTTAACGGAGTGGCATTGGCTGACACTACCAGCGATTGAAGCCGTTGCACATTAACCCGGTTAACCCGCCCCGCTGCCAGCGACTATTTTTGTGCTGAATCAGGCTCAGGTAGCTGGCAGCAGAGTTGAATTGGTTTACACTGCCAGTTCAATTGCTTACTGCATGGAAGAATAAATATATGTTGCAATTCTTTAACCGCTGCTCGCAGGGGCGCGGTGCTTGGCTGTTGATGGCCCTGACTGCGCTAGTGCTGGAATTAGTTGCTCTCTACTTTCAGCACGTAATGCTGCTGCAACCCTGTGTAATGTGCATTTATGAACGCTGCGCGCTGTTTGGCATTCTGGGCGCCTCGTTGCTCGGTGCCATCGCGCCGAAAACGCCACTGCGCTATGTCGCGATTCTGCTGTGGATTTACAGCGCCTGGGAAGGCCTGCAACTGGCATGGAAACACACCATGATCCAACTGCATCCTTCGCCATTCAATACCTGCGATTTCTTCGTCAGCTTCCCGTCCTGGCTGCCGCTGGATAAATGGCTGCCGGCGGTGTTCCACGCATCCGGTGACTGTTCCGTGCGCCAATGGGAATTCCTGACGCTGGAAATGCCGCAGTGGTTGGTGGGTATCTTCACGGCTTATTTGATGTTCGCCATCATCGTGTTGATCGCACAATTTGTCCGACCGCGCCGCCGCGACCTGTTTGGTCGTTAAGTCTGAGCGAATAAAAAACGGCGCCTCAGGGCGCCGTTTTTTATTGAATTGCGGATACTATGCAGAGATATAGCGACATTAAGTGTGTGTAAGGTAATAAACGAGCACTATCAGCGCCCCAGCCACGGCAAACAGACGTATCATTTTCATTATTGTACTCTCGGAACTTAGCGTGAGAGCGGTCAAACTACCTAACCTTCTGTATAAAAAGAAGCATTCGGATGGGATTTGGTGCGTAATTTACATAACATTAAGTTAGAGGGAGAAAAAGCCTTATTCGCAGGAGTACAACCTCACTTTATCGACCGTAAATCGTAATACAGTGGAACGACTCATTTCCTCCTCACCTGCTTCATACAAAAAAACTCATCATAGTGATGCATTATTGCATCAATATTTTGATGAAGTTATGCCAAAAAATCCTTATAGTATCCGCAAGTTAATAGTAACGATTTCCCTGGTGTTGTTGTGTGTCTTGCCCCTCTTCTTTGCAGGGGCTTTTTTCTTTATCTCGCCCAGCTTGGTTTATTCATGATGTGGTCCTGCCAGTCCACCACTTCGCTTTCGCGTACCGCAATGTGGCGCACCGTAATACGTTCACCGTGCATCGCCGCCTTGGAGCCGCTAACCAGCGGGTGCCAGGAGAACAGGGGTTTGCCTTCGCCAATCAGGCGATATGCACAGGTCGGGGGCAACCAGTCAAACGTCGTGAGGTTCTCGCGCGTCAACTTGATACAATCTTCTTCCAACTCAAAGCGACGTTCATAGTTACGGCACTGGCACGATTTTATATTCAGCTGGTCACAGGCTACGTTGGTGAAATAAATCTCGTCGGTATCTTCGTCGATCAGCTTATTCAGACAGCATTGCCCACAACCGTCGCACAGCGATTCCCACTCTTGTTCTGACATTTCAGCCAGCGTTTTTTGTTGCCAAAAAGGGGTTTGTGACATGTTCGCGTCCGGTATAGGTAAATGAATAGATAACCTGCGTACAGGTTTTGAGGGTGCACTATATAGATATCCCAGCCAAATGGAAAGACTGAAAACACAATATAATCATAGCGATAACAAAACAATCGCTTAAATAAAATGCTATTTAAAACAACATCATTCAACATTCCGCGCCGTGACTATCCACCGCTTGTGTTTTGCTTTCTGTGGGGAGAAATAGCGCGTTTATCGCTTAATTATACGTACAAATCACAGGCCTATCACCTTTTCGTTTTATCCCCAGATTATCGCCAACCGATACTTCAATTCACCGGTAAGATTCATCTTATAACGCACAATTTGCCGCCAGGCACGGCATAATCCTGCTATGTTTAATGTTCGCCTTTAGAACCGAGATAAGGAGCCAAGTATGTTTGGAAAAGCAGAAGACAAAGTTAATGAAGCTGCCGGCGCCGTTGAGGAAGCCTTTGGTAAAGCAACGGACTCGCCGGATCACCAGGTTAAAGGCGCAGCCCGCAAGTATGCCTCTCAGGCCAGCTATGCAGCTCGCGATGCGGCTGATACGGTGCGGACCCAGGTTGAATCCAACCCGCTTGCCGGCGTGGCTATCGCGGCAGCGGTCGGGATCGTTTTCGGTTTCTTGTTGGGCCGTAAATAAGCCTATTACCCGATGACTACCGAAAAAGACAAAAGGCCCCTGCGGGCCTTTTTTTATGCGTCAAACCCAGGCTTTAAATCACGCGGGTGGTTAACGATTTACCATTGAGGGTAATTTTCAGCATGTCGCCGGAACTCATCGGGCCAACACCTTGTGGGGTCCCGGTAAGAATAATGTCGCCTGCACGCAGCGTGAAGAAACGGCTCATATAGCTGATCAACGGCAGGATCGGAGTGATCATATCGCGAGTATTGCCCTGCTGACGTACCTGGTCATTTACCGTCAGGGACAGCTCGGCATTTTGCGGATCGCCAAACTCTGCCACTGGAATAAAACCGGATATTGGGCAGGATCCGTCGAAACCCTTGGCTTTCTCCCAGGGCTGCCCCGCCTTCTTAAAGCCCGCCTGCAGTTCACGCAGCGTCAGATCAAGCGCAACACCGTATCCGGCGATGGCACGCGCAACGCGATCTTCATTCGCTTGTTTTAACGGCGTGCCGATCAGCACCGCCAGTTCCACTTCATGATGAACCGACCCGAACTCTTTTGGGATCGCCACCGGCTGGCGGATATCGCACAGCGCCGTTTCAGGCTTGATAAATACGACCGGCTCTGCCGAGGTTGCACTGCCCATTTCCTTAATATGGTCGGCGTAGTTACTGCCGACGCAGACCACCTTATTCACCGGAAAATCAAGTAATGAACCCTGCCAGTCTCTATGTTGATACATACCGCTTCTCCCTACAATCATGTAGGGGCTTAGCATGCTAAGCCCGTTATCCCACGCATTGGTGGAGGTACCGTGACCCTATTTTATTGCCCGATACCGTCAGCCATCATACCCACAGCGATGGCAAAATAGTAAGAGCGATTCCAGTGCATGATAGTGCGAAAATTGTCATAAACCATGAACGCACGCCCCTGCATATCATCCGGCGTAATAACCCAACTACGCAGGGTAGAATGCGGTAAGGCTGAACCATCCGCACGACGTATGCCACGCTTTTGCCATTCATTGACGCTGTGCGCCTGGCGATCTTTCAGTCCCAGACTCTCGCTGCTGAAACCAGCGGGCAGTTTAACTTCCCTGCCCCAGCCAACCCCCGGTTGCCAGCCTTCACTCGACAGATAATGGGCTGCGGAGGCAAACACATCGTCAACGTTATTCCAAATATCAATACGGCCATCGCCGTCACCATCCGCCGCGTAGCTCAGGAACGACGTCGGCATAAACTGGCACTGGCCCATTGCCCCGGCCCAGGAGCCTTTTAGCTGTTCGCGGCTGACATGCCCTTGTTCGAGGATACGCAGCGCTGCCATCAATTGTTGACTGAAAAAAGCCTCACGACGCCCTTCAAACGCCAGGGTAGCAAGCGCAGATATGACATCTTCGCGGCCCTGGATCTTGCCGAAGGCGCTTTCCATCCCCCACAGCGCTACCACATAGCGTCCTGGAACACCGTAGCGAGCAGTAATACGCGTCAACTGCGGCTGATATTGTCGATAGAGGGAACGGCCCTGCGCGATCTTGGCCGCTGGCAATACGCGTTTAAGGTAATCATCCAGCGTGATTTTCTTTTCCGGCTGATTGCGGTCCGCCTTGATCACCCGATCAACAAAATGCACGTTGGCAAAAGCACTGTCGACGATAGCCGGGCTAATACCCTGCGCCAACGCCTGACGTTTCAGTTGCTCAACATAGGCCGGGAACTGCGCGGGATCGCGGCCAGTTTCAGCCAACGTACTCTGCACCGGCGCAGCAGTGGCACCCGGTGAAACAGTCTGCGCCATCACCTGCGGACCGGCACTCAGCATCAGCAGAACCACTGTCGTTGTCTTCGCTGATCCTCTCATCACGCAGCTCCTTTGTCGGTTTGGGGTTACTGATCCAGCGTAGCCCCTGCACGCCAACGACGGTTATTTTTTGTCGTCAGACAGGTGCTGGTTTAATAAATTTTCCAACGGCGGTGGTACCTGCAGATAAAACCCTTCGTCCTTCAGGGCCTCTTTCACTTTCTCAATATCTGCCGAGGCTAATTTTTCCCTTCCTTCAAGAGAAAGCACCATCGCCAATTGTGGCAAACCGAAACTTTTCATCAGATCTTCCGGCACTCGGGAGAAATCGTCTTTTTTTTCGACATAAAGATAAGTTTGATCGCGTTTAGGGCTTCTATAGATCACACAAAGCATGTTTTTAACTCTATTTAATTGGGGCAGCGTCTTGCCTGGATATAACTCTGACTATAACATGCTTATAGTACTTCGGAATATCGCACCCCGATTGGTATTCCGGGGATTTAAAGTTGCTGAGACTGAGTCAGGATAGATGTCACAATCGCCAATTGAGCTAAAAGGCAGCAGTTTTACCCTATCGGTTGTTCATTTGTATAATTCGGAACCCGAGGTAATACGTCAGGCGTTACTGGAAAAAGTCGAGCAAGCGCCCGCTTTTTTGAAAAACGCCCCTGTTGTTATCAACGTTGCAACGCTGAACGGCGATGCAAACTGGAAAGAACTTCAACAGGCTGTCGCGGCAGCAGGGCTGCGCGTTGTGGGTATCAGCGGTTGCAGAGATGAGCGGCAAAAACGCGCGATAGCCCGTGCCGGGTTACCGTTGCTGAACGAAGGTAAAGGCCAAAAGATGGCCGCCCCGGAAGCGGCGCCCGCGCCAGCCCCGGTGGTGGATCCCAACGCCCCCGCCAAGACGCGCATCATTAGTGCCCCTGTCCGTTCCGGCCAACAAATTTATGCCCGCAACAGCGATCTGATAGTGACCAGCAGTGTCAGCGCCGGCGCCGAATTAATTGCCGATGGCAATATTCACGTTTACGGCATGATGCGCGGTCGTGCGCTGGCCGGTGCTTCAGGTGATACGCAGTGCCAGATTTTTTGCACGCACCTGGGTGCTGAGCTAGTCTCTATCGCAGGGCAGTACTGGTTGAGCGACCAAATCCCGTCCGACTATGTCGGGCAGGCAGTACGACTCAGCCTGTTGGATAACGCTTTAACCATACAACCTTTAAATTAAGCCCTTTTGACAAGGAATCCATTTCATGGCACGCATTATTGTTGTTACATCGGGTAAAGGGGGCGTTGGCAAGACCACTTCAAGCGCGGCCATCGCTACCGGCTTAGCCCAAAAAGGTAAGAAAACCGTAGTAATCGATTTCGATATCGGTCTGCGTAATCTTGACCTGATCATGGGCTGTGAACGCCGGGTTGTTTACGATTTCGTTAACGTTATTCAGGGTGATGCCACGCTGAATCAGGCGTTAATCAAAGACAAGCGTACCGATAACCTGTTTATCTTGCCTGCTTCGCAAACGCGCGATAAAGATGCGCTGACCCGCGAAGGCGTTGAAAAGATCCTCAACGATTTGGGTGAGATGAATTTTGACTTTGTGGTCTGTGACTCTCCCGCAGGTATTGAAACCGGCGCGCTGATGGCCCTGTACTTCGCTGATGAAGCCATCATCACCACCAACCCGGAAGTCTCCTCAGTACGTGACTCTGACCGTATCCTGGGCATTTTGTCGTCCAAATCCCGTCGTGCTGAGCGAGGCGAATCGGCGATCAAGGAACACCTGCTGCTGACTCGCTATAACCCGGGTCGCGTTAGCCGTGGCGACATGCTGAGTATGGAAGACGTGCTGGAAATTCTGCGCATTCCACTGGTCGGCGTTATCCCGGAAGACCAGTCCGTGCTGCGGGCCTCTAACCAGGGTGAACCCGTGATCCTTGATGCTGAATCCGATGCCGGCAAGGCCTATGACGATACCGTTAGCCGCTTGTTAGGGGAAGAACGCCCCTTCCGCTTCATTGAAGAAGAGAAGAAGGGTTTCCTGAAACGCCTTTTTGGGGGATAAACCATGGCATTACTAGACTTCTTTCTGTCCCGCAAAAAGCAGACAGCCAATATAGCCAAGGAACGGCTGCAGATTATCGTCGCGGAGCGTCGTCGGGGGGACAGTGAACCCCCGTATCTGCCTGATTTGAAACGTGATATTCTGGCGGTAATTTGCAAATACATTCAAATCGACCCTGAAATGCTGCACGTACAGTTTGAGCAGAAAGGGGATGATATTTCGGTACTTGAACTCAACGTGACATTACCGGAATCGGAAGAAGTAACTAAATGAGCGTGACGCATTAATTACCCCCTGTATATTTTCTACAGGGGGTAACTGTATGCATAACCAGTTATTGAGATAAAAAAGACCCAATAATCATTTTTACCCTTTGGGAATAATCTCAATTAATCTTGCGTCACGGTTGTTTAAAGTAAATGCTGGCGGTAAGTGTGTTTACTTAAATTATTTTTAATCAATATTCAGAGCAGTGTTTCCTTACCCTGCCCCGACTTTATCGCAACCCGATTAATAATCCTTCAAAATATCCTGAAGCGGCGTCGCTAATAAATCACCGCGCCAACCGCTGACTAATTCTGGCAAGTTGTCGCCCGCTTTCAATTTCCAATGCCAATTCAGCAACTGATTAATCTGCCGACGCGAGGCCAGCAATTCGCTGCTTAAGCCGCTTTGCTCGCTGACAATGACGATCGCCGCTTTGATTTCCTTGAACACTTTCTTATAACCCGGCTGGTCGATCAGGTTCGGTAACGGCTCCGGCAATGCCGATTCATCCAGCTCACTGGCTTCTGCCACCAGCGCCACCAACGTTTTGCCGTGATAACGGATTTCCGGGCCGCTCAACCCCAGCGAGTCCAACTCTCCCAGCGAGGTCGGCATATGACGCGCTACCTGCCAGAGATTCTCTTCACGCACCACAAAGTTCACCGCCAGGTCACGCTCACGCGCCTGGCGCAGTCGCCATTCCGCCAGCTTCTGCAAGCAGCCCAACTGGCGCGGACGCAGTTGCCAGGCGTTGGTGATTTCACGGTAGGCCAATTCTGGCGCCAGCGTCTCGCTACGGCGTTGGCACAACAGCAGGCATTCATTGCTGGCGGCCGCGGTCCAACCGGCCTCTTCCGTCTCCTGCACCAGCCGTTTGGCCATTGGCAGCAGATAGAACACGTCGGCAGCGGCGTAGACACACTGTTTTTCCGTTAATGGACGCGCCAACCAGTCGGTACGGGCTTCGCTTTTATCCAGCTCCACCTGCATATACTCCGCGACCAGGGTGGCAAAGCCACAGGACATAGGTCGACCGGTAAAGGCCGCCAGGATTTGGGTATCGACCAGTGGCGTCGGCAGGGTTTTGAAGGCGTTGAGGAACACTTCCAGATCCTCACTGCCGGCGTGCAGGAACTTCACTATCTGTGTGTTGCTCAGCAGCTCAATAAACGGTTGCCACTGCTTGATTGGCAAGGGGTCAATCAGGGAGAGTTGTTCACCGTCGTATAACTGAATCAGGCCTAACTGCGGATAGTAAGTGCGCGTTCTGACAAATTCGGTGTCCAGCGCAATCTGGGCATGCTTTTTCGCCTGCTCGCAGACCTGCTGCAATCCGGCATCGGTAGTGATCAACTGATAGTTCAAAACGTCATTCTCTTGGTCGCTTTCATGATTCAAACACAACAACGCCGGCATTCACCGGCGTTGTTGATCTGTAAGGCGTGGATGATAGCCTAGGCGGCATCGGCCGCCACAGGTTTTTTCTGCTCATCACGCAGTTCTCGTCGCAAAATTTTACCGACGTTAGACTTCGGCAATTCATCGCGAAACTCAACAATTTTAGGCACTTTATACCCGGTGAGCTGCCGACGGCAATGGGTCAACAGCTCTTCTTTGGTCAGCGAGGCGTCTTTCTTCACCACGCAGATCTTCACCGCTTCACCGGATACGTCACTCGGTACGCCGATCGCCGCACATTCCAGCACTTTCGGATGTTGACTGACCACGTCTTCGATCTCGTTCGGGTATACGTTAAACCCGGAAACCAGAATCATATCTTTCTTGCGATCAACGACGCGTACAAAGCCCATCTCGTCCACTGTAACGATATCGCCGGTCGCGAGCCAGCCATCTTTCATTACTTCATCGGTGGCATCCGGCCGCTGCCAGTAGCCTAACATAACTTGCGGTCCTTTAACCCACAGTTCCCCCGGCTCGCCGACCGGCACATCATTGCCGTTATCATCCACCAGTCGTATGTCAGTGGATGAAACCGGCAGCCCGATACTGCCGCTGTAGTGCGTCAAGTCGTGCGGATTGCAGGTGACCAAGGGTGCGCATTCGGTCAGTCCATAGCCTTCCAAAAGGTGCTTTCCGGTGGTTTGCTCCCACTTGTCCGCCACCGCTTTCTGCACCGACATACCGCCACCGACCGAGAAACGCAGCGTCGAGAAGTCGAGTTGATGGAAGTCGGCATTATTCAGCAACGCATTAAACAAGGTATTCACCCCACTTATCGCGGTGAACGGATAGCGCCCCAGCTCTTTCACCAGCCCTGGAATATCACGCGGGTTGGTGATCAACAGATTACGGCCGCCCAATTCAATAAACAGCAGGCAGTTCACCGTTAATGCAAAGATGTGGTAGAGCGGCAATGCGGTGACAATCAGCTCCTGACCATCGCGGAACAGCGGCTCGTAGGCGGCTTTGGCCTGCGCCACGTTGGCCTGCATGTTACGGTGCGTCAGCATCGCGCCTTTCGCCACGCCGGTGGTGCCACCGGTATATTGCAGGAACGCCAGGTCGGAATTGATGATGTCGGGTTTAACGTACTGCTGCCGACGTCCGCGCTGCAGTGCACTGCGGAAAGAAATCGCTGCCGGCAGATGGTATTTCGGCACCAGCCGCTTAATGTATTTCACCACAAAGTTAACCAAGGTGCCTTTGGCGGCGGAGAGCTGATCGCCCATGCGCGTCAGGATCACGTGTTTTACCTGGGTGTTGAACACCACTTTTTCCAGCGTGTGGGCAAAATTGGAGACGATTACGATGGCACTGGCACCGCTGTCGTTCAGTTGGTGCTCCAGCTCTCGCGGCGTATACAGCGGATTAACGTTAACCACCACCATACCGGCTCGCAAAATGCCAAACAGTGCGATCGGATACTGCAACAGATTCGGCATCATCAGCGCAACACGATCGCCCTTCTGCAGGCCCAACTCGTTTTGCAGGTAAGCGGCAAAAGCCCGACTGCGCTCTTCCAACTTGCGGTAAGTCATCACTTCGCCCATGTTCATGAAAGCCGGTTGATCCGCATAACGCTGAACCGCATTTTCAAACATTTCGACCAAAGATGAATAACGATCGGCGTCGATCTCTGCCGGAACATCCGCCGGGTAACGTTTTAACCAGACCTTATCCAAGGTATTACTCCTGAAATCATTATTCATTGTCATCGCAGCCCCTAAATATGCAGCCAAACCATAACAATATTTTAACTCAGCAGACCAGTTTGAGTTTTAAACAATATTCAGGTTGCGATGTACGTCACTAATTGGCGCCGTTTCCCTGCGCCAAAAGAAAAAGGCGGCCGGAGCCGCCCTAATAAAATAGTGGATGCCTAACTAACACTACTCGGTAACGATGGTTTGCACCTGTGCCGGGCCTGGATTGTACCAGCCATAACCCACGCCCCACCCCGGGCCCCAGGTACCGCCACGCCAACCCCATGGCCCCATCGGAGCCGGCGGCATCATCACCTGTTGGGTGAGGTGCCAGCGTTTATAGCCGGTAGCATTCATGGTGACAAACTTGTACGGCGTCATGCCAATCTTGCCGTCTCTCACGCCGGTGATCGGTCCGACCACGGTAACCAACTGACCTTTGAAATCCACCGGCTCCAGGAAACCGTTAACCGAGGCTAACAAACGCCCCCGCGACGGTTCGCCCAAAATAGGCCGGGCGCCGGAGTCGAGCGGCACAGCGGCGATTTCCAACACCGTGCGCCCCTGCTCATTGGCAACATTCACCACGGTGCCACCAAAACGGGCCTCGGCCCCAACAAACAGGTTCGGCGCATTCTGCACCGAGGATAACTGCTGCACCGGTGTTTCCGTGCTGCCTTTAATGGCGTCGGGTACGGTTACGCAGCCCGACAGCACCAGCGCGCCACCGGCAATGGCCAGCAGCGACATTTTTTTATTTACAGTGCGGGTTAACATCGTCGCAATCTCCTGAAATAGCTGTAACTTTGACATCAATTCACAGAGCAAGTTGCAGTTCATTCATATCCCGATTGCTACCAAAGCACAATAGGTTGTGCTATTCACGCCCCGGCAATTTTTTCCAGGTGACTTCATTACGCAGGTAGGTTGGTTCGGCATTTTCAACCGCGACCGCCAACCCCTGTTGCCAGGCATGCAACGCCAACGGCAGCATATCTTCCGCCTGCGGCAGCAGCATTTGACCATCACCCAGGCTTAACGAGGAACCGGTGACCAGATCCGGGTAGGTTTGCCAACCGGTACCCACATGCGCCCAATGCCCTTGCAGGCCTTGCGCTCGTTCCAACGCTTGCGGTGGTGAAAGTACCGCTTCGCCTTCGCTTTCCAGCCAATGGCCGTCTTGCTGACGCTCAAACTGGCCCCAGTAAACCTCACCCATGCGCGCATCTATCGCCGCCAGCACCCGATCAGCCCCGGTGACGCGCCAGGCGCCTTGCGCCATAGTCTGCAACGTAGAGATACCCAGCAGCGGCAAGCCGGCACCCAACGCCAGGCCCTGCGCGATACCAATACCAATGCGCACGCCGGTAAAGCTGCCGGGCCCACGGCCGAAGGCCAGAGCATCGAGCTGATTAAGGGTGATACCGGATTCCGTCAGCACTTGCTGCACCATCGGTAAAATG
Source organism: Serratia sp. BW106 (assembly GCF_002607755.1). Taxonomy (NCBI): domain Bacteria; kingdom Pseudomonadati; phylum Pseudomonadota; class Gammaproteobacteria; order Enterobacterales; family Yersiniaceae; genus Serratia; species Serratia sp. BW106. The sequence continues at coordinate 68,279 of NZ_MCGS01000023.1, forward strand.
CGTTGCGTATGCTCACGTGGGCACAGTTCAAACAGGGCGTGGATTTCGCCTTGATTCCAGATAGCAACGGAACAGGCTTCCGTCGCTGTATCGATCGCTAAAATTCGCGTGGACATGCCAACCTCAGGCGGGAAAAAAACAGGGTTTTTCATACAGGGCGCGCATTGTAGCACAGCCCTGAGGTCACGCCTATCCGCTAGCGCTCTGCCTGCAAGAAGGCAATTGCCTGGGCGATATCACGGGTGCGTGGCGTCGGCGGCAGGCTGTTGAGGAACACTTCGCCATACGGCCGCATCACCAAGCGGTTATCGCAGATCACCAGTACGCCGCGATCGTCGGTATCGCGGATCAGACGCCCAACGCCCTGTTTCAGGGTGATGACCGCATCCGGCAGTTGCACGTCGTTAAACGGATCGCCACCGCGTAACCGACAATCTTCAATCCTCGCTTTCAACAGCGGATCTTCAGGCGAGGTAAACGGCAGTTTGTCGATGATCACGCACGACAAAGCATCGCCACGCACGTCCACCCCTTCCCAGAAGCTGCTGGTCGCCACCAGCAACGCGTTACCGGACTCAACGAACTGCGCCAACAGTTGGCCCTTACTGGTTTCCCCCTGCAGCAGGACCGGCAAGGTCATGGTCGCACGGAACTCTTCCGCCAGTTCGCGCATCATCTGGTGTGAGGTACAAAGGAAGAAACAGCGGCCGTTATTGGCCTCAATCAGCGGGCGCAGCATACGCGCCAGTTGCCGAGCACCACCCGGCTGATTCGGTGACGGCAAAAAGCGCGGTACACACAGCAATGCCTGTTTGGCGTAGTCGAACGGGCTGGCCAGCAGCAAGGTTTTCGCCTTGTTCAGGCCAAGGCGCTCGGTAAAGTGCCCCATTTGTTCATTAACCGACAGGGTTGCCGAGGTGAAGATCCAACTGCCCGGTTTCTCGTCCAACAGTTCACGGAAACGATCGGCTACCGTCAGCGGTGTCAGCGCCAGGACAAAATGGCGTGAGTTGCACTCATACCAGTAGCTAAAGCCCGGTTCATTGACTTCTTTCAAACGTTTGAGACGCGCGCGATACAGCGTGGCACGCTCGAAGGCGGCGTCCAGCAGGGCCGAACGGCCCAGAGACAGTTTGACCACGTCGTAGCACAGCTCCAACGCGTCATCGAGCAGCAGTAAGGCACGTTGCACATTGGGTTGGCTTAGTACCTCGCGCAGGTTGCCGCGAAACCCCGGCTCCCCCAGCATCAGGCGGAAGTCCTGCGTGCTTTGGCTGAGGCGGTCAGCGCTTTTTTGTAACTGAGCCGCGTCACGCACTTCGGTGCGGTAGGCAATGGAAATGTCTTTGGCCAGATCCAGCAGTTGGCGGCTGGTCAGCTGTTTGCCGAAATACTGGCTGGCGATATCCGGGATCTGATGCGCTTCATCGAAGATCATCACATCGGCCTCGGGGATCAGTTCGGCAAAGCCGCCCTCTTTCACCACCATGTCTGCCAGGAACAAATGGTGGTTTACCACCACCACGTCGGCATCCATGGCCCGGCGACGCGCCTTGACCACAAAGCAATCTTTATACAGAGGACAGTCGCTGCCCAGACAGTTATCGTTGGTGCTGGTCACCAGCGGCCAGACGAAGCTGTCTTCCGCCACGTCGCTGCAGCTACTGATGTCACCCTCTTTGGTCATTGATGACCACTTGCGCAGATAGACCAGATCGATCAGCGCCTGTCCTGCCAGCTCACCACCGGCCATCGACTGCTGTTCAAGACGTTCCAGACACAGATAGTTGGATCGCCCCTTCAACAACGCCATCTTGCCTTTGTACTTCAGCGCTTTGGCGACGGTGGGCAGATCGCGTGCATAAAGCTGATCCTGCAGCGCTTTTGAACCGGTGGAGATAATCACTTTGCGATCGGCCCGCAGTGCCGGTGCCAGGTAGGCGAAGGTTTTACCGGTGCCGGTGCCCGCTTCGACCACCAACTCCTGCTTGAAGTTAATGGCTTCGGTAACCGCCTCTGCCATCTGCCGCTGTGCTTCACGCGGTTTGAAACCCTTGATTGCCTGCGCCAGGGCGCCGTCTGTTGCGAAATCGTCTGTCACGCTATCTCTCTGCCGGTGTAATTCAGCGTTGATTATGCCAATCCTGCCGCGCGGCTACCACCGACTTTATCATCAAGCATTTCTACCGGGGGCTGTGATACCCTTAAGGTGATGATGATATGGAGATAACTGAATGAATATCGAACGAATTGATCCGGACCAGCGTTGGTCAGAAGCCGTGGTTCACAACGACACGGTTTATTACACCAGCGTGCCGGAAAATCTGGATGATGACGCCACTGCGCAGACCGCTAACGCGCTGGCGGCGATTGATGTGATCCTGGCCCGTGTGGGTTCTGATAAAAGCCGGGTGCTGGACGCCACTATTTTTCTGGCCGACGGTGCCGACTTTGCTGCAATGAATGCGGCCTGGGATGCCTGGGTGGTTGCTGGTAGCGCCCCTGTACGTTGCACTGTGCAAGCCAAACTGATGAACCCGAAGTACAAGGTTGAAATCAAAATTATTGCCGCGCTGTAAAATAAAAAAACCGCAGACGATAACGCCTGCGGTTTTATTGGGTGTCACCGGCTGCTGATTAAGCCAGTTTGATGATCACCATTCCCGCCAGTAACAATACCAGGCCGATCCAGCCTTTGGCATTCAGCCGTTGACCGAACAGGATCCAGCCGGCTGCGATGGTCGCGGCAATACCGAAACCGCCCCACAATGCATAGGCAACCGACAGATCAATCCCCTTCACTGCCTGCGCCAGCGCACTGAACGCCCCCAGCACCGACAACAAAGACAACAGACCCAACCAAACCTTGCGGAAGCCGTCCGACATTTTCAGGAAAATGTTGGCAATAATCTCCAGCACGATCGCCAGCCCCAGAAACGCGATGTGGTACAACTCAAGCTGTTGCATGGTTGTCACCTCGCGGAGTGGCCTGTTTGCGTGGCTTGCGGGTACCGGATTTGACCAGCATGATACCGGCAATCAGGGTGACCAGACCCAACACTTTCAACGCCGAGATCGGCTCATCAAACCACATCACGCTGAACAGGGTAATAAACAGGATACCGATACCTTCCCACAAGGCATAAGCGACCCCCAGAGCAACGCGTTTAACTGCCAACGACAGCATCACATACGAGGCGGTGATCATCACATACATCACAATATGGCCGGTCATGCCGCCGCTGACGCTGGCGTATTTCATTGACAGGGTACCGATAATTTCGGTCACAATGGCCAAACCTAAAAAGATCCAATAAATCATGATTTCTCTCCCAAACGGCGAATAACGCACGCTAAGGCATATTTATCCCGATTTATCTCGTCAGACAGGCGCAACGAGGCGCTGACGACGCAGAGATCCCTGGGGATAAACTGACCCAAACGTAATAAAAATGTTTGCCCGGCTACGCGGAATGACGGAGGACTGAGCCTGTCACCAGCACCGGTTAAGGGAGAAAGACGCTATAGCTCGCTGCACCAGTGATGCTCACTGGCAAGGATGGCAGACAGGAAAAGCTGGCAAGTAGAGGTTCTGAGGGTAATTCCATTAGTTGTCATCATAAGTATTCTCTATTCTCAGCCGCACATAATCTTGTTACACGGAGTGCGATTTGCCCAATATCCTCATCAAGTAAAATTTTTAACTGAGATAGTTGTACCATAGCAATAATTATAAAGCAAACCGCTGTTTTCGCAAAAACGATAAAAAAACAGTTTAAAAATAAGAAAGTTAACTAATTTAAAAATAAAAAAAGACCCAACAAGTCGTTGAGCCTTCGTTTAAGTTGGACCGACCCAATAATCGGCGATCCCAGGCCCGGCGCGGGTTACGCCGTGGCGCCGTTAACTGCGGTTCGCGCCAGTTCAGTGATGCGGGCGTAGTCACCATTTTCCAGCGAATCGGCTGGCACCAACCAGGATCCACCGATACACAGCACGCTTTTCAGCGCCAGGTAATCACGGTAATTGTTCGGCGTAATACCGCCGGTCGGGCAGAAACGCACCTGCGGGAATGGGCCGCCGATCGCCTGTAGTGCCTTCACACCGCCGTTGGCTTCCGCCGGGAAGAACTTGAACTCCCGCAGGCCATGATCCATCCCCAGCATCAGCTCTGAAACGGTGCTGATGCCCGGAATCAATGGAATGGTACCTGCGGTAGCCGCTTTCAGCAGCGACGCTGTCAGGCCTGGGCTGATGGCGAATTGCGCACCGGCTTCGGTCACCGCCTGCAACTGCTGCGGGTTAAGCACCGTACCGGCACCGATAATCGCCTCCGGCACCTCAGTGGCAATAGCGCGGATCGCGTCTATGGCACAGGCGGTGCGCAAAGTGACTTCCAATACGCGCACGCCACCGGCTACCAGCGCCCTGGCCAACGGCACCGCATGTTCCAGCTTGTTAATCACAATCACCGGAACTACCGGGCCTGCGGTCAGGATCTGTTCTGCGCTGGTTTTCCAGTTTTTCATCGTTACTTCTCCATTACTTACGGGTTATCAATGGCACGCCCCTGCCACAGGGCTCCGCATCTAAACGCGGGCGTCCGGCCGTACCCCAAGTGATGTGGTGCCCCGGCACTGCAGGCAAAAAAATGCCGGCAGATAATCTGCCGGCCGGGTCATTATTCGAACTCGTTCCAGGAACGGCCATCGCGGGTGATCATCGCCACCGAGGCAACCGGGCCCCAGGTGCCGGACTGATACGGCTTCGGCGCTTCGTTATCCGCTTTCCACGCGTCCATGATGGAGTCCACCCACTTCCAGGCTTCTTCCACTTCATCCCGGCGCACAAACAGCGCCTGGATGCCACGCATGGTCTCCAGCAACAGGCGCTCGTAGGCATCAGCCACGTGCTCCTGGTTGAAGGTCTCTGAGAAACTCAGATCCAGCTTGGTGGTTTGCAGACGGTGCTTGTGATCCAGCCCCGGGACCTTGTTCAACACCTGGATCTCGATGCCTTCATCCGGCTGCAGACGAATGGTCAATTTGTTCTGCGGCAACTGCTGGTAAGAATCGCTGAACAGGTTCAACGGCGGGTTCTTGAAGTAGACCACCACTTCAGAACATTTGGTCGGCAAACGCTTACCGGTACGCAGGTAGAACGGCACGCCGGCCCACTGCCAGTTGTCGATATCGACACGGATGGAGACGAAGGTTTCGGTATTGCTGCTTTTGTTCGCCCCTTCCTCTTCCAGGTAGCCCGGTACCTTTTTGCCCTGTACGAAGCCGGCGGTGTACTGGCCACGCACCGTGGTTTCACGCACATTGGTCTGATTGATGCGACGCAGTGAGCGCAGAACCTTCACTTTCTCATCACGAATGCGGTCAGTGCTCAAGTCCGCCGGTGGTGACATGGCGATCATGGTCAGAATTTGCAGCAGGTGGTTCTGGATCATGTCGCGCATCTGGCCGGCCTGGTCAAAGTAGCCCCAGCGCCCTTCAATCCCCACCTCTTCCGCCACGGTGATCTGTACGGAGTCGATGGTGCGGTTGTCCCAGTTGGAGGCGAACAGTGAGTTGGCAAAACGCAGCGCCAACAGGTTCAACACCGTCTCTTTACCAAGATAGTGGTCAATACGGTAAACCTGGGTCTCATTGAAGTATTCCGCAACCTGATCGTTAATCACGCGGGAAGACGCCAGATCGGTACCGAGCGGTTTTTCCATCACTACGCGCGCCGGATCGTGGTTCAACTTGGCTTCACCCAAGCCTTTGCAGATCGCGCCGAAGGTGCTTGGCGGCATGGCAAAGTAGTTAATGGTGGTGCGATGCTTCTGGTCCAGCATTTTGCCCAGTTTGGCAAAGTTCTTGCTGTCGTTCACATCCAGGTTGCAGAAATCCAGGCGCGCGCTCAGCGTGGCCCAAAGTTCGTCATCCAGTTTTTCTTTCATAAAGGTGCCAAGCGCTTCCTTAACCACCTTGGTGTAGGCTTCTTTATCCCACTCGGCACGGCCGACGCCGATAATACGGGTATCCGGGTGGATATGACCGGCTTTCTCTAACTGGTACAGGGAAGGCAACAGCTTACGACGCGCCAAATCGCCTTTCGCGCCGAAAATAACCAGGTCACACGCCTGGGCTGTAGAGGTTACCGCCATGTTCATCTCCTCGTTGCAGGATATTTGTAATTTTCTTACATTACTAATGTACTCTCTTTAACTACGGCCAGTAAACCCGGATCAAAAGCAGAAAAAAAGCCCCAGAAATTGCAGTGTTAAGCGCTATCGGTGGTATATGCCGCGGACCAAACTAAAAACTGTAATTTTCTGTCTTTTTTGACGCCCTTTTACCATTATGAAAGTTAGACACAGGTCATGTTCTGATGAAAAAACTCTGCATACCCTCTGTCGACACTGCCAACGGTTACCAGCACGTAGTATATTTTCACTAAACCGGCATTGATTTCTCCTTTGATTGAAATCGACAAAACCCATGAGTGACTCTCGTTATATGAATACGCTGGAAAAAATCCAGAGCCATCTGGAGCTGTTGAGCAAATCTGAACGGAAAGTCGCTGAGGTGATCCTGGCCTCCCCGCAGACCGCCATTCACTCCAGTATCGCGACGCTGGCCCGCATGGCGGACGTTAGCGAACCCACCGTCAACCGCTTTTGTCGCCGTCTCGATACCAAGGGTTTTCCCGATTTTAAACTGCATCTTGCCCAAAGCCTGGCCAACGGCACCCCGTACGTAAATCGTAACGTGGAGGAAGATGACAGCGTTGCTTCCTATACCGGTAAAATTTTCGAATCTGTAATGGCCAGTCTCGATACAGTAAAGGCAAATTTGGATATTGCAGCAATCAATCGTGCGGTTGACCTGCTCACCCAGGCAAAAAAAATCTCTTTCTTCGGTTTAGGCGCCTCGGCGGCCGTCGCCCACGACGCCATGAACAAATTTTTCCGCTTTAATATCCCGGTGGTCTATTTCGATGACATCGTCATGCAACGCATGGGATGCATGAACTCCAGCGAGGGAGATGTAGTGGTGTTAATCTCCCACACCGGCCGCACCAAAAACCTGGTGGAAATGGCACAGCTGGCGCGTGAAAACGACGCCACAGTCATTGCCATCACCTCACGTGATACCCCTCTGGCGCAAGAGGCAACCCTGGCATTGTTGCTCGATGTACCGGAAGATACCGACGTTTATATGCCGATGGTGTCACGAATTGCGCAATTAACGCTCATCGACGTTCTGGCCACTGGATTTACCTTGCGCAGAGGGGCCAAATTCAGAGATAACTTGAAGCGGGTCAAGGAAGCGTTGAAAGAATCGCGCTTTGATAAGGGGGTAGTCATCCCCAACAATTTCGACTCGTAACCGATGTGAAAAAACCTGTCGTTCAAAATAGTCTGAACGGCGGCATTAGAGGCAGTACCCTGTTAAAACGCTCATGCGGGTAACCCGAGTGAAATATCAGTGTAGTAAAATTACATTTCACTCCTGGTTTCGTTATCCGACGTTATCGCAACACCAATAATTTGCTTCACCAGTCAACGGAGTAATACATGTCCAGACGGCTCAGAAGAACCAAAATTGTTACCACCCTGGGTCCGGCTACTGACCGCGACAATAATCTGGAAAAGATCATTGCCGCCGGCGCTAACGTAGTTCGGCTCAACTTTTCCCACGGCACGGCAGAAGACCACCAGATCCGCGCTGACAAAGTGCGTGAAATTGCTGCCAAGTTGGGACGTCACGTCGCTATTCTGGGTGACCTGCAAGGGCCGAAAATTCGCGTTTCTACCTTTAAGGAAGGCAAAATCTTCCTTAACATCGGCGATAAATTCCTGCTTGATGCCAACATGTCCAAGGGCGAAGGCGATAAAGAAAAAGTCGGTATCGACTATAAAGGCCTGCCTGCCGACGTGGTGCCAGGCGACGTACTGCTGCTGGATGACGGCCGCGTACAGCTGAAGGTGCTCGAAGTTCAGGGCATGAAAGTGTTTACCGAAGTGACCGTTGGCGGCCCGCTGTCCAACAACAAAGGCATCAACAAGCTGGGTGGCGGCCTGTCCGCTGAAGCCCTGACCGAGAAAGACAAGGCCGATATTGTCACCGCGGCAAAAATCGGCGTCGACTACCTGGCAGTTTCCTTCCCGCGTACCGGCGAAGACCTGAACTACGCCCGCCGTCTGGCCCGCGATGCAGGCTGTAACGCCAAGATCGTGTCCAAGGTGGAACGTGCCGAAGCCGTCTGCAGCGACGAAGCGATGGATGACATTATCCTGGCCTCCGACGTAGTGATGGTAGCCCGTGGCGATTTGGGCGTCGAAATCGGCGATCCGGAGCTGGTCGGCATCCAGAAAAAACTGATCCGTCGCGCCCGTACGCTGAACCGCGCCGTGATTACTGCGACCCAGATGATGGAGTCGATGATCACTAACCCAATGCCGACCCGCGCCGAAGTTATGGACGTGGCGAACGCCGTGCTGGATGGGACTGACGCCGTGATGCTGTCTGCTGAAACTGCGGCAGGCCAATACCCGGCAGAAACCGTGGCGGCGATGGCACGCGTTTGTCTGGGCGCTGAGAAGATCCCAAGCATCAACGTCTCCAAACACCGTCTGGACGTGCAGTTCGACAACATTGAAGAAGCTATCGCCATGTCTTCAATGTACGCGGCTAACCATCTGAAAGGCGTGACTGCCCTGATCGCCATGACCGAGTCCGGCCGCACAGCGCTGATGATGTCACGTATCAGCTCCGGCCTGCCGATCTTCGCCATGTCACGTCATGAGCACACGCTGAACCTGACCGCGCTGTACCGTGGCGTTACGCCGGTGTACTTCGACAGCCACGAAGACGGCGTCATCGCAGCCAATGACGCGGTTAACCGCCTGCGCGACAAAGGCTTCCTGGTATCCGGCGATCTGGTGATCGTCACCCAGGGCGACGTGATGGAAACCGTAGGGACCACCAACACCAGCCGTATCCTGCGCGTCGAGTAACCCAGACTGCTGCCGGCCGTACCTCGGCCGGCATTTTTTCCCGCTCCGCCCTTCCCCCCTGTTAAACTCATTTCCAGTCGCCACTATGGCAAATGGAGAGCCATCGATGCTTCATCAACACCCACAGCAAAACCACACTGAACAAGCGCTGGATCTCGACGGCCTGGGAATGGAGAATTTGGCAGAGGGAAGCCTGCGGGGTAACTCGCTGCTGAAAATCAGTCTGTACGACAATCGACTTCGCCAGTTCCCAATGCAAATCCTGCAGCATACCGATCTGCAGGTATTGAATATCTCCTGCAACCAGCTTAGTGAGCTTCCGGTCGAAATAGGCCAACTGCGAAGGCTGGCAATGCTGGATTGCGGCCACAATAAGGCCAGCAGCGTACCTGCAAGCATCGGTGAACTGCGTGAGCTGACCTATCTTTATCTGAGCGACAATGCCTTTTGTGACCTGCCTGTCGAGCTGGGCCGGTTACACAAGTTGCGCTATCTGAACGTGACGGATAATCAGCTCAGTGAACTGCCGGCGGCCATTGTTCAACTCGGTGCCCTGCAGGAATTGCGGTTGTACAATAATCAACTTGTCAGTTTGCCAACCACTGTCGGGCAGTTGACCGCACTGCGGGAACTGCACCTGATGAAAAACCGCCTGACCACGCTACCGGATGAAATTGCCCTGTTGGCTGAGCTGGCCGTGCTGGATCTGGAAAACAATGCCATCAACCGGCTACCGGCTGCATTTTGCCACTTGCCCAGCCTGACTCACCTCAACCTGCGAACTAATCAGCTACAGCAGTTACCGGCGGATTTTGGCCAGCTAACGGCCCTGAGCACGCTTGACCTGCGCGCTAACCACCTGAGCAGCCTACCGGACAGCATGACGGCATTGACGAACCTGCGACGGTTGGACCTGCGCTGGAACAACTTTGCCCAGATACCCGCCGTACTGGAGCCGCTGATGGCTCAGGGTTGCATGGTCCATATTTAAGCACAGCAAAAACAAAGGGCCAGACACCCTGAGATGACTGGCCCTTAACCCCAAGCAAAACCTCGCTTAGCGGTATAAATCATCACGCGAATAAGGTTCTATCTCACCTTCTTTACGCGTTTTCAACAGCTTGAGGATCCAGGTGTACTGCTCCGGGTTCGGACCCACCAGATTCTCCACCTCTTCATTCATCCGACGCGCAATAGTGTGGTCATCGGCCGTAGCCAAATCATCCATCGGCGGGCGAATATAAACATCCAGCATGCTGGTCTTGCCATCATACACCGGGAACAACGGCACAATGGCCGCGCGGCAAACTTTCATCAGGCGTCCAACCGCCGGCAACGTCGCCTTATAGGTGGCGAAGAAATCGACGAATTCACTGTGTTCAGCACCGTGATCCTGATCGGGCAGATAATAGCCCCAATAGCCCTGACGCACGGAGCTGATAAACGGCTTGATGCCGTCATTGCGCGCATGCATCCGGCCACCAAATTTACGGCGCACCGTATTCCACAGATAATCGACTAACGGATTGCTCTGGTTGTGGAACATCGCCGCCATCGGCTGACCGCGAGCCGCCATCAGCATCGCCGGAACATCCACCGCCCAACCATGCGGCACCAGGAAAATCACGTTACGGCCTTCTTCACGGATTTTATCCAGCACCTCTTCACCATGCCAGCGAACGCGCTTGAGCACTTTCTCCGGTTTGGTGCAGGCCAGTTCGGCCATCAGGATCATCGATTGCGGCGCGGTGGCGAACATCTCATCAATGATGTGCTCACGCTCGTTTTCCGGCACTTCCGGCAGGCAGTACAGCAGGTTGATACGCGCGCGGCGTCGGGCACCTTTGGCCACTTTGCCGGCCAGCTTGCCAACCGCACCAAGCACCGGATCGCGCAGGCGAGCAGGCACCAATGAAATGCCGGCCATCAGCCCGGTTCCCAGCCAAACGCCCCAGTAGCGTGGGTGGTAAAAGGCTTTTTGAAATTGTGGAATGAACTCTGAGTTCGATTTTTTTTCGTTTTGCATGCACAAGCTCTTAACTTAGCGGTTCGGCTAATCATAATTGCAAAGGTCGATTTTGCAATTAACCACGGCGAAGCACCAATATAAAACAACATCGGCCCGAAATCAGGCCGATGGAATCACTGGCGCAGTAACGCGCCCGAACAAAGGGATTAATCCAGTTGCAGTTGCGGAGTGACTTCCTTCACCTGCGCCAGATAATCACTGCGATCTTTACCGCTCAGCCCTTCAGAGCGTGGCAGTTTCGCCGTCAACGGGTTCACCGCCTGTTGGTTGGTCCACATTTCAAAGTGCAGATGCGGGCCGGTTGAGCGGCCGGTGTTGCCGGACAACGCAATACGGTCACCACGTTTCACCTTCTGCCCTGGCTTAACCAGCAGCTTTTTCAGGTGCATATAACGCGTGGTGTATTGGCGGCCATGACGGATCGCCACATAGTTACCGGCAGCGCCGCTACGCTTGGCGATCAACACTTCACCGTCACCCACGGCCAACACCGGAGTACCGACCGGCATCGCAAAATCGACACCTTTGTGCGGCGCAATGCGCCCGGTGACCGGATTAACCCGACGCGGGTTGAAGTTGGAAGAAATGCGGAACTGCTTCATGGTTGGGAAACGCATAAAGCCTTTCGCCAGACCGGAACCCTGACGATCGTAGAATTTACCGTCCTCGGCACGGATAGCATAGTAATCCTTGCCGCCGGTACGCATGCGCACACCCAGTAACTGGCTCTGAGCACTCTTGCCGTCAAAGTGTTCGCGGGACATTAATACCGAGAATTGATCGCCCTTGCGCAGTTTGCGGAAATCCAACTGCCACTGCAGCGCTTTGATCACCGAATTGATTTCTGCTCGGCTCAGGCCGGCACTGCTGGCGCTGCTGACAAAGCTGCCGTTCAAACGGCCGCTGATCACGTTGTTGCGCCATTCGCCCTGTTGAGATTCCTGGGTTTCTTTGAAGTTGTTGCCAGTACGATCGTAGGTGCGGGTCTCACGCCGGGAGACTTCCCAGGTCAAACGCTGCAGATCGCCGGCATCATTCACTGTCCATGACAGCTGCTGGCCGATTTTCAGATTACGCAGATCGCGGTTTTGCGATGCCAGCAGCGTGACGTCCGACATATCGATACCATATTGGGTCAGGATACTGCCCAGGGTATCGCCAGTGGAAACCACATATTCATGCACTCCATCCTCACCGGCGACCTTCTGGTCCAGCTCATCCTGTGGGATGTCATCATCGGGGGTGGCTTGGTCGAGATCGATCGGCTCACTGGCTTCGGGCAGCAAGGACCGTAACTGACTGGATTCTAATTCAATACTCTTAACGATGGGGTTATGTTCTGGGTGATAAACAAAAGGCCGCCAGACGGCAACGGCCAATGTAACCACTGTCAGCGACCCCAGCATGACGCGATGGGGCCGTGGCAGGTTGTTATACGCCAGAGCGATAGTTTTGACTATCTGCTGCACTCGATTTTATCCTCATAATCTTTACTTCAGGCAGCTCACGTACTGGTTTGACAGCTGAGTCAGGAAGTTCCCGTAGCTGTCTTTCCCCAGTGCGATGCCGGTGCCCAGCGGGTCCAGCGTTCCAGAACGCACTTTGGTCCCCTTGGCAACCGCATTGATTACGGCTGGCCTGAATTGTGGCTCAGCAAAAACGCAGACTGCTTTCTGCTCAACCAACTGTGTTCGAATTTGGTGTAAGCGCTGTGCTCCAGGCTGGATTTCGGGATTAACGGTGAAATGGCCCAATGGGCTCAACCCGAAATGTTTCTCAAAATAGCCGTAAGCATCATGAAAAACAAAATATCCCCTACCTTGCACAGGCTTAAGCATGTTACCAACATTTTTGTCAGTTTGCGTCAGCAGATTCTCGAACTGGCGCAGGTTTGCGTCTAATTTGTCCTTATTTTGTGGCATAAGTTCCAATAACCTGTCGTGAATCGCGATCGCGGTCACTTTTGCCACCTCCGGAGACAGCCAAACGTGCATGTTATACTCGCCGTGATGGTGTCCATCGTCCCCGGCATGATCGGCATGATTATGCGCATCGGCTGCATGATCATGGTCGTGCTCATGGTCGTGTTCGTCGTCTTCACCCTTCATCAGCAGAGGTTTCACCCCACTCAATTCGCTGATGGCAAGTTGGCGGTTAGCCGCCACTGAGGTTAAGGGTTTGGTCAGAAAAGCCTCCATATCCGGCCCCACCCACACCACCAGATCGGCGGCGCGCAGACGCTGGATATCGGAAGGCCGCAGCGCGAAATCGTGTGGTGATGCACCCGCCGGCAACAGCACCTCGGTCGGCGTCACGCCGTCGGCTATTGCCGCAGCGATAAAACCGACCGGGCGAATCGAGGTCACCACCGCCGCAGAGGCGCTGCTCAGGGGCCCGGCCATCATCAATGCGGTTGCCAGCAGCGTGCGCTGCAGCCATTTATTTTTCTGTGCCATTCTCAGTTATCCCGTCGTTTTCATCAGCGAGGCGTGATATTATAACATTCGGTTAGTTCTGCAAAATGTAATCATGAGATGTCCACACTGACAACGCTAAAAAATATCTCCGTCTCCTTTGGTAACCGCAAGGTGCTGTCGAATATTTCGCTCAGCCTTCAGCCGGGCCGTATTCTGACGCTGCTCGGCCCTAATGGTGCGGGCAAATCCACGCTGGTGCGAGTGGTGCTGGGCCTGGTTGCGCCCACCGAAGGAACACTGGTGCGTGAGCCTGGCCTGCGCATTGGTTACGTGCCGCAAAAATTGCACCTCGACGCCACTCTGCCGCTTACCGTCAGCCGCTTTATGCGCCTGAAGCCCGGCGTCAAAAAGGCCGATATTCTGCCTGCGCTGAAACGCGTGCAAGCGGCCCACCTGCTCGATCAACCCATGCAAAAACTCTCCGGCGGTGAAAACCAGCGCGTATTGCTGGCCCGTGCGCTGCTGAACAAGCCACAACTGCTGGTGCTGGATGAGCCGACCCAGGGGGTAGACGTCAACGGCCAACTGGCGCTGTACGATCTGATCGACCAACTGCGTAAAGAGTTGGGCTGTGCGGTATTGATGGTGTCCCATGACCTGCACCTGGTGATGGCAAAAACCGATGAAGTGCTGTGCCTCAACCAACACATCTGCTGTTCCGGCGCACCGGAAGTGGTCTCGATGCATCCTGAATTTATCGCCATGTTCGGTAACCGCGGTGCGGAACAGCTGGCGGTCTATCGTCACCACCATAATCACCGTCACGACCTGCAAGGACGAATTGTGTTGAAGAATACCGGGGGCCGTGAGGCATGATCGAACTGTTATTACCCGGCTGGCTGGCCGGCGTGTTGTTGGCCTGTGCCGCCGGTCCGCTCGGCTCATTTGTGGTCTGGCGTCGTATGTCCTATTTCGGCGATACCCTGGCGCACGCTTCATTGTTAGGCGTGGCGTTCGGCCTGCTGCTGGACGTGAACCCCTTCTATGCGGTGATTGCCGTAACGCTGGTCCTGGCGCTGGTGTTGGTGTGGCTGGAGCGTCGCCCGCAGCTTTCCGTTGATACTCTGCTCGGCATTATGGCGCACAGCGCACTTTCATTGGGGCTGGTCGTGGTCGCGCTGATGTCCAACGTGCGGGTCGATCTGATGGCCTATCTGTTTGGCGATTTGCTGTCAGTCACCCTCACCGATATCTGGATGATTGGCATTGGGGTCACAGCCGTGCTGCTGATCCTGTGGTGGCAGTGGCGTAATCTGCTGTCGATGACCGTCAGCCCTGAGCTGGCACACGTTGACGGCGTTAATCTGGTGCGCGCACGTACCGTGTTGATGCTGGTGACCGCCCTGACCATTGGCCTGGCGATGAAATTCGTCGGTGCGCTGATCATCACTTCACTGTTGATTATTCCTGCGGCGACTGCACGTCGCTTCGCTCGCACGCCGGAGCAAATGGCGGGATATGCGGTGTTGGTGGGCGTGCTGGCCGTAACCGGCGGGTTAACCTTCTCGGCCTTCTACGATACCCCGGCTGGCCCATCAGTAGTCTTAAGCGCCGCAGTGCTGTTTGTTTTGAGCTTATCCAAAAAGCAGCAGGCCTGATTTCAGGCTGCTACAGATGTACAAAGGGCCGCAACGCGGCCCTTTTTTGATGCTGACGGTTATCCAATACTTACTCTTCGCGCACCATGCCAAAGTGTTTATAGGCATGATTGGTAGCCATGCGTCCGCGCGGCGTGCGTTGGATAAAGCCTTGCTGGATCAGGAAGGGTTCGATAACGTCCTCGATAGTTTCCCGCTCCTCGCCTATCGCGGCTGCCAGGTTATCCAGACCCACCGGCCCGCCAGTGAACTTGTCGATAATCGCCAGTAGCAGCTTGCGGTCCATGTAGTCGAAACCTTCGGCATCAACGTTCAGCATATCCAGCGCCTGCATCGCCACTTCACCATTGATCACCCCATTGGCACGGACTTCGGCAAAGTCACGCACCCGACGCAGTAAGCGGTTGGCAATACGCGGAGTCCCACGTGCGCGGCGAGCCACTTGATGGGCCCCCTCTTCCGAC
The DNA here is from genome assembly GCF_002607755.1 of Serratia sp. BW106. Lineage (NCBI taxonomy): Bacteria > Pseudomonadati > Pseudomonadota > Gammaproteobacteria > Enterobacterales > Yersiniaceae > Serratia > Serratia sp. BW106. Next base: position 83,860 of record NZ_MCGS01000023.1, read on the forward strand.
AGATCCAGTCCCAGGCAATTGGCGCTGCGTGAAACGATATGCTGCAAATCGGCGACCTGATAAAACTCCAGACGCTGCACAATGCCAAAGCGGTCACGCAGTGGCGAGGTCAGTGAGCCGGCGCGGGTGGTTGCGCCCACCAGCGTGAACGGCGGCAAATCGAGTTTGATCGAGCGTGCGGCCGGGCCTTCGCCGATCATGATATCCAGCTGATAATCTTCCATCGCCGGATACAGCACTTCTTCTACTACCGGAGAGAGACGGTGGATTTCATCGATAAACAAAACGTCGTGAGGTTCGAGGTTGGTCAGCATCGCGGCCAGATCGCCCGCCTTTTCCAATACCGGCCCGGAAGTGGTGCGCAGGTTAACGCCCATTTCATTGGCAACGATGTTGGCCAGCGTGGTTTTACCCAACCCTGGTGGACCGAAGATCAGTAAATGGTCCAGCGCGTCGCCACGCTGCTTGGCCGCCTGAATAAAGATTTCCATCTGCTCGCGGACATGCGGCTGACCAACGTATTCTGTCAGCAGCTTCGGCCGAATGGCGCGATCAAGAAATTCTTCTTCATTGATCGGTTCGGCAGAAATCAGGCGATCGGCTTCAATCATTATCTACCCCTTATTGACGCTTACAGCGCGGCGCGTAACGCGTCACGGATCAGGGTTTCGCAATCGGCGCCCGGTTTGGCGATTTTGCTGACCATGCGGCTGGCTTCTTGCGGTTTGTAGCCCAGGGCCACCAGCGCAGAGGCCGCTTCGGCTTCCGCATCCATTTCGGCAGCTTGTGCTGCGGTGGGGAGCGTGATTTCACTGCTGTTGTTGAACAGATCGCCATTAAGCCCTTTGAAGCGGTCTTTCATTTCCACCACCAGACGCTCAGCGGTTTTCTTGCCAACCCCAGGCAATTTCACCAGCGTGGTGATCTCTTCACGCTCTACCGCACTGACAAACTGTTGCGCTGACATGCCGGACAAAATAGCCAGCGCCAGCTTTGGCCCTACGCCGTTGACTTTGATCAACTCGCGGAACAACGCACGCTCTTGTTTATCATTAAAGCCGTACAGCAGTTGTGCATCTTCGCGCACCACAAATTGGGTAAACACGATAGCCTCTTGCCCCAGTTCCGGCAGCTCATAAAAGCAGGTCATCGGCATATGCACTTCATAGCCCACGCCGTTTGCCTCCAGTAATACCAGTGGTGGCTGCTTTTCCAGAATATTTCCTCTGAGACGACCTATCATTTACCCTCCTGCAGAATTCATGAGCATGACCTGCTGCCATGCCGTGCTGGTAAAGCTTATAACATAAAAAAGGCTGGATGAATATCCAGCCCAAGTGATCACTGATTAAACCCTACTTTAAACGTCCCCGCGCCAGGCTCAATCGCCCTTCGCTCATCCGCAGCACGTTTTGGCTGAGATGGCAGTGGGTGATGGCGATGGCCAACGCATCGGCGGCGTCAGCCTGGGGATTGGCCGACAGTTTAAGCAAGGAGCGCACCATATGCTGCACCTGCGCTTTTTCCGCCGCGCCGGTACCGACCACCGTTTGCTTCACCTGGCGAGCCGCATATTCAAACACTTCCAGATCCTGGTTCACGGCAGCGACAATCGCCACGCCGCGCGCCTGCCCAAGCTTGAGCGCCGAATCCGGATTCTTCGCCATAAACACCTGTTCGATGGCGAAAAAGTCCGGTTTAAACTGGGTGATGATTTCGCTAACGCCCGCATAAATCAACTTCAAACGCGTCGGCATATCATCCACCACGGTGCGGATACAGCCGCTGGCAATATAGGTCAACTGGCGGCCCTGCTGGCGAATAAGGCCATAACCGGTGACGCGCGATCCGGGATCGATACCGAGAATGATCGTCATCCCTACACCCACCTTGCGTTAAGCATTAACTTCGCCAGGCGCTGCCACAAAGCAGCGCCGTACTTCAACCCGATTACAGCGTCGCTGCAACTTCGTCGGAGATCTCACCGTTGTGGTAAACCTCCTGCACATCGTCACAGTCTTCCAGCATGTCGATCAGGCGCAACAGCTTAGGCGCGGTTTCCTCATCCATATCGGCCTTGGTCGATGGGATCATGGAAACTTCTGCCGAGTCGGCGGTAAAACCGGCTGCGGTCAGCGCGTCTTTCACTTCGCCGAGGTTTTCCCAGCCGGTGAATACGTCGATCACACCGTCGTCGTAGCTGACGATATCTTCAGCACCGGCTTCCAGTGCCGCTTCCATCACCACGTCTTCATCCAGGCCCGGTGCGTAAGTGATTACGCCCTTCTTGGTGAACAGGTAAGCCACGGAGCCGTCGGTGCCGAGGTTACCGCCGCACTTGGTGAAGGCATGACGCACTTCGGCCACGGTACGGTTACGGTTGTCACTCAGGCATTCGATCATCACGGCAGTGCCGCCTGGACCGTAGCCTTCATAGATGATGGTTTCCATGTTGGAATCATCATCGCCACCCACGCCGCGCGCAATGGCACGGTTCAGGGTGTCACGCGTCATGTTGTTGGACAGCGCTTTGTCGATCGCCGCACGCAGACGCGGGTTAGCCCCCGGGTCGCCACCGCCCAGTTTCGCGGCAGTCACCAGCTCGCGAATAATTTTGGTGAAAATTTTACCGCGCTTGGAATCCTGCGCTGCTTTACGGTGCTTTGTGTTGGCCCACTTACTATGACCTGCCATAAAAAATCTCCGAAAAAAATTACTGGACTGAATTAATCACAAACTCTTCAATCGCCTGCTGATTGCTCCAGGACTTGGTCAACTTCACGGCTTGTGCCGCCTCAAGCCACTGGTAGGCGTGATGCTCGGTAATCACCGGATCGCGCTCTTCAGGCAAAGCCAGACAGAACCAGTGCTCTTTATTGCGCGTGGTTCCCGGGGCATAGCGATGTCGCAAATGGACAAAGAGTTCAAACTCCACACAGCGCTGGCAATCGAACAACGGCAGATTCTCTGCTTCGATATCGATGCCGACTTCTTCCATGACCTCACGCCGTGCGGCATGCGGCGGCGACTCATCCTCCTCCAGGCTGCCGGTCACCGACTGCCAGAATTCAGTATCATCGCGCCGCTGTAACATCAGCACCCGGCCACTGGAGATGGCATAAATCACTACCAGAATTGACTCGGGTCGCTTGTAGTTCATCACTCGCTCTCTTGTTCAGAGGCTTTCTTCACCACACAAATCCCCAACTCCTGCAACGACGCCGGGTTGGCGAAGCTCGGCGCTTCGGTCATCAGACAGGCCGCAGCGGTGGTTTTCGGGAAGGCGATGACGTCACGAATGTTGTCGGTACCGGTCAGCAGCATCACCAGACGGTCCAGGCCGAAAGCCAGGCCGGCGTGTGGTGGGGTACCGTACTTCAAGGCGTCCAACAGGAAGCCAAACTTCTCGCGCTGTTCGTGTTCGTTAATCCCAAGGATGCTGAACACCGTTTGCTGCATTTCGCTGCGGTGAATACGCACCGAACCGCCACCCACTTCGTAACCGTTGATGACCATGTCATAAGCGTTGGCAATGGCGGTGGTTGGCGCAGTTTTCAGCTCTTCCGGGCTCATGTCGCGCGGTGCGGTAAACGGATGGTGCATCGCCGCCAGACCGCCTTCGCCGTCTTCTTCGAACATCGGGAAGTCGATCACCCACAGCGGTGCCCAGCTGTCGAGTTTGGTCAGTTGCAAGTCACGACCCAGCTTCAGACGCAGCGCGCCCATCGCATCGGTCACAATCTTGAAGCTGTCGGCACCGAAGAACAGAATGTCGCCAGACTGCGCGTTGGTGCGCGCCAGGATCGCTTCCAGCACTTCCGCGCTGAGGAATTTGGCGATCGGGCTCTGTACGCCTTCCATGCCGGCGGCGCGGTCATTGACCTTCAGCCATGCCAGGCCTTTAGCGCCATAGATATTAACGAAAGCACCGTACTCGTCGATCAGCTTACGGGTCAGCTGTGCGCCGCCCGGAACGCAGATCGCGGCAACGCGGCCTTTGGCATCGTTAGCCGGGCCGGAGAACACTTTAAACTCTACGTCTTTCACCAGATCGGCAACGTCCACCAGTTCCAGCGGGTTACGCAGGTCGGGTTTGTCGGAGCCGTAACGGCGCATGGCTTCTTCGAAGGTCATGATCGGGAAATCGCCCAGATCTACCTTCTTCACGTCCAGCCACAGTTCACGCGCCAGTTTCTCCATCACTTCACGCACCTGTTCGGCAGTCATGAAGGAGGTTTCCACGTCGATCTGGGTAAATTCAGGCTGACGGTCGGCACGCAAATCTTCGTCGCGGAAGCATTTGACGACCTGGTAGTAACGATCAAAACCGGACATCATCAGCAACTGCTTGAACAGCTGTGGTGACTGCGGCAACGCGTAGAATTTGCCTTTATGTACGCGGCTCGGTACCAGGTAGTCACGAGCGCCTTCAGGCGTGGCTTTGGTCAGCATCGGCGTTTCGATGTCGAGGAAGCCATGGCTATCCATAAAGCGGCGCACGAAGCTGGTGATCTTGGCGCGGGTTTTCAGACGGTCAGCCATTTCAGGGCGACGCAGATCCAGGTAGCGATATTTCAGGCGCGCTTCTTCGCTGTTGACCTGGTTGGAGTCCAGCGGCAATGGCTCGGAGCGGTTGATGATCTCCAGAGCATGGGCGAACACTTCCACTTCGCCGGTCGCCATATCTTTATTGATCTGGCTGTCCGGACGGGCACGCACGGTGCCGACGATCTGGATGCAGAATTCATTGCGCAGGTCATATGCCTTATCGAACGCAACCTTTTGGTCCGGATCGAAGAACACCTGCACGATGCCTTCGCGGTCGCGCATATCAATAAAGATCAGGCCGCCCAGATCGCGACGACGGTTGACCCAACCACACAAAGTGACTTCCTGGCCCACGTGAGACAGATTCAACTGCCCGCAATATTCAGTACGCATACGCTATCCTTTTGGCTTAAGCCGATGCCGCGCGGGCTTTTGGCACCTGCCACACGGCTGTTTTCTGATGAACTCTATTTATTACCCGGTTTGGCGTCTGATGCATACCAACCGGTGCCCTTTAACTGGAAACCGGTGGAAGAAATCAGCTTGGTTAACGCGGGCTGCCCACACGCCGGACAATCTGTCAGCGGCGCATCGGAAAATTTTTGCAGTTTCTCTAATCGAAGGCTGCAAGCACCACATGCATATTCATAAATCGGCATAGGTCGTTGGAGTAAAGTGTGTTGAAAAAAGGCGATCATTATAAAGGAAATTCATGCGCCAGATAAGTGCGAACACAGCTTTGTTGCAGCACTAAATGACCTGTTTTTGTCCGAAATAACACATTGCTTAACAAATTTCTCATTAACCCGTGACGCTTTTTTCACGTAGCCTGAATCCACGCTTGTTTGGCGCGTCACTTCAGTTGCGCGTATTTCATCCACCCCGTAACGAGATCTTCCCATGTTAAAACTTGATGCTCAAACCACAGCTTTGGTATTGATTGATTTGCAAAAGGGTATTCTGCCTTACGCCGGCGGGCCTCACAGCGCCGAGAGCGTGGTGGCCAACGGAGCGCAACTGGCGGCACACTTTCGCTCACTGGGCGCACCGGTGATCCTGGTGCGCGTCGGTTGGTCAGAGACCTTTGCCGAAGCGCTGAAACAACCGGTGGATCAACCTTCCCCAGCCGGTGAGTTGCCTGCCAACTGGTGGGAATTCCCTGAATCGCTGGCGGTTAACGACGGCGACATTCTGGTGACCAAACGCCAATGGGGCGCATTTTACGGTACCGACCTTGATCTGCAACTGCGTCGTCGCGGCATTAAATCCGTCGTGCTGGGGGGGATTGCCACCAACATTGGCGTGGAATCAACCGCCCGCGCTGCCTGGGAGCACGGCTACGAGTTGGCGATCGCCGAAGACCTGTGCAGCGCACCTAACGCTGAAATGCACCAGTTCGCTTTCGACAACATCTTCCCGCGTCTGGCGCGCGTTCGCAGCACCCGCGAAATTCTTGCCGCCCTCAGCAAGTAACGTTAAGTTGTAAGGGCGCGGCATACTGCGCCCGCGTTTGACTGACAGGGAAAATTAAGGAAGATGCCAGCTTGATGTATATCGGACTCCCACAGTGGCAACACCCGGCCTGGAACCGTATCGGGCTGCGCGATCTGGCGGATTACAGCCGCTACTTTAACTGCGTGGAAGGCAATACCACCTTCTACGCGTTACCTAAACTGGAGATCGTTCAGCGCTGGCGCGACATGACCACTGATGATTTTCGCTTCTGTTTCAAATTCCCCGCCACCATCAGCCATAAGGCCGCACTACGCAACTGTGATGCCGATCTACAGGCGTTCTACCACTGTCTGAGCCCGGTGCATCAGCGCATCGGCCAGCTTTGGCTGCAACTGCCTGCCGCGTTTGGCCCGGCGGAATTACCGGCGATGTGGCAATTCTTTGATGCCTTGCCGAAAGAGTTCACCTACGGGGTGGAAGTTCGTCACCCGTCGTTTTTCGCCAAAGGTGAAGAGGAACGGCTGTTAAATCAGGGGTTGCATCAGCGCGGCATCAATCGGGTGATCCTCGACAGTCGCCCGGTGCATCACGCCGTCCCCAACAGTGCAGCGGTTCGTGATGCTCAGCAGAAAAAACCCAAACTGCCGGTGCATGCGCTGGTCACCGCCAACAATCCGCTGGTGCGTTTTATCGGTGGCGATGTGTTGCAAGATAACCTGCGCTGGTTTGATGCCTGGCAACAAAAACTGCCTGCCTGGCAATCACAGCATCAGCCTTTCCTGTTTATCCATACGCCAGATAACGGCGATTCCCCCCAGCAGGCACAGAAAATTTGGCAGCAACTGCGTCAGGCTATTCCGAATTTACCGCCCCCACCAGACTGGCCCGAGCAGGATGCACTGTTTTGACCTATTAATCTGACCAATAACATCAGATTTTTCCTCGCGACAGTGAATGCAATGGCGGCTATGATGCTGGCTGCCAGTTTTGGTTAGGGAATGGAGTTAAAAATGGTAAGCGCGCTTTATGTCGTGCTCGGCGCACTGTTGTTGATCAAACTATCTTATGACGTGGTTAGGCTAAGGATGCAATACCGTGTCGCTTACGGAGACGGCGGCTTTTACGAGCTACAAACCGCCATCCGCGTTCACGGCAATGCCGTAGAATACATTCCTATCGCCGCCGTTTTGCTGGTGATCATGGAGATGAACGGCGCTGAAGTGTGGATGATCCATATTTGTGGCCTGATGTTGATGGCCGGCCGTCTGGTGCATTATTACGGTTTACGCAATCGTGAAGTCCGCTGGCGTCGTTCCGGCATGACTGCCACCTACCTTTCGTTGGTGTTAATGGTGCTGGCCAATATTTTCTATCTGCCGTGGGATATTATTTTCAGCCTTCATTGATCCCCGCACGACCTCAGGCGGTTACGCCGCCTGCTTCCGCTGCTCTTTCTTGCCATTTTCTGTTAGCATATGCGCCTTCGAATTCTGAACTGATTTGCCGCCATGCCAAACCGCGATACTCTTTTTTCTGCCCCAATCGCCAAACTGGGCGACTGGACCTTCGACGAACGCGTCGCTGAAGTGTTCCCTGACATGATCCAGCGTTCCGTTCCCGGCTATTCCAATATCATTTCGATGATTGGCATGCTGGCCGAACGTTTCGTTCAGCCCGACAGCCAGGTCTATGACCTCGGATGTTCACTGGGCGCAGCAACGCTGTCGATGCGAAGGAATATCAAGGTGGCCGGGTGCAACATCATTGCCGTAGACAATTCCCCGGCGATGGTGGAACGCTGCCGCCGCCATATTGACGCCTTCCGCGCCGACACCCCGGTAGAAGTGATCGAGGCCGATATCCTCGATATCAACATCGAAAACGCCTCCATGGTGGTGCTTAACTTCACCCTGCAATTCCTCGAGCCGGCCGATCGCCTGCGCCTGCTGGAACAGGTTTACCGCGGGCTGCGTCCGGGTGGCGCGCTGGTGTTGTCGGAGAAATTCAGCTTTGAAGATACCGATGTCGGTGAGTTGCTGTTCAACATGCATCACGATTTCAAACGCGCCAACGGCTACAGCGAACTGGAAATCAGCCAAAAGCGCAGCATGCTGGAAAACGTCATGCTGACCGACTCCGTTGCCGCCCACAAGACCCGTCTGAAACAGGCCGGTTTTGAACATGCGGAAGTTTGGTTCCAGTGTTTTAACTTCGGTTCACTGATCGCCCTGAAATCAGGAGCTGCAGCATGATTGAGTTCGGTGATTTTTATCAGCGCATCGCGAAAAGCAACCTCAGCCACTGGCTGGATACTCTGCCCGCGCAGCTCAGCGCCTGGCAGCGAGAATCGCTGCACGGCAAGTTCAAACAGTGGTTTAACTCGGTTGAACACCTGCCGGCGCTGACGCCGACCCGCCTCGACCTGTTGGACGGCGTGCGTACCGAAATGGACCCACCGCTGTCACCGGGCCAGTTGGAAGGTATCGAAAAAATGCTGCGCACCATGATGCCGTGGCGTAAAGGGCCGTTCTCTTTGTATGGCATCGATATCGACACTGAATGGCATTCCGACTGGAAATGGGATCGCGTTTTACCACACATTTCACCGCTGGCCGGTCGTACTATTCTCGATGTCGGCTGCGGCAGCGGCTATCACCTGTGGCGCATGCTTGGCGCGGGTGCGCAGTTGGCGGTGGGCATCGACCCGATGCAGCTGTTCCTGTGTCAGTTCGAAGCGGTGCGTAAACTGCTGGGCGGCGATCAGCGCGCTCACCTGTTGCCACTCGGCATTGAACAACTGCCTGAACTGGCTGCCTTCGATACGGTATTTTCGATGGGCGTGCTGTATCACCGTCGCTCGCCGCTGGATCATCTGTACCAGTTGAAAAACCAGTTGGTTAACGAAGGCGAATTGGTATTGGAAACCCTGGTGATAGAAGGCGACCGTAATCAGGTCCTGGTGCCAGGCGACCGCTATGCGCAAATGCGTAACGTCTACTTTATTCCGTCAGCCGAAGCGCTGAAATGCTGGCTGGAGAAGTGCGGGTTCGTCGACGTGAAGATTGCCGACATGTGTGTGACCAGCACCGAAGAACAGCGCCGCACCGATTGGATGACCAGTGAGTCACTGGCCGAGTTCCTCGACCCTAACGACCCTGGCAAAACCATCGAAGGTTACCCCGCCCCGCTGCGTGCCGTGCTGGTGGCCCGGAAGCCTTAAGGCACAAAACAATCATCCCCGCTGGATTTGCATTCAACGGGGATGATGTTGTCAGTCAGTAAAGGGTTTGGCTAGGCGCTTTGCGCCAGCGGATCAACCAGCGCCAGCGAGTTTTTCATCGCCTCAACCATTTCACCATCCACGCAATAATGACTAAACTCATCAAACTCACTGTCTGAACACATGGTCACACCGGCTTTACGATAGCGCATGGTCGAAGGCACCGCATGACCGGATGAGCTGTGCAGTTCCTGAATGCCGATATCAACAAACTTATGCAGATTGCTCAGCCGCACACCGGCACCCGCCATAATCATCGGCCCCTCACTGGCCTGCAGCAGGTCACGTAGCAAGGGTAAACCCAGTTCTGCGTTTTGCTGTTGGCCGGAGGTCAGTATCCGCGCGACACCCAACTGAGTCAGTTGATCGAGCGCGACCATCGGGTTCTGGCACATGTCAAAAGCACGATGAAAAGTCACCGCCATATTGCCACTCAACCGCATCACTTCGCGCATGCGAGGCAGATCGATATGCCCTTCTTCATCCAGCATGCCAACCACCACACCGGCAAAACCCATATCGCGGATCTGTGCAATATCATGCTTGATTACGTCGAAATCCACCGCACCGTAGCAAAAATCTCCGCCACGTGGGCGAATGATAGGATGCACCGGCACGCTGACTCTGTCGCGCGCCAGGCGTAATGAGCCGTAGCTGGGTGTCAAACCGCCCTCACTCGGGCTGGCACACAATTCTATGCGATCGGCACCTGCCCGCTCAGCCGTCAGCGCGCAATCGACGCTATAGCAGCAAACTTCCAGTTTAATCATTGTCACCCCCAGATGACGGCTAACCTGCGACGGCAATTGTTAATTTTTCCATTTATCTCGTAGGCTGATACAAAGGTATAAACCTATACAGGGTAGTAACTATGGCATTCAATTTTGATCAATGGGTAGACCGTAGTCACAGTGACAGCGTTAAGTGGGATAAATATCGTGACCGCGACATCATTCCACTCTGGGTCGCCGATACCGATTTCCCGTCACCGCCGGCTATCATCGACGCATTACAGCAGCGCGTAGCGCATGCAGTATTCGGCTACAGTCATCCCTCCCCTGAACTCATCGAGGTTTTTACCCGCCGCATGCTAGAGCGCTACGGTTGGCGTATCAACCCCGAATGGCTGATTTTCCTGCCTGGAATGGTTTGCGGTCTTAATTTATGCGTGCGCGCCTTTACCGCCGAAGGTGAAGGCACCCTGGCTCCGTCACCGATTTACCCCCCGTTTCGCAAGGCGGCAAAATTCGCAGGTCGCTCACAGCTGTCGGTGCCCTTAACCCTGCACCACCGTCGCTGGCTGTTAGACTTCAATGCCATCGCCGGTCAGCTCAATGGCAAAGAGAAATTACTGTTGTTGTGCAATCCGCAAAACCCGGGTGGAACCGTCTACCGCAAACAGGAGCTATTGCAGCAACAGGCGTTTGCCCAGGCCCATGGGTTGATCGTCTGTTCGGATGAAATTCATTGCGACCTGTTGCTTGAACCTGGCTGCGAACACATCCCCTTTGCTACCTTGAATGAAGACGCTGCCCAGCGCAGCATCACGCTGATGTCGCCGTCGAAAACCTTCAACATTGCCGGGCTGGGCGCCTCGATGGCGATTATTCCCAACCCAGAGTTACGGCAAAAGCTGGTCCGTGCGCGCAGTGGCATCGTGCCGGAGGTCGACGTGCTGGCACTGGTTGCCGCACAGGCCGCCTACCAGCATGGACAAGCCTGGCTTGACGCGCTGTTGATATATCTGCGCGCCAACCGTGATTTGGTGACCGAACGTATTAATGCCATACCCGGTCTGTTGCTACAGCCCATCGAAGCGACCTATCTGGCCTGGATCGACTGCAGCCAACTGGCGGTCGATAACCCACACGCCTTCTTTGAGCAGGCCGGAGTCGGTTTAAGTCCGGGGCTGGATTTTGGCAACCGACGCTTTGTCCGCTTAAATTTCGGTTGTCGGCGCGAGTTGTTGCTCCAGGCGCTGGATCGCATGACGCTGGCAACCCAGGCGCTGATGCCAAATTAGGCTTGTTCGCTGGCGACAATGTCCCGGATCGAATAAGGATGAAATTTAATGGTCACCGTACCGTCGGTGATCGCCAGGGTTGGGTTCGGCAAACGTTCGCCCTCGCCCTGCGGAGAGCTCTGTTTCAATTTAATCCCGGGTGCCAGCAGCGCCTCATCAGGCAAATGACTCAATGCCCGCGCATACAAGGTGGCCGGTTCGCCGCTCAACACCAGCTCAACATGTTCCCAACCCTCATGCGGATAACGTTTATCGCCGGGATAAGGCAGCTCCACGCAGTCAATCAGCCAGGGTCCAACCTCAAGCGGCTGTTGGAGATCAAACAAACAAATCGGACGACCATTAATCATCGACTCTGACAACAGTGAGCCACACTGCTGCAACCCCTGCCGCCAGCGATCGGCCGTGGTGTTTTGGTGACAACGTACCGAAATATGATCGGCCGTAAACTGGGACAAATCCAAGTGTAGTTTTTCGGCAAACCGGCTCAACGCCAGTTCAAAGCGTGGCAGGTCCAGCGCTAAATCATTCAGTTCGGCAATCGCCGGGAAGGTGGTCATAGGATCCTCGCAACTACGGAAAGCGGTTTTCAGGGGGGGTAATTTACACGCCTGAGGCGTAGCTATCCACTCGGCTGACGGGGAAAGTGGCCATTTCCTGGTTCAAATTTCCACGCCAGAATAAATCTGCCATTCATTTGTCATAAAAAGCACAAAAGAATAATTTCCTCGGCTTTATTACACTTTGGCTTAGCCTTTGCTGGTTTTTAATTCATGAAAATAGTTGCAGCATAAGTTTATAGCTTTTTCTTATGACTGGCATGTTGAAAGTATTACTAACTTATTAAGTAAGGCCATTCACGCCATCCGTTACTTACAAAAGCTTAAGAAATAGTTAACCTCCTAACGAGGAAAATGGAGCCAGACTCAAACAAAAATACCAACAGACTGTTTTTACATCACTTTATTAATCACCACACCTGAGAATCTTCCTAAACAGAAGCGACGTAATTGCTTGAAAATATCAATTGAGCTACTTTAGTGAAAATTGAGTTAGAGATAATCACTTATGTTCCTTTTAATAGTTTCTTTGCTATTGGTAGTCATTGCTGCCTATGCGATATATCGCCACTTTAAATCGCGTCGCAATAACACGCTGGATGCTGGCCGTCGAAAGAAAAAACACTAACCTCGCTGATTCCATTTTATCCCATTCATGTCTTTTCTCGTATGCACCCCTCATTGCCATCTGCATTTTTCACTCATAGCCGGCGGGCATTTATGAACCCCGACTTTCGCCTAATCCTCCCGCGTCAACTGCTGACGTAACCCATCAGATCGGTTACAATTACAGGCTGTTTTGTGGTGGGCCGCCGTCTTGACGCGCAGCCAGAAAACCACCTTTGAATCCCGCAGGGGCATGGCACACGGCCCCTCGTTCGTCATTAAGGTAACCCGGTGAATATTCAGGTTCTTCTTTCAGATAAAGTCAGCCAGGCGCTGATTGCCGCAGGCGCACCCGCCGATTGCGAAGCCCAGGTCCGTCAGTCCGCAAAAGCGCAGTTTGGCGACTATCAGGCCAATGGCGTGATGTCCGTTGCCAAGAAACTTGGCATGCCACCGCGCCAGTTGGCGGAAAAAGTGGTGCAACTGCTTGATCTCGGCGACGTCGCCAGCAAAGTAGAAATCGCCGGTCCCGGCTTTATCAATATCTTCCTGAACAGTTCATGGGTCGCGCAGCAAGCCGATCGCGTGCTGAGCGCACCCAAACTGGATATTGCCCCGGTAAAACAACAAACCATCGTTATTGACTACTCTGCCCCTAACGTGGCGAAAGAAATGCACGTCGGCCACCTGCGTTCCACCATCATCGGTGACGCCGCCGCACGTACCCAGGAGTTCCTGGGCCATAAAGTGATCCGCGCCAACCACGTTGGCGACTGGGGCACCCAGTTCGGCATGTTGATCGCCTATCTGGAAAAAATGCAGAACGAAAACGCCAGCAATATGGACTTGTCCGATCTGGAACAGTTTTATCGTGAAGCGAAGAAGCACTACGATGAAGACGCCGATTTTGCCGAACGCGCTCGCGCCTATGTGGTGAAGCTGCAAGGCGGCGATCAATACTGCCTGAAGATGTGGCGCAAGCTGGTCGACATCACCATGGCGCAAAATCAACTGACCTATAACCGTCTGAACGTCACCCTGACCGAAGACGACGTGATGGGTGAAAGCCTGTACAACGCGATGCTGCCAGGCATCGTTGCCGATCTCAAGGCTAAAGGCCTGGCGGTGGAAAGCGAAGGCGCTACCGTGGTCTTCCTCGACGAATACAAGAACAAAGACGGCGATCCAATGGGCGTCATCATCCAGAAAAAGGATGGCGGCTACCTGTACACCACCACCGATATCGCCTGTGCCAAATACCGTTATGAAACGCTGGGCGCCGATCGCGTGCTGTATTACATCGATTCGCGTCAGCACCAACACCTGATGCAGGCCTGGACCATCGTGCGCAAAGCCGGCTACATCCCGGACAGCCTGTCGCTGGAACACCACATGTTCGGCATGATGCTGGGTAAAGACGGCAAGCCGTTCAAAACCCGCTCAGGCGGTACGGTGAAACTGTCCGATCTGCTGGATGAAGCTGTGGAGCGCGCCGGTAAACTGATTACCGAGAAAAACCCGGACATGCCGGCGGAAGAAATGCAAAGCCTGGCCAATGCCGTGGGTATCGGTGCGGTTAAATACGCCGACCTGTCAAAAAGCCGCACTACCGATTACATCTTCGATTGGGACAACATGCTGGCGTTTGAGGGCAATACCGCACCTTATATGCAGTATGCCTATACCCGCGTGGCCTCCGTATTTAAGCGCGCAGGGATTGACGAAAGCAATCTGACCCTGCCGTTGGTAATGACCGAAGAGCGTGAAATCACTCTGGCGACCCGTCTGCTGCAGTTTGAAGAAGTGATCACCACCGTGGCGCGCGAAGGCACTCCGCACGTGATGTGTAGCTACCTGTACGACCTCGCGGGTCTGTTCTCCGGCTTCTACGAACACTGCCAGATCCTGAATGCGGACAGTGAAGAAGCACGTCAGAGCCGCCTGAAGCTGGCGCTGCTGACCGCCAAAACGCTGAAAGCGGGTCTGGATACGCTGGGTATCGAAACCGTCGAACGTATGTAAGCCATCAAGGCTGAATACGAAAAAGGGTCGCCGAGAGGCGACCCTTTTTACTGTATTGGTGACAGGGATATCCGTTTATGCCACCCGACGGGCAAAGTCGCGAGGGCGGAAGCCCAAACCGCCCAACACGCCAAAGTAAGCTACCACGCCGGTGACCACCACCAACGCCAGACGCAGCAAACGCTCCAGCATATTGCCCTGATCCCAGGCCGGCATCAGCCACATCACACCCACCAGCACTACCGACATCACAATCACCGCGATCACCAGCTTGGTCAGGAACATCGCCCAACCCGGTTGTGGGTGGAAAATCTTCTGCTTACGCAACTGCCAGTACAGCAGCGAGGCGTTAATACAGGCCCCGAGACCGATCGACAGCGACAGCCCGGCATGTTTCAACGGCCCGATAAACATCAGGTTCATCACCTGAGTCAAAATCAACGTGATAATGGCAATTTTAACCGGCGTTTTAATGTCCTGGCGCGAATAGAACCCGGGTGCCAACACCTTGACCACGATCAGCCCCATCAGCCCGACCGAATAGGCCACCAGCGCACGCTGAGTCATGGCAGCGTCAAAGGCGCTGAATTTGCCATACTGGAACAGCGAAACGGTCAGCGGCTTGGCCAAAATACCCAGGGCAATCGCACTCGGCAGCGCCAGCAGGAAGCACAGGCGCAGGCCCCAATCCATCAGGCGTGAATACTCGTCGTGGTTACCACTGGAGAAACTTTTCGCCAGTGACGGCAACAGAATAGTCCCCAGTGCCACGCCCAGCACGCCGGAAGGGAACTCCATCAGACGGTCGGCATAGTACATCCAGGAAACCGAACCTGAAACCAGGAACGAGGCGAAAATGGTGTTGATAATCAGTGAAATCTGGCTAACCGAAACGCCAAAAATCGCCGGTCCCATCTGACGCATCACGCGCCATACGCCGGCATCGCCAAGCTTGATGCGCGGCAGCACCAACATGCCGATCTTCTTCAGGTGCGGAAGCTGGTAACCCAGTTGCAGTACCCCACCCACCACCACCGCCCAGGCCAGCGCCATCACCGGTGGATTGAAGTAAGGGGCGGCAAACAGCGCAAAACCGATCATGCTGACGTTCAACAACGTCGGCGCAAACGCCGGGATCGAAAAACGGTTCCAGGTATTGAGGATCGAGCCGACCAGCGAGGCCAGCGATATCAACAAAATATAGGGAAAGGTGACGCGCAACAGCGACGACGTCAGGGCAAACTTGTCCGGCGAATCGGCAAAGCCCGGAGCCGTAATGTAGATAACCCAGGGCGCGGCCAACATGCCCAACACCGTCACCAGCGCCAGTATCAGCGTCAACAGCCCGGATACATAGGAGATAAAGGTCCGCGTCGCCTCTTCACCCTGCTGGTTTTTATATTCGGCCAGGATCGGCACAAACGCCTGCGAAAATGCCCCCTCGGCAAAAATACGCCGCAGCAGATTGGGCAGTTTGAACGCCACGAAGAAGGCATCTGTTGCCATACCGGCGCCAAATACCCGCGCCACGATCGCGTCACGGGCAAAGCCCAGCACCCGCGAAAACATCGTCATAGAGCTGACGGCGGCCAATGATTTTAGTAGGTTCATGTGGTTTTTCTGATGTGCCCTGTAAATGTCGACGCCTGCATCAGCAGGCGTCAGTAAAACTATCGGCTAAGTTTACCCGTCCACGGCAGAATAGCTACTGCCATATGTTACATGGGGTTACCTTATAAACCGGCATCACGCAGCAGTTTTTCAATCACCCTTTGGGCGGAAATTGCCTGCTCGCCGGCGGTTTCCGGCACCGTCTGATTGCTGACAGCAGCAATGAAATGGCGGATCGCGCCGTCAAAGCCGCGCTGTGCCAACGTGGTTTGCCAGCCTGGCGCCGGTTGCTCCAGCACGCCTTGTGAGTCTTCCCGCAACCACTGGCGCATATCGTTCAACTGATAGACTGCACCCTCGGTTACCGCCTGCACGCTTTCACGCTGACTGCCGGCCCGGCGATGCATACTGGTGGTGACCAGCGTTTCACCGCACGCAAAATGATGCTCGGCATAGATCAACTCACCGGCATCCGTAGCACGCAGGCTACCGCTGAGCAATGTCCCCGCATCGCCACCCAGCCACAGCGCGGTATCCACCACGTGCAGATAATCGTCCAGCAGGGTAAAACGCAGGCCGTTTGGCCCGACGCTGTCGGCGCGATGTTTGTCCATGCGAATCGACGCCGGTTGCTGCATCTGTTGCTTTAACTGACGATACAGTGGCGCAAAACGACGGTTAAACCCCACCATCAGCGTTTTGCCCTGTTTTTCCGCCAGCGCGATCAACTGTTCGCCCTGCTCTACCGTCTCCGCCAGCGGCTTGTCGACATAAACGTGGACGCCCAGACGTAGCAACTCCTCGATCACCTGAAAATGACTGGCGGTGCTGCTGTGCACGAATACCGCATTACACTGCTGTGCCAGGCTGTCCAGCCGCGAAAAACAGGTCATGCGATAGCTGTCACAAACCGGCTGCGCCTTTTGCTGATTAGGCGAAAATCCGCCGACCAGCGTCCAGTCCGCCGCCTGGCTGAGGATCGGCAAATAGGCTTTTTGCGCAATACCACCCAGCCCAACCACACCAATGCGTAATTTACTCATCCGTCCCCCGGGCCAATAGCGCCTGCAGTTGTTGCTTGAGCTGCGCCACTTCGTTTTCCAGTGCGCTCACTCGCTCGTTCAATTCGGCGTCATTGGCCGGGAGTGCTTCTGCCGGTGCCTCGTCAATTTGGCCACTGAACAGATGCATAAATCGGCTTTCGCGCTTACCCGGTTCCCGCGCCAACCGCACCACAAAGGGCCCATCCTCACGAGCACTCAGGTTCGCCAGCACCTGCTCCACTTCGGTAACGTCATTAAATTCATGCATGCGATTGGTACGGGTACGCAGTTCACCGGGCGTTTGCGCGCCACGCAGCAGCAAGGTGGCAATCACTGCCAACTCGGCAGCAGACAGCTTTAGCTGACCAAACTCCGAATTGCAGAAGCGGTGCTCATACTTGACCACCCGATTGCCGAAGCCGCTCAAGGTGCGCAGAAAATGTTTCTTCAGCAGCAGGTCGAGGATTTGCTGAACTTCGCTTTCCGTCAGTTCCATCACCGGCTCGCGGTTGGTTTTCTGGTTGCAGGCAAGCTGAATGCCATTGAGGGAAAGGGGATACTGGTCCGGCGTGGTGACCTGCTTTTCCAACAGGCAGCCAATCACCCTGGCTTCTTTAGCGTTTAATTCATATTTCATTATTTGGCCTTAGCGTGGCGGTAGCCATTCTTTATTGGTTAATGCCGTCAGTACGTGATCCTGCCACTGCCCGTCGATCAGCAGATAGTCCTTGGCATAACCTTCACGTTCAAATCCCAGGCGGGTCAGCAACGCGCCGCTGCGCTGATTGTGCGGCATATAGTTGGCCATAATGCGGTGCATTCGCTGCTGACGCACCATATAACGGATAGCGGACTGCAGCGCTTCATACATCAGCCCTTGCCCCTGCCATTTTTCGGCCAGCGAATAGCCGAGGAAACAGGCATGGAACGAACCGCGCAGCACGTTGCTGAAGTTGGCCACGCCCTGCACTTCATGTTCTTCCGGATCGAGCAGGATAAAGTAGTAGGCGCTGCCCTGCTTTTGCATTTCGGTGATCATCCCCAGCCGCGCCTGCCAGCCGGAAGGATAACAATGGCTTTCATCCCGTACCGGTTCCCAGGGTTTGAGGAAGGCTCGGTTTTCGGCATAGTATTCGGCCAGCCGGTAGGCATCGCGTTCATGGACTAAACGGACAACCAGTCGGTCGGTGGTGAGGCGTACTTTTGGTGATGCAGAGCGATAGCCAAACATCATTTCCCCCGCGGTCAGAACGGTTCGATAAGAAGTATTTATTGGGCGCACGTCCGGATATTCATCCTGCGACGAACCTATCCTGAGCCATTATTTCTCAAACACCGGCGCAGAACCGCACTTACCCTCATTTAATATAACCGCAGCCTGCCCCGCAGGTAAAACTCCGGCCGCTCAGTAAATAAGCGATTAGTCATTTTACGGCTATTTTCGTGCTGTTTTGCTGTTCAGCCAACATATTGACGATAAAAAAATATTATCTACCTCGCCCCTATCGGCAACCCGGGATTGGGTACAAACTAGAGCGGTCGCACTCCTCCCCCCTTTAATTGCTCGTGGTGAAGCATGTCTCTGGTATCGCAAGCTCGGAGCTTGGGTAAATATTTTTTATTACTCGATAACCTGTTAGTGGTTTTAGGCTTTTTTGTGGTTTTCCCGCTTATTTCGATTCGCTTTGTCGACCAGCTTGGCTGGGCGGCCGTGGTGGTCGGTGCCGCACTGGGTTTGCGACAATTGATCCAGCAAGGATTGGGCATCTTCGGCGGGGCGATAGCCGATCGATTCGGCGCTAAACCGATGATTGTCACCGGTATGCTGATGCGTGCCGCCGGTTTCGCCACCATGGCAATGGCCGATCAACCCTGGCTACTGTGGTTCTCCTGTGCCCTTTCTGCCCTCGGCGGCACGCTGTTTGACCCACCTCGCACCGCCCTGGTGATTAAGCTCACCCGGCCACACGAGCGCGGCCGTTTCTATTCTCTGTTGATGATGCAGGACAGTGCCGGCGCGGTGATTGGCGCTCTGATCGGCAGTTGGCTGCTGCAATATGATTTCCACTTTGTCTGTTGGGTCGGTGCGGGTATTTTCGTGCTGGCGGCAGGCTGGAACGCGTGGCTGCTGCCGGCCTACCGTATTTCTACCGTTCGTACCCCAATGAAAGAAGGCATGATGCGCGTCTTGCGCGATCGGCGTTTCCTGACCTACGTATTGACCCTTACCGGCTACTACATGCTGTCGGTACAGGTGATGCTGATGCTGCCGATCGTGGTTAATGAAATCGCCGGTTCACCCGCGGCGGTAAAATGGATGTACGCCATTGAGGCCGCGCTGTCGCTGTCATTGCTCTACCCGTTGGCACGCTGGAGCGAAAAACGTTTCCGGCTGGAACAGCGGTTAATGGCGGGCCTGCTGCTGATGACCCTCAGCCTGATGCCGGTCGGGCTGGCGACCAGCCTGCAGAGCGTCTTCACCCTGATTTGCTGTTTCTATCTCGGCTCGATCATCGCCGAACCGGCACGTGAAACCCTCAGCGCCTCGCTGGCCGATCCACGCGCGCGCGGCAGTTATATGGGATTCAGTCGCCTGGGGCTGGCATTGGGCGGCGCATTGGGTTATACCGGCGGCGGTTGGATGTACGACACCGGCCATGCGATGAACATGCCGGAACTGCCGTGGATCCTGCTCGGTATCGTGGGCTTTATTACCCTGTTCGCACTTTATTGGCAGTTCAATCCGCGCAGTAGCGCACCGGCAATTGCTCCCGGAGGCTAAGGTTTTTCTCTAAGTTGCCAGAAAATCAGCCGAATTTCCCATAGCTGCTATCCTGATAGTAAAAACATAAACAGGAGAAGTTGGCGATGACTGATGAATCAAAATTACCGCAGCTGCTGGAACACATGGTACTGAACCTGCGGATGCTCTACGCACGCTCAACGTTGGTAGAAAAAGCGCTGGCCCATATCATCGCAGGGAATGCCGACCTGAAGAGTGACATCATCAAACAGTTGCAGATCGTTAACGCCACCAACGAGCGGGATAAAATCGATCTGGAAGAGGCGCGTATGCACCTGATAGAAGTGATCAATTCCGTACCAACCAAAAAATAACCCCTGCTTTAGTCCCGCGCAGATGCGCGGGTAATACAACGATAACGCACCTTCCAGCAAGAACTCTTCGCGACAGCCTCAGTATGCTGTGATAACTATTGCTGTTAAAACCTGACAACCGGAGCAAGCATGAAACTGTTTATCTACGATCATTGCCCATTCTGCGTTAAAGCCCGCATGATTTTTGGCCTGAAAAACCTGCCCGTCCGCCTGGTCACCCTGCTCAACGATGATGAGGCGACACCGGTCAGCATGATTGGCAAGAAAATGGCGCCCATTTTGCAAAAAGACGACGGCAGCTATCTGCCGGAAAGCATGGATATCGTGCATTACATCGATAACCTCGACGGCAAGCCACTGCTGACCGGTAAAACCAACCCGGCAATCGCCGACTGGCTGCAACACGTTGGGAGCTACAGCCTCAATTTACTGCTGCCGCGCTTCGCCAACGCCGACTTTGAAGAGTTCGCCACCGACAGCGCCCGTCAGTATTTTACCGACAAGAAACAAGCCTCGATCGGTGACTTTTCCACGCACCTGGCCGACAGCGCCGATCTGATTGCCCAACTGGAGGCCGATCTTCAAACGCTTTCCGGGCTGATTGTTTCCCCTGAAGCCGTCAATGGCAGCCTGTCGGAGGACGATATTCACCTGTTCCCCCTGCTGCGTTCGCTGTCGATTGTTGCCGGACTGACACTGCCGGATAACGTTGAAGCCTATCGTAACCGTATGGCGCAGCGCAGTGATATTCCGCTGCTGTTCGATATGGAACAGTGATCTTCTCGCAATAAGGATATAGCGCGCAAATGTTGAAAATGGTGCTGGTCACCGCCCGCGATCGGGCACGGCTGAAAGAAATCTCCGCAGTGCTAATCCGCTACGGATTGCAGGATGTGATCCGCCTGCTGGGCCTGGGTACCTTGCTAAGTGGCGGTGAAGGCGGCAGTGAGTCGCAAGATAGCCAAACCTTGCCGCAACGCCTGCGCGCCGCGCTGGAAGCGCTGGGGCCGACCTTTGTTAAATTCGGCCAGATCCTGGCTACCCGCTCCGACCTGCTGGATCCTAGCTGGACCGACGAACTGGATCGCCTGCACAGCCAGGCGTCTACCCTGTCCTGGAGCGAATTGGCGCCGCAGATCACCGCAGATTTAGGTGCCTCGCCACACAGCCTGTTTGCCGAGTTTGATGAAACACCCCTGGCCGCCGCCTCGATGGCACAGATTTACCGTGCCCGACTGCACAGCGGTGAAGCGGTAGTGATCAAAGTATTACGCCCCGGTCTGGCGAAAACCATTCACGCCGATTTGCGCCTGCTGGCCTATCTGGCGGAAACCGTGGAGCAGCAAAGTCCGGCGCTGGCCCGCTATCGCCCACGGCAGATGGTACGAGCGCTGGCGACGGCGCTTAATCACGAGCTGGACCTGACGCACGAAGGCAATAACTGTGAACGGGTAGCCCAGCAATTTGCCCAACAGCCCGACGTAGTGATACCGAAAATCTACTGGCAATGGTCGTCAAAACGTCTGCTGGTGCAGGAGTTTCTGCCCGGTATCGCGCCGGAAAACCCACAGCAATTGGCCACCGCCGGCTTTGATGGCCCGCTTCTCGCCCAGCGCGGCGCCCAGGCCTTTATGAAAATGGTGCTGGAACACCGTCTTTATCACGCCGACCCACACCCAGGTAACGTGATGGCGTTGGCAGATAATCGCGTCGGCTTTATCGATTTCGGCATGGTGGGCCAGCTTTCCGAACGGCGGCGTAATCAGTTGCTGCTGTTGCTGCAGTCCATCGCTGAACGAGAATCCGGCGGCATCGTCAATACCCTGATCGCCTGGTCGGATAGCGATCCTTTGGATCTGCTGGATCTGGAACTGGCGGCACAAAACTTTCTCGACAAGCAGGCCTCCGCTACTTTGACACTGGGCAAGGCGCTGACCGATCTTCTGGTGATGGCGCGTGAACATCAGCTAGCGCTGCCGCCGGATCTGGTATTGCTATTCAAGGCGTTAATCACCGCAGATGGCGTATTGCACCGACTGGATCCCAACTTCGATATCATCGCTACCCTGAAACCGATGCTGCAACAGGTCATGCTACAGCGTTACACCCCTGAAGCGGTGCGTCGGCGTATGTTGGCGCTGGGCGGTGAAGCACTGGACGCAGGTGAAGAACTTCCGCAAACCCTGCGCCTGCTCATGCGCCGCCTTAAGCGCGGGCAAATCAGCGCCGATATCAACCTCAAGAACCTCGATCAGTTAAGCAAAGCGTTGGAACGGGCTGCCGTCACGCTGGCCATTGCCATTGTCACCGCCGCCTTCACGCTCGGCCTGGCCCCCTACCTGATGCAATCTTCGCTGCGGTTATGGGGCATTCCGCTGTTTCCGGCACTGGGTGCGCTGGCCTGTCTGGGTGGCGTATTGCTGTTGGTACTGCGGTTACGCCGCTAAACAGTTTCAGCGTTATCCGATAGGTCATGGCGGGTTTCACGCGCACTATCTGTGTTATCCGCCGATGAGCAGGATTTCTTTAGCCGTCGGTTACCCTTTATAATGAAAAATCAATTAGCTACACAGTTAGTATTTATGAGGCAAAAATGAAGAAGATTCTGATGGGTGTGGCAGCCCTGGCGTTTGTTGGCGCAATGGTCGGTTGTAACCAACTGACCCAGTACACACTCAGCGAGCAGGAGGTCAACGACTACCTGCAAAAGCATAACGATTACCAGAAGCAGATCGGCGTGCCGGGATTGCTGGACGCCAATATCGTGCTGACGCAGTTGCAGAGCCAAATTGGCCGCAGTGAACCGGGCAAGGTCACCCTTTCCGGCGATGCGAAAGTGAATATCACCTCGATCCTCGGCCCACAGACTGCGGACCTGAAGCTGACGCTGAAGGCACAGCCGGTCTATGACCGTGAGCAAGGCGCGGTATTCCTGAAGGACATGGAATTGACCGACTATAGCGTGCAGCCGGAGAAGATGCAGACGGTGATGAAAGCGCTAACGCCTTACCTGAATCAGTCGCTGAAATCCTACTTCGACCAAAAACCGGCCTACGTGCTGAACCCGGATAACAGTAAAACCGAAGCGATGGCGAAGAAACTGGCTAAAGGTCTGGAAGTGAAACCGGGTGAGTTGGTGATCCCGTTTACCGACTAAGAGCCGCAGTTTAAAACAAAAAGCCCGCTGATAAGGCGGGCTGAGTCTTTTCAATTGGGCAAGCTATGCGCAGCACCGCCTGAAAATCATGTGATTACTGTGGTTCGCTGTAGGTAATCTTACCGGCGTTACAGTCCAGGATCACGTTATAGGTTTTATCCTGTTTGGTACCGCGGACCGTCAAGGGAACCTGCCAAACAGCGTCCTTACCGGTAATGGCTTCCGGGCTAATCCAGGCTATCGGGGTGGCTGTGCCAAGCAGCTTTTTATCTGATTCCCAACGCGTGATACGGTTTTGCAGAAAATCGCGTTTCACCTGAGCGGCGACATCAGCCGGTTGCAACCCCTGGCATTGTGCCACTTTGGCGCTGCGTTGCTCCTGCGCCTGCACCGTGGTGGTTAAACCCGCCATAGCCAACAGCGCTACGGCCAAACTCAGTCCCGTTGTTTTCATATTCCCTCCAGTTGTGATTAACGCTATCCGCAGGCATTGGCCCTTGGCTCACAACTGGCCTGGCGACAGATCAGCGTTTGGCGAAGGTGATGACAAACAGCTCATCCAGCCCCGGATAGATTTCCTTGATCACCTGCTTCAGTTCGCTGAGTGACATGCTCTCCTGCCGGGCATGCAGTTCGGTTAACGCCTCCAGGCGCACCGGTGTGACTGACAGCACTTCAATCTGGCAGAAAAATACGTCGTCTTCATTGCGGCTAACGCGTAAAACCTCACCGGGTTGAAAGTGGGATTCACTGGCATCCCGAATGGTAATGGTTTTGCGCCCGGCCAAAATATCTTGCTCAAAGCGGCTGAAGAAAGTTATTTCACGGCTCATTCTAGATCCTTTTTCATCACATTGCCGCAACATAAGTCATTATGCTGCCTGCTTTTCTGACGCAGATCCCTCTTTAGTGGTAGCGACAGGTTTTTCCGTTTTCACTTTGGCGGGTTTCTTCGGTGCTTCCGCCGGTGCAGCGCCGCGCAGAATTTGCCCCAGCACGTCTTTATTCTCCGCCAGGAAGAAGCTCAGCCCTTCACGCTGCTCATCATCCAGGGTCAGAGGTGACTGCTGCAGCCATTCACCGAGGCTATCCGCCAGATCCAGCATTTTGTCGTAAGCGTCGGCTTCTTTCTTGGTTGCGAAAGTCATCTTTTCCTCACCGTTTCTCACCACCACATATTTAACTTCAACTGCCATGTGTGCATTCCTCAAAGGTTAGAATACTGTATTTTTATACAGTATAAGGTGATATTACGCAGGGATGCAAGCACACCCCTGACGCGACTTATTTCAACAACCGCACCTTGCAGTTCTTACCCTTGATTTTGCCCTGCTGAAGCTGTTGCAGTGCCTTGCGCGCGCTTTCCTTGCGGATCGCTACATAGGCATGCACCGGGAACATGTCGATCTTGCCGACTTCTGCCGCCGTCAGCCCGGCATCGCCGGTCAATGCGCCAAGAATGTCGCCTGGACGGATCTTGGCCTTACGCCCACCGTCGATGCACAGGGTGACCATTTCGGCTTCCAGCGTGGTATTACCCGCGCCGCTCAGCTCAGATACCGGTGCCCACTTAACCTTGATCTGCAAATATTCTTCAATCGCATGCGCACGCGTCATTTCTTGCGGCGTACACAGACTGATCGCCTTGCCACTCAAACCAGCACGGCCGGTACGACCGATACGGTGCACGTGGATTTCCGGATCAAATGCCAGCTCATAGTTGACGACCAGCTCCAGCTCTTTGATATCCAGACCGCGCGCAGCGACATCGGTCGCCACCAACACCCGGCAACTGCGGTTGGCAAAGCGCACCAGCACCTGGTCACGATCGCGCTGTTCCAGATCGCCATGCAGCGCCAGCACGTTAATGCCGCGAGCTTCCAGCGCTTCATACACGCTCTGACAGTCACGCTTGGTGTTACAGAACACCACGCAGGAAGAAGGCTGGTAATGACGGATTGCCGACACCAGCACCGCAGGACGCTGATCGCGGGTGGTTTCATAGAAGCGTTGTTCGATGGTGGTTTGTTCTTCACCGTCGTCCACTTCCACATTTAACGGGCTACGCTGCACACGGGCGCTGATGCGTTCAATCCCGCTCGGATAGGTTGCCGAGAACAACAGCGTTTGACGCTGAGGCGGTGTATAGCTGATCACGTCATCGATGTCATCGGCGAACCCCATGTCCAACATGCGGTCGGCTTCGTCCAGCACCAGCACTTTCAGTTCATCCAGTACCAGCGTTTTCTTGCGCAGGTGTTCCTGAATGCGCCCCGGCGTCCCCACCACGATATGGGGGGCATGCACCAACGAATCGAGCTGTGGCCCCATAGGCTGGCCGCCGCACAGAGTCAAAATCTTGATGTTCTGGGTGAAGCGTGCCAGACGGCGCAGTTCTTTGCTCACCTGGTCAGCCAGCTCACGCGTCGGACACAGGATCAGCGCTTGCGCGGCCACCTGGGCGACGTTAATTTTGTCCAGCAAACCGATGCCGAACGCCGCCGTTTTACCGCTGCCGGTTTTTGCTTTGGCACGTACGTCCTGCCCATTCAGGATGGCGGGCAGTGCGGCGGCCTGCACCGGTGTCATTTCGGCATACCCCAGTTCGTTGAGGTTGGCCAACTGTTCGGCTGGCAGCGGCAGGGAAGAAAAAGATACTGTGCTCACGGCGATAACTCTTATATGGCAAATGGAATGGCGGCGCGCCCACGGCAGCACCGAATCAGCCGCAGATGATAACAGAGATAGGCTGGATTACGGATTTCACGCATAAAAAAAGCCGCTCCCCACGCCTTTTCCCCCTCTCACCGACAGCACAATAGCCCCCGGCTGCACACGCAAACGTTTTCGTATATACTGCGAGGCCATTATCAGACCGCGTTACACGCCACAGATCCAGGTACCAGACTATGTTAACTATTGGAACCGCCCTGCGCCCGTCCGCCACCCGCGTTATGTTGCTCGGCTCCGGCGAGCTGGGTAAAGAAGTTGCTATCGAATGCCAGCGTTTGGGGCTCGAAGTGATTGCCGTCGATCGCTACGCCGACGCCCCCGCCATGCACGTGGCACATCGCAGTCACGTGATTAACATGCTGGACGGCAACGCGCTGAAAGCCGTGATTGAGCAGGAACGTCCTGATTACATCGTGCCGGAGATCGAGGCTATCGCCACCAGCATGCTGGTCGAGTTGGAACAACAAGGACACCACGTAGTCCCCTGTGCCGAAGCAACCCGTCTGACCATGAACCGCGAAGGCATCCGTCGTCTGGCCGCAGAAACCCTCGGCTTGCCGACCTCCAGTTACCGCTTTGCCGACGGCGAACCTGCATTTCGGCAGGCAGTCGATGAAATCGGCTACCCGTGCATTATCAAGCCGGTGATGAGCTCCTCCGGCAAAGGCCAAAGCCTGATTCGCAACCCGGAACAACTGCAAGCCGCCTGGGATTATGCCCAACAGGGGGGGCGCGCCGGCGGTGGCCGGGTAATTGTCGAAGGCCTGGTGAAGTTCGATTTTGAAATCACTCTGTTGACCATCAGTGCGGTCGACGGTGTGCATTTCTGCGCACCGATCGGCCATCGTCAGGAAGATGGCGATTACCGTGAGTCATGGCAGCCACAGCAGATGAGCGAACTGGCGCTGAGCCGCGCGCAGGCGATTGCAGAAAATGTGGTGAAGGCGCTGGGGGGTTTTGGCCTGTTTGGCGTTGAGCTGTTTGTCTGTGGCGATGAGGTGATCTTCAGCGAGGTTTCACCGCGCCCACACGACACTGGCATGGTGACTCTGATTTCACAAGACCTGTCAGAATTCGCGCTGCACGTTCGCGCTTTCCTCGGTCTGCCGATTGGTGCCATTCGCCAGTTCGGCCCTTCAGCCTCTGCGGTGATCCTGCCACAGCTGACCAGCAGTGATCTGCGTTTCAGCGGTCTGGATCGCGCGTTGGTCGGCCACAATCAACTGCGTCTGTTCGGCAAGCCGGAAATTAACGGTCAACGTCGGATGGGCGTCGCGCTGGCTACGGCAGAAAATGTAGAGCTGGCGGTGGAGTCGGCCAAATTGGCCGCGGCGGCGGTGGTAATTGAAGGTTAACGCTTTGGGGCCGGCTTGCCGGCCCCAGCAACATCAATAGTTTTCGTCTTCTTCCGAGTCATCGTCAGCCTGATCGTCCGGCCGTTCCTGATACTCTTCTTCGTCGTCTTCATCATCAAACATGACGCTAACCTGGTCACCCTGATGTTTTTCGCGGATTTCCTGCGCGACGCGCGCGATGGCTTCACCACTGCTCATGCCTTGTTCCATCAACAGATGGATACGGTCCGCAGCTTCCTGCTGCTCTAGATGGCTCAGTGACGGCATACCTGCAAGCATGTGTTTCTCTCCGGCAAAATGGAGGCTGAGTATACGCCTTTAACCGGCAGAACCCTACGCCTGTTATTCAGTAGCCTGCAGTGAACGTGAGTCGCCGTGCCGCCACTGCTTCAGACGGTGCAGCCAGAGAATGACGTGCCAATCCTGTTTGAGCCCGCGTGCGTTGTCAACCATCGCCCGATCGATGCCATTTTGATAGAACTCATCGGTGATCTGGCACTGCGCCGCCAGTTCAGGTTCACGGCGAATGCTGTGGCAAATGCCCAATGCCTCGCGGGTGATCTGCCAGTGGAAAGCCGGGCGAATGTCGATTTTGTCGGCATAGCGCTGGTTAAGCGCCACCAGCATGGCCACGATTTTCATGTAATGACGCTGATACTCTACGTTTGCCTTACCCGTGCGGCGGCGATTACTGATCGATTGATCGTGCACCCGCTGGCGATACAGCGCTTTGCTGAGGTATTTCACCCGCTGCGCATTAAACATCACCTCTGTCGTCCAGGGAATATCCTGATGATGCAAACCCGGTTCGAAATACAACCGGTGCTGCTTAATAAAATCAAGGCGATACACCGCCAGCCAAACCACATGAATAAACTTTCTTGATTTTAGTGCGCGTTCCAGCCATTGGACGCCGCTAATAACGCCGGTGTCGCCCAATCGTTTTAGCGGAATAATCGGCTGCAGTTCATCTGCGTCGGTGAAATAACGTTCACCGTTACACTGCATAACATCCAATTGATTTTGCTCGGCCAATTCTACCAGCGTTGAATACATTTCAGGCGCCAATAAATCATCGGCATCGGGGAACGCCACATATTTACCCCTGGCGATCGCTAACCCGGCATTACGCGCATTGGACACGCCGGCATTAAGCTGGTCGATGACGGTAATATGTGGGTGTTGCTTTGCATAACGGTGAGCGATATCTCCAGAGCCGTCGGTAGAACCATCATTAACAATGATCACCTCCAGCCGCTGCTCATCTTGTGCCAGCAGCGATGCCAGAAACGGCTCAAACAATTTACCCACGTTGTGCAACGGGACAATGACACTCAGCATTAGGGGCATAGGCAGCTCTTCGCAAAGGTAACGAATGAATATTTCTATTTTTAAAAAATATCAGGGTGCAATTAAATTAAATAAGGCACGGGCCAACCGACAAAGTCGCAGGCACAAATGCGTCTTGTTACCATTTATATTTTAAGCTCTGTGCTCTCACAGATGACTGATAACAAGCAAAAACAATAACTGAATGAAACTAATAGTGAATTTTAGTGTTTGAAATTCAAATCATCGAAATCAAGAATTATCTTAGCCATTCATTGATGTAGTTTTTAACATATTGGATTATAGCCAAAGTCGCAAAAAATGCTTCATTTGCAAAATTGTTTACTCGCGGTTTATATGAAGTGTGCAGTGTAGCGTGCAGCCAGAGCATGCGCCAACCGGTTGAATATGGCAGAATAGCCTGCAGAAACAGCCGCCCCGTCAGTCAGGTTTATTGAGGCCCATGAGCGCAACCGCACCGAATATCAAGTCTTTGCCCTACACCCGCACCGCCCTGCTGGAGCTGTTTGCCCCGCTGGCTTCACAGCCTTGGGCGATGTTGCTGCATTCCGGTTTTGCCGAACACTCGCATAACCGGTTTGATATTCTGGTCGCGGCGCCCTGTGCCACTCTGACCACGCGCGGCCCCTCAACCGAGATCCGCCGTGGTGAAGCCTGCTGGCAGTCGCCGGAAGATCCTTTCAGCCTGTTACAACAGCAGTTGGAACAACAGAACCTGCAGCCGGATGCGGATACCAACCTACCGTTCCAGGGCGGGGCCCTCGGGCTGTTCGGTTACGATTTAGGCCGCCGGGTAGAGAAACTGCCGCAGCGGGCACTGGCGGATATCGCCTTGCCGGACATGGCGGTCGGCATTTATGACTGGGCGTTGATAGCCGATCACCACCAACAAAGGCTAACCCTGCTCAGCCATGCTGATGTAGAGCAGCGCTGGCAGTGGCTCCACAGTCAACAGCCCGCGCCCCGGTCAGCATTTTCCTTGACCAGCCCCTGGCAGGCCAACATGACGCGGCAGCAGTATGGTGATAAATTCCAGCGTATTCAGCATTACCTGCGCAGCGGGGATTGTTATCAAATCAATCTGGCGCAACGTTTTTCTGCCGACTATCAGGGCGATGAATGGCAAGCCTTTCAGCAATTGAGCGCCAGCAACCGCGCACCCTTCTCCGCCTTCCTGCGCCTGCCGGACAACGCCGTGCTCAGCGTTTCACCCGAGCGTTTTCTGTGGCTGGAGAATCAACGGATCCAAACCCGGCCCATCAAAGGCACCCTGCCGCGGTTGGCCGATGCTGAACAGGATGCACAGCAGGCGCAACGGTTGGCGAATTCCGCCAAAGACCGTGCGGAGAATCTGATGATTGTCGACCTGCTGCGCAATGATATCGGCCGCGTCGCCGAACCGAGCAGCGTGCAGGTTCCCGAACTGTTCGTGGTCGAACCTTTCCCGGCGGTACATCATCTGGTCAGCACCATTACCGCCACCCTGCCGCAGCACACTCCGGCGACCGAACTGCTGCGCGCCTGTTTCCCTGGGGGGTCCATCACCGGTGCGCCCAAGGTGCGAGCGATGGAAATTATTGAAGAACTGGAACCCCAGCGACGTAATGCCTACTGCGGCAGCATCGGATATATCAGCGCCTGCGGCACCATGGACACCAACATCACTATCCGCACCCTGATCACCGAAAACGGCCGTATTTATTGTTCCGCCGGTGGCGGCATCGTTGCCGACAGCCAGGAACAGGCGGAATACCAGGAAACCTTTGATAAAGTCGGCCGCATCCTGCCGCAACTGGGGGAGTTTATCGCTTCGTGAATCCACCGACTTATCCGGCCTCGCTGGCAGCCTTTATCAGCCGCTTTCAACTGCAACTGCCACAGGCAGCGCAGATCTCACATAACATTCGCCCGGCCGCGGTGCTGATCCCGATTATCTGTCGCCCCGAACCCACACTGTTACTGACGCGCCGTGCCGATTCGCTGCGCAAACACCCGGGCCAGGTGGCGTTTCCGGGCGGTAAAACCGACGCTGAAGACGGCTCGGCGATTATCACCGCCCTGCGCGAAGCTCAGGAGGAAGTGGCTATCCCCCCGCAGGCAGTGACCATTCTCGGTCAACTGGCCCCGCTCGACAGCAGCACCGGTTTTCAGGTGACCCCGGTGGTCGGTTTGATCTCACCCGATGTGCAATTTTTCGCCAATGAAGACGAAGTGGCCGACGTGTTTGAAATGCCGCTGCACGAAGCGCTGACACTTTCGCGCTATTACCCGCTGGATATTCAGCGTGCCGGCCATTCGCACCGCATTTATTTGTCCTGGTATCAGAGCCAATTTGTCTGGGGTTTGACTGCCGCCATCATTCGAAGACTGGCGCAACAGGTCAGCATTTAGCGCCAATAATGTAACCCCCATCACAAGCCAAACGGTTACCTGTACCACTGGCGTGGGTAAAGCGATCGTCATCACTTCATTGGTTTGTTTTTTCAACTACCTTCCTGTCTATCAGAGTTTTAAAAAAACTGTAAACCCTCTCTTCAACCTTACGAAATACCTGTAAAATACCGTCGTCCGGAATAAACCACTATTTAAGCAAGGTTTAAGCCGGCCGCGTTCAGCAGTGGAAGCTGGCGCGATTGCCATTAACCGAGTTTAGGCAACGGAGGTTCCACGGCCGGCCGAATGCCTGAGGCAATCAGCAACAAAACTAACACCACGGATTATTTTATTTCATGCGAAAAAGGCAGCCAAACCCGCGTGGCCCTTTTACAATATCGCTGTTCCCTGCTCGGTTTTTAACCGCCGCAGCCATAACAATATGCCTCTAAGGAGTTTTAGCGTGATTAGCGTTTTCGACATGTTTAAGATCGGCATCGGCCCGTCCAGCTCTCATACGGTTGGACCGATGAAAGCCGGCAAACAGTTTGTCGACGATCTGGTAAATCAAGGCCTGATGCCTTCTATCACGCGTGTTGCCGTAGATGTTTACGGCTCACTCTCATTGACCGGTAAAGGTCACCATACCGATATCGCTATCATCCTCGGCCTGGCGGGCAATATGCCAGATACCGTTGATATCGATAGCATCCCGGGCTTTATTCGCGATGTAGAACAACGTCAACGCCTGATGCTGGCCAACGGCCTGCATGAGGTTGATTTCCCACGTGATGGTGGCATGGTTTTCCGCAGCGACAATTTGCCGCTGCATGAGAACGGCATGCAGATCCACGCCTTCGCTGGGGACAAGCAAGTTTACAGCAAGACCTACTACTCGCTCGGCGGCGGTTTTATCGTCGACGAAGAGAACTTCGGCAAGGCCGACGCGCACGAGTTGAGCGTTCCTTATCCGTTCAGTTTTGCTCGTGATATTCTCGCCCACTGCCGTGATACCGGGCTGTCCTTTTCCGGTCTGGTGATGCAGAACGAACTGGCGCTGCACAGCAAGCAGGATATCGAGACCTACTTCGGTAATATCTGGCAGACCATGCGCGCCTGTATCGACCGTGGCCTGAATACCGAAGGTGTGCTGCCGGGGCCACTGCGTGTACCACGCCGTGCTTCTGCGCTGCGCCGCCTGCTGGTGTCTTCCGACAAGCTGTCCAGCGACCCAATGAACGTGATTGACTGGGTCAATATGTTCGCGCTGGCGGTCAACGAAGAGAACGCCGCCGGTGGCCGTGTGGTTACCGCACCGACCAACGGCGCCTGTGGTATCGTTCCGGCCGTGTTGGCTTACTACGACCACTTTATTGAATCCGTCAGCCCGGATATCTACATCCGTTACTTTATGGCGGCGGGCGCAGTCGGTGCGTTGTACAAGATGAATGCCTCTATCTCCGGCGCCGAAGTGGGCTGTCAGGGGGAAGTGGGTGTAGCTTGCTCAATGGCGGCAGCCGGCCTGGCCGAACTGCTGGGCGGGAGTCCGGAGCAAGTTTGCATCGCGGCAGAGATCGGCATGGAGCACAACCTGGGGCTGACCTGTGACCCGGTTGCCGGCCAGGTTCAGGTGCCTTGTATCGAACGTAATGCCATTGCTTCCGTGAAAGCGATCAACTCGGCGCGTATGGCCTTGCGTCGCACCAGTGAGCCACGCGTGTCTCTGGATAAGGTGATCGAAACCATGTACGAAACCGGCAAAGACATGAACGCCAAATATCGCGAAACCTCTCGCGGTGGGTTGGCGATCAAAGTGCAATGTGACTGACCCTCTAACCCCGCCTTAATGGCGGGGTTTTTCTTGCTATGACCCTGATTAATCAAATCATTAACGTCACTTTAGTGACAGCGTCACACCAAGCCCACGAAGAATATTCCGTCTATCCTGCGGTTAACCTGCAATTTAGCCCTCTGTTTCACTAAATTTAAATAATTTACTGGGTTACCATCACTCTTGTATAACGACAGGCTAGAATTAGCCGAGGATCATGCAGGGCTGTTTGGCCTGACGGTGGTTCTGGGCTGGCTTACCGAACAAGGATTGAGCGATGTTGATGACCCAACTTGCCGTGACCAAATACCGCTATTACCGTTGGCTACTGGCCGGGGCGGTCGGGTTGGCTATTCTACTGCTGTCACTGTATACCCGCTATTATCAGGAGCTTGGCTCCATTGAACAAAGCCGACAGGTGCTTGCCACCCGTACCGTCGCCAAGATTAATGATTTGCTGACGCCAGCCAAGCTGCAAGCCAAACGCAGTATGCCGATGTTGAGTCAATCCTGTGAAATCGCGATGCCGACGTTACGTTTTCGCGCCGCACAAAATCAGGCTTTACGGGCCATGCTATTGGTCAAAGACGGCATTATTTACTGTTCCAGCCTGTTTGGTGCCCGTACCTATGTTTTAGCCGCTATTTTGCCCGCAATAGCAAACGATGGCGCGACGTTGGCGCTGCGCCCTTCACTCTCGGTCGCCAAAGGCGTGCCAACCCTGATCATGTGGACCCCAACCGAGGCAGATAACCGCAGCAACGGCGTGTTACACGTCTTCAATATTGAGTTATTGGCAAACTTCCTGCTGGAACCCCAGGAACCCTATGCACAGCGGGTGGTGCTGAACGTCGGCGACTACAGCCTGGAATATGGCCGCCGGGAAATTTTGCGTAGCGATACCCTGACAACCAACCTGCGCTTTACCGCAAAATCCACTCAGTATCCGTTCTCTATTTCGCTGTTCGGCCCTCAGGCCAGCATGCTGGCGTTGGCAGCGCTGCCACGCCATATCCCATTGTCGTTGTTGATCAGCCTGCTGGCGGCCTATGTGGTGTATCTGCTAACGGCAAACCGCATGAGCCTGTCGTACCATATTGGTCACGCCATTTCCCATCGCGAATTCCGCGTTTACTGTCAGCCAATCATCAATGCAGAAACCGGCCGCTGCGTCGGGGTTGAGATGCTGCTGCGCTGGAAGAACAAACGCCAGGGCTGGATCTCCCCCGACGTTTTTATTCCGCTGGCGGAGCAGCATGGCTTAATCATCGCCCTGACCCGTTACCTGATGACCACCGTGGTGGAAAACCTGCAGTTATTCCCGCCACGCCCATCTTTTTATATCAGCATTAACGTCGCGGCTGAGCATTTCAATGGGGTGACCATTATCGATGACATCCGCCGCCTGTGGCTGCCGGCCCACCCCATGCCTTCGCTGATGCTGGAGTTGACCGAGCGCACCGCCCTGTCGGAAATTCAGTATGAGCAAATCAAAACGCTGAAGGAAATGGGTATCATGTTGGCGATCGACGATTTTGGCACCGGGCACAGTTCACTCAGCTATCTGAAGAAACTCAGCCCAGACGTATTGAAGATCGACCGTGGCTTTACCGCGGCTATCGGCACCGATGCGATTAACGCTACCGTCACCGATACCATTATCACGCTGGCGCAACGCCTGAAATTAAGGCTGGTGGCCGAGGGCGTGGAAACCGCCGAGCAGGCGGATTATCTTCGCTCACGCGAGGTGAACGCGCTGCAGGGCTTCTATTTTGCCAAGCCGATGCCGATCAATGTATTCCCGCTGTGGTTACAGCAGTACGAATCAAGATTGCGGACGGTGAATCAGCGGGAGGAACGGCAGAAGGAACAAGAAAGCAAGCCGGAGGCGTGATGCCCCCGGCCCCGGTGTTACTGGTGTTCCTCGTCGTGAGGCTCCACCTTGGTAATACGCACCAATTCAATGCGGTACTCGGACACGGCAACGACTTCGAAACGCAGTCGGTTAAGTTCTACCGTTTCGCCCACCGCCGGCATCTGACCGTAGTGGGACAGCAGGAACCCCGCCAGGGTGGCGAAATCCGCCGTCGGACTAACCAGATCCTCGCAGTTCAGCGCCTGTTCCAGTGAGTGCAGATCGGCTCCGCCCTTCACCAGCCAGCCGGCATCTTCCACCACGATATCGGGCGTTTCATCCTCGTCCGGGAATTCACCGGCAATCGCCTCCAGCACATCCAGTGGCGTGACCAGCCCCTGCACTACGCCAAATTCGTTGGTCACCACCACCAGACGCCCCTTGGCACGGCGCAATACCGCCAGCAGGTTAATCACGTCCATGGTGTCCGGCACCACAATCGGTGGCGTGCGCGCGGCAAACTCGGCAATATCATCACCCCGTTCTACCGCCACCAGCAGATCCTTGGCACGAACCACACCGATAATTTCATCCAGCGAGTCACGGCAAACCGGGAACAGGCTGTGCGGCGTATCCAGCAGTTGCTCACGCACCTCTTCACGGGAACGATCGCAATCCACCCATGAAATCTCGGTGCGTGGCGTCATCACGCTACGCAGTGAACGTGAGGCCAGCGTTAACACGCCGCTGATCATATAACGTTCTTCTTCGGCGAAGGTTTCATCCACCGGCTGCGGTGCCGTTTCGTCCGTCTGCTGTGCCCGCTGTTGCCCCATCAGGCGCATGATCGCCTCTGCGGTGCGTTCACGCATCGGGCGATGAGCCTGATGCTTGATAAAGTTGCGGCGGGCGATTTGGTTAAACAGCTCAATCAGGATTGAGAAACCAATCGCGGCGTACAGGTAACCTTTAGGAATATGCAAGCCAAAACCTTCGGCGATCAGGCTCAGGCCGATCATCAGCAGGAAGCTCAGACACAGCACCACAATAGTAGGATGCGCATTCACGAAGTTAGTCAGCGGTTTTGAAGCCACCAGCATCACCACCATGGCGATGACAACGGCGGTCATCATGACCGGCAGGTCGTTCACCATGCCCACAGCGGTGATCACCGCGTCGAGTGAGAACACGGCGTCAAGGATCACAATCTGCACCACCACCGCCCAGAACTTGGCATAGCCGCGGTTGGCGCCATCCTGGTGCGTTTGCCCTTCCAACCGTTCGTGCAGCTCCATGGTGGCCTTGAACAACAGGAACACCCCGCCGAACAGCAGGATCAGGTCGCGACCGGAGAAGCTGAACTCCCCAACGCTAAACAGCGGTGTGGTCAGCGTCACCATCCAGGAAATAACCGACAACAGGCCCAGACGCATAAACAGCGCCAGCGACAGGCCGAGGATGCGCGCTTTATCACGCTGCTTCGGCGGCAGCTTATCGGCCAGAATGGCGATAAACACCAGGTTGTCGATACCCAGTACAATTTCCAATACCACCAGTGTCAGTAACCCAGCCCAAATTGAGGGGTCCATTAAAAATTCCATATCAGACTCCGAAAAAAAGACGGGATGGCCGAGCGGTGCTCAGACGTGACAATGCCGACGCAGCAAGGGCGCGGACAGAAACAGCAAGATATCGGGATTGCAGTACCGGGGGATGGCCGAACGGCCGTGTGACTTGTACAACGCCAGCAGGTGGCGGGTGGAACCTTGAAAAACAGTAACTTCGGTGACAGTCCATAGGGTGGGCTGAGGCCCTTCACTCCTAAATATGAAAGAAGAAATACTCTAGCAGGAATTTTTTTGCCGGCAAAGAAGCTTTTTTACCTTCTGCATCGTCTTGTAACAGCTCTGGTGTTTAATTCCGCAAACACCGGCTTAGGACTTATCCGAGCGTTCAATAACAGAGCAACGTCACAAAATTTATTTTTTCACTCACTAAAATAAATGGCGTTGATGGGGTTCATTGCGCACAGGCGTTTGAAACTGCGCGGGAAATGTTAACGGCGGGTTTCCAAATTTCTACCATAATGTATCTGAACCACGCAGGTGACTGCCAGCAAGGAAATGAACTAAACAACGACACAATCCGTGCATGAAGTTCAATGAGGAGGTAGCGAGTGGCAATAGCTATTATCATCGGCACACACGGGACCGCAGCAGAACAATTGCTGAAAACGACGGAAATGCTATTGGGCGAACAGGACAACGTCGCTTTTATAGATTTCGTCCCCGGTGAAAATGCCGAAACGTTAATCGAGAAATACAACGGAAAAATCAGTGGGCTCGACACCAGCGGTGGCGTCCTGTTCCTGGTCGATACCTGGGGCGGCAGCCCGTTCAATGCGGCCAGCCGCATTGCCGTCGATAAAGAAAACTATGAGGTCGTCACCGGGGTTAACATTCCGATGTTGGTGGAAACGTTCATGGCACGAGATGACAACCCTGGCTTCGACGATCTGGTCGCACTGGCGTTGGAAACCGGCCGTGAGGGCGTGAAAGCGCTGAAAAAACCAGCCGAAGAGAGTGTTAAGCCCGCGGCACCACAGAGTGCTCCTGCCGCAAAACCCGCTGCGCCTCAGGCACCGCTGGGCCCTAATGACCATATGAAAATCGGCCTGGCCCGCATCGATGACCGTTTGATTCACGGTCAGGTTGCGACCCGCTGGACCAAGGAAACCGACGTCACTCGCATCATCGTGATCAGTGACGAAGTTGCCGCCGATCACGTTCGCAAGACCTTACTGACTCAGGTTGCCCCGCCGGGCGTCACCGCACATGTGGTTGACGTGGCGAAAGCCATCCGCGTCTGGAACAACCCGAAATACGCCGGCGATCGCGTGATGTTTCTGTTCACCAACCCGACCGACGTCTGGCGTTTGGTGGAGGCCGGTGTGGATATCAAGTCGGTGAATATCGGTGGTATGGCGTTCCGTCAGGGCAAAACCCAGGTGAACAACGCCGTTTCGGTTGATGAAAAAGATATCGAAGCGTTTAAGAAATTAAACGAGCGCGGTATTGAATTGGAAGTTCGTAAAGTCTCGTCCGACAGTCGGTTAAAAATGATGGACCTGATTAACAAACTCAATTAATGGCGACAGCCAATAATTACTTTACTCAGAGATCTTTGGTCATAGGAGAAGTGCAATGGAGATTACCACTCTTCAGATTGTACTGATATTTATCGTTGCCTGTATCGCCGGGATGGGTTCTGTCCTCGACGAGTTTCAGTTTCACCGTCCGCTGGTCGCCTGTACCCTGATCGGTTTTATTCTCGGTGACATGAAAAGCGGTATCATCATCGGCGGTACGCTGGAGATGATCGCACTGGGCTGGATGAACATCGGTGCGGCGGTAGCGCCAGATGCGGCGTTGGCGTCAATCATTTCCACCATTCTGGTTATTGCCGGTGGGCAAAGCGTCGGGGCCGGTATCGCCCTGGCCATACCGCTGGCAGCCGCTGGGCAAGTGCTGACCATCATCGTGCGTACCCTGACCGTGGCCTTCCAGCATGCGGCAGACAGCGCGGCGGAGCGCGGCAGTTTACGCGCCATTACCTGGTTGCATATCTCCGCCCTGCTGTTGCAGGCAATGCGTATCGCCATCCCGGCGGTTATCGTTGCGGTTTCGGTGGGCACCTCAGGCGTTCACGCGCTGCTTAACTCGATCCCGGAAGTCGTCACCAGCGGCCTTAACATCGCCGGTGGGATGATCGTGGTGGTTGGTTACGCCATGGTGATCAACATGATGCGTGCCGGCTACCTGATGCCATTCTTCTACCTCGGTTTCGTTACCGCTGCCTTCACCAACTTTA
Organism: Serratia sp. BW106; assembly: GCF_002607755.1. Taxonomy (NCBI): domain Bacteria; kingdom Pseudomonadati; phylum Pseudomonadota; class Gammaproteobacteria; order Enterobacterales; family Yersiniaceae; genus Serratia; species Serratia sp. BW106. The sequence continues at coordinate 122,649 of NZ_MCGS01000023.1, forward strand.
ACCTGGTCGCCCTCGGCGTGATCGGCGTGGTGATGGCCGTGCTTTATATCCAGCTCAGCCCGAAATACAACAAGTCTCAGGTAGTCCAGGCTGGTCCGGCTAATGCCAACGACCTCGATAACGAACTCGACTAGGAATAGGTGAGAGAAATGGTTGATACAACAGCTCAAAAGAAACTCACGCCAGCCGATATTCGCGGTGTGTTTATGCGCTCGAATCTGTTCCAGGGTTCATGGAACTTCGAACGTATGCAGGCGCTGGGTTTTTGCTTCTCAATGGTGCCGGTGATCCGTCGCCTGTACCCGGAAAATAACGACGACCGCAAACAGGCGATCAAACGCCATCTGGAGTTCTTTAACACCCATCCTTACGTAGCGGCGCCGGTACTTGGCGTTACCATGGCGATGGAAGAACAGCGCGCTAACGGGGCACCGATCGACGATGCGGCTATCAACGGCATCAAGGTTGGTTTGATGGGGCCACTGGCCGGCGTCGGCGACCCGATTTTCTGGGGTACCGTACGGCCGGTATTCGCCGCACTCGGCGCCGGTATTGCCATGAGTGGCAGCCTGCTGGGTCCGCTCTTGTTCTTCGTTCTGTTCAACCTGGTGCGCCTGATGACCCGCTATTACGGCGTGGCCTACGGTTACCGCAAAGGGGTGGATATCGTTAATGATATGGGCGGCGGCTTCCTGCAAAAACTGACGGAAGGAGCGTCCATTCTTGGCCTGTTTGTCATGGGGGCACTGGTTAACAAGTGGACGCACGTGAATATCCCGCTGGTGGTGTCGAAGATCACCGACCAGACCGGGCATACCACGGTGACCACGGTGCAAACCATCCTCGACCAGTTGATGCCGGGTCTGGTGCCACTGCTGCTGACCTTCGGCTGTATGTGGCTACTGCGCAGAAAAGTGAATGCGCTGTGGATCATCATTGGCTTCTTTGCCATCGGTATCTTCGGTTACTGGATAGGTCTGCTGGGTCTGTAAGCGTTTTAATCGCCGGGGGGAAACCCCCGGTTTTTTTATTTGTGGAGTTGAAAGATGTCGCTGACCGATGGCGTATTACTGATTTTCACCGCGCTGATGCTGGTGTATGCGATTTACGACGAGTTCGGTATGAACCTGCTGAAAGGCAAAACCTTGCTCAAGGTGCAGTTAAAACGCCGTAATCGGATTGATGGCCTGATTTTTATCGGCCTGATCGCCATTCTGCTCTACCGAAATGTCACCACTCAGGGTGCGTTAATAACCACCTATCTGCTTATTTCTTTAGCACTGATCGCCATTTATATTTCTTATATCCGTTGGCCCAAGATGTTGTTTAAAGCCCAGGGTTTCTTTTATGCCAACGCCTTTATTGAATATAACCGGATTAAAGCCATGAATTTATCCGAGGATGGCATCCTGGTGATAGATCTGGAGCAGCGTCGCTTGCTGATTCAGGTCACTCAATTAGATGACCTGGAAAAGATTTATCACTTTTTTGTAGAAAATCAGTGAGTAAGAAATAACCTTAACTCTCCCATCGCCTCGCCCCGCGCTGTGTGTGTGGATAATTATTCGCCAGCGCACGAGGCTACCTGATGATTATTTACGCAATATTGTTGCACTCGCCTACATTATATTCCTTCTTGTACATTCCATTAATGAAAACAATTATCAACTCCAAACAAATGTCCATCGGGAATAAGGGTTGTTGGTAACGGAATTAATATGGTATGGTTGCGCCGTCATTGGGGAGTAGCCGGTTTCTGGACAATAAAACGCCAGAAACGCCCGTATCAACATACTCGTTTTATCCATTAAAACGTGGTGCGGGCAGCCAGGTAAGGTTGGCGAGACCATAGACACGTAACTCCGTCGTATGGTTGGGGGTGGGTTACGTGTATATGGAGCCGCCCGGCCGAGGTTACTTAACATGAACTTGTCAGCTACACTCATTCTCGCTTTTGGCATGTCTATGGATGCGTTCGCCGCATCGATCGGCAAAGGTGCCAGCCTGCATCAACCTCGTTTTCGTGAAGCGCTACGCACCGGACTCATCTTCGGGGTGGTCGAAGCCATTACGCCGATTATCGGTTGGGGCATCGGCTTGTTCGCCAGCCAATACATTATGGAATGGGATCACTGGGTCGCCTTCTCACTGCTGTTTATCCTCGGCATGCGCATGATCGTCGAAGGCGTCAGAAACCGGCCGGACGAAGTGGAAAAAGTGAAGCGTCACGGGTTCTGGCTGTTGGTCGCCACCGCCATTGCTACCAGCCTCGACGCAATGGCCATCGGTGTCGGTCTGGCCTTCCTGCAGGTGAATATCGTGCACACTGCCATGGCTATCGGCTGTGCCACCATGATTATGGCCACCCTGGGCATGATGATTGGCCGCTTTATCGGGCCATTGCTAGGCAAACGTGCGGAGATCCTCGGCGGCGTGGTGCTGATCGGTATCGGCTTCAATATCCTGCTGGAGCATTTGGGTTATCTCGCCTAATCCTGCTGAACGCAAAGAAAAACCTGCCAATGGCAGGTTTTTTTATTTGTGGCCCGTGATTCAGGCTTAATCAGGCTGGCGGCGGTACAGCGCGATGACAAAATCGGTTTCGCAGGCGAAGGCCTCGCAGCCAATCAGGTGCTGCTGTACCTCTGGAGAGGCCCGCCAGGCAAACGGCGTCATCTGCAGCAGGTTGGCCGCCTGCTCACCCGGTAACGTCATCGGGTAGGCTAACGACTCAACGCGTTCACAGTCAAAACCGGCGAACTGCTCATCCTGTTCGACATGCAGTTGCACCTGCTGATAGACCTGTTCTTTCAATTGGTACAGGTGACGTGGGCCGGGCGATACCGTGACCACTACACCACCGGGTTTCACCACCCGAGCCAGCTCTTCAGCTTTGCAAGGCGCATAAATACGCACTATCGCGTCCAGAGAGCCGTCGGCAAACGGCAGGCGGTGGCTCGACGCCACACAGAATGACACTGCCGGATAACGCTTGGCGGCATAGCGAATTGCCACCTTGGCAACATCCAGGCCATACACCGTAATATTCCGCTGCTGCGCCAATCGGGCGGCCACCTCTGCCGTGTAGTAGCCTTCACCACAGCCAATATCCAGTAACGCCTGTGCATCGGTCGCCAACGCCTGATCCAACAGCTCGGCCACCCGCTGTTGCAAGGGCTGATAGAAACCCGCATCCAGGAAAGCGCGCCGCGCCTGCATCATTTCCACACTATCTCCGGGCTGCTTTGAACGCTTGTGCTGTACCGGCAGCAGATTGACATAGCCTTCTTTGGCGCAGTCAAACTGATGGTTGGCGTCGCAACGCCATTGCAGATGAGATAAATGAAGCGGTTGATGACACAGAGGGCACTGATAAGACATGGCTTGGATTCCAGAGAGATACGGCGCGGCTAGTCTAAAGAAGGCGCTGGTGTGATGCAAGGTACATCCCGCCAGGGCCTAGCCAAGCGGGAAAAAAACTGGCTACACTGACGTTAAGTTTTCTGACGCAGGCAAAAACCTTATATGACCGATTATTCCCTACTGCTCAACGCCATACCGGCCATTCAGCACGGTTTCGGCAACAAAAGTGCGCTGCTGCCCGGCCACCTGCTGCCCTACCGCGTCACCCTGCCGGAGAAGAAACAGGTGCATGGCACTCGTATTGTTGACGTAACGCAGACGACGCAACGGTGCGGTGAAGCCGATGGCTTCTATACCACCCAGCCTGGCATTTTGCTCAGCGTGTTAACGGCAGACTGTCTGCCGGTGATTTTCAGCCGTAACGACGGTTCTGCCATTGCTGCCGTGCATGCCGGCTGGCGTGGCCTGCTGGACGGCATTCTGGAGCAACTGGCGGCGCGTATCAGCCGTGATGACTCAACCGCTAATTGGGTGGCTTCCATTGGCCCTGCGGCCGGCCCCTGCTGTTACGAGGTCAACGAGGAACTGGTCGCAAGGTTCAAGCAACAGTTACCCCTGCCCGCGGCCTTAATCAGTCCCCATTATCGCCACCTGGATCTGGCCGCCATCGCCGAATCCAAACTCCGTGAACTGGGGTTTTCCGCCGTTGACCATGCCGGAAGCTGCACCATCTGCACCCCCAATACCGACCCGCACCAGCCACAGCGTTTTAAATATACCAGCTACCGTCGCAACAGTCACCGGCGCGAGCAAGACCCAACGCATCCGGGTATTACCGGGCGAAATCAGTACGCGGGGATTATTATTACCGGTAGATAACAGAAACGAAAAAACCCGCACTAAGGCGGGTTTTTTGTACAGCTGACGCTGATTAGATTGCAGTAACGTTTACTGCAGATGGGCCTTTCTGGCCATCTTGGATTTCGAACTCAACGTTCTGGCCTTCAGCCAGGGTTTTGAAGCCGTTACCCTGGATTGCAGAGAAGTGTACGAACACGTCTTTGCTGCCGTCAGCTGGAGTGATGAAACCGAAACCTTTAGATTCGTTGAACCACTTAACTTGACCTTTAATCTTTGCCATCTTGAGTATTTCCTTTGGATTGTTTAAACCGCCCGGAGGCGTTACATAGACAAACTAGAGTCGTTACTGCTTGAGGCACTAAGATAAGGATCGGCAGAGAAGCGGTATTCAACGCTAACGTTTTTACTCAGAACTTCTTTACTGAAAATGCCACACATATACAGAACTGTACCTCGTTTTACCCAGATGCGTTATCACATACTCTGTATTCGATGGCAAGCCATTTTTAATCACTGGTGGAGCTGTCGCACATATTTGAAACGGTCGAGAGCAACATAAGCTTAAATAGACTAAAAGATGTTGAAGCCTTAGCTATTTTCTGCTTAACAGTGATACCTCGCTACACTCCGCACCCTGACTGAATTTTAACAATTCTTTCATCCGATTGACCAATGTATGTTGCAACATATAACCCCAGGCAGACGCTTAGAACGTTAAAAAATTTGAATCTTTATGGAATTTCTTATACAACTTTTGAATATCGATGAACGGGCACATTTGATATCGGATGATCCGACCATCGGGTTGCCATCTGGATGGCCCGACGCTGGCACCGCCTTCCGTCCGCGACTTCCCTGCCCCCGGCAACGAAATAATACCCAGGCTCATTATTGCTCTCAATCAGGGTGGCCACAATTTGTGCAACCGGGATCTCATAACAAAAATCAAATAGCGTGCCACTTTAGGGTGCATAAGCATGCAAAATCAGAATTTACGCACTCTTGTCGTGCAGCAGCAGTGAAATACATTACTTATTACGGGGGTTAAATAACGGCAATAACCTTGAAGAGTGTGGGAATCTATAGCGAAATTAAATCTTAAAAAACGCGCAGGTATTTACTCGGTCAATAAGAATGTCTACCGGGCGTATTTATTTTCTCTTTTTCTCCACGTGGTATCCATTCAGGCCAACGCGTAACCTCAGGCATGGGATAACCGGGCCCCGCACTACGGAATGGCCACAGCCCGCATCGGCGCTGGCCTGCAGGCGGTGGCAACCTTCGCGTCCGTCCTGCAGGACCAGGATTAACGCTTAAGAGTTAGCCTCAAGCGCGATGCGCTCACCAATTTTGATTGGCCGGAACCGGTGCTGCTCTATTCCCGCTGCACTCAGAGCAAGATTTAATTGCTGCGGCGGTTCATCCAACGACTCGTCGGCCAACTCAAAAACCCCCCAATGGATCGGAATCACCCGCGGCGCATTTAATTGTTGATACAGCGTCACCGACTGCTGCGGATCCATATGCTGTTCCTGCATGAACCAGCGTGGTGCATAAGCACCAATCGGCAACGCCGCCACGTCAAACGGCCCTAAACGGGTGCCAATGTCTGCCAGACTATCCGAATAGCCGCTGTCTCCGGAAAAATAGAAGCGTAGCGCCGGATGATGGATCACCCAACCGCACCAGAGAGAGCGATTGCGGTCCCACAGGGTGCGCATGCTCCAGTGACGCGCCGGTGTGCAGTGAAACGTCAAATCCCCCAACTGCAGGCTATCCCACCAGTCCAGCTCTTCTACCCGCTGCAGGCGGTAACGTCGGAACCAATTCTTCAGCCCCAGCGGCACAATAAAGGTCGCCTGCGGAAATCGCCGCGCCAGTTGCCGAACGGTGCGTCGATCGAGATGGTCATAATGATTGTGTGAAATTAATACTATGTCCACCGTCGGCAACTGTTGAACCGTCAACGGCGGCGGTGTCTTTCGCTTCGGGCCATAAAAACTGAACGGCGATGCGCGTTCCGACAGTACCGGGTCAATCAGGATATAACGGCCATCGAGACGCAGCAGCATCGAGGCATGCCCCAGCCACCAGATACTGTTATCGCTGCCGCTAAGATCGGCACGTTGCCACCAGCGCTGGGTAAACTGCGGATAGCCCATCTGCGGCGGTTTGGGCAACCCCAGCTGTTTGCGCTCATCCTGCCAGCGTTTTAAATCCCCCGCCTGACGTTGCGAAGGCTCCGGATTGCGAAACCCCTGCGGGGTATGATGCGCTTTGCCGGCATCATAGTAACGATTGGTTATCTTCAAGTTGCTCTCCCGACCATTGCGGACATCCTGCACGGGCAGGTTCGACAGCATAACAAGATACGCGATCCGCACGCTTTGTGAACCGTGCTCACCTCAGGGGGACCTTTTCGGGTATTGTGTTGTCACAGTTCCTGTAAGAATGCCAGGGCCGACTAGAGCCTGTTAAGCATCTCTTAAGATCCTTGTGATTTACTTATTAGGACATTCAGAAAAGGAGAAGTTATGAGCCGTTCTACATCACGCAAATCACGTGTTCGACTGGGCCGTATCCGTAGCGCGATGCTGGCACAGATGCAGTATTGGAAAATGTATGCCGCGATGAAACTGCGTCGGGTGCGCGTACCGGCACCACTGGTGCTGTTGGTTGGCGCGCTGGTGAGTTTCTTCATGCTGGGCATGCTGATGCTGAGCGTGGTCGCTATCGATGTCATCACCACCCTGTTCCTGCTGTGCAGGAAGCTGTTGGGATTAGGCCGCGCCACCCCAGGCAATGCCTTTATGCCTCGCAGCTAAAGGATGAACCGGAGGCGCAGACAGCGCCTCCGTTATAGATTACCGCCGAACTTTAGCGCCTTTGCGGCGCGTCAGCATAAAGCCTGTCCACAACAGCAAGATCCACACCGGCATCAGCAATACCGAGATACGGATCCCCTCGCTGAAATACATGATCACCAGAATCAGGCTGAGGAACACCAGGCACAGGTAGTTGCCAAACGGGTACCACAACGCCTTGAAGATTGGGATCACGCCCTGACGGTTTTTCGCCGCGCGGAACCGCAGATGCGCCAGACAAATCATCACCCAGTTAATCACCAGGGTAGAGACCACCAACGCCATCAGCAACTCAAAGGCCTTCCCCGGCATCACATAGTTGATCAGCACGCCGACCGAGGTCACCAGCGCCGACAGCGCGATCGACAATACCGGGACACCGCGCTTGTTCACCCGGGTCAACGCCTTGGGCGCATTCCCCTGCGTCGCCAGCCCGAACAGCATACGGCTGTTGGCATAGACCCCACTGTTGTAGACCGACAGCGCCGCAGTGAGCACCACCACATTGAGCAGGGTTGCCACCAGATTGCTGTTCAGCGCATGGAAAATCATCACGAACGGGCTACCGCCTTCGACCACTTTGTCCCACGGATAGAGCGAAAGCAGTACCGTCAGCGAGCCGATGTAAAAAATCAGAATGCGGTACACCACCTGGTTGGTGGCCTTGGGGATACTACGGCGTGGATCGGCCGCTTCAGCGGCCGTAATGCCCACCATCTCCAGCCCACCGAATGAGAACATGATCACCGCCATCGCCATCACCAGCCCTTCAATGCCGTGTGGCATAAAGCCGCCCTGCTCCCACAGGTTGCCGATACTGGCTTGCGGACCGCCGTTGCCGCTGGCCAATAGCCAGGCGCCGAAGACGATCATGCCGACAATCGCTACCACCTTGATGATGGCAAACCAGAACTCGGTTTCGCCGTACAGCCGCACGTTAACCAGGTTGATCAGATTGATCAGGACAAAGAATACCGCGGCGGAAACCCAGGTAGGGATGTCCGGCCACCAATACTGAATATAAATACCGACCGCGGTCAATTCGGCCATGCCGACCAAAATGAACATCGCCCAGTAGTTCCAGCCGGAAAGAAAACCGGCGAAATCACCCCAGTATTTATAGGCAAAGTGGCTGAACGACCCGGCGACCGGCTCTTCAACCACCATCTCCCCCAACTGACGCATGATCAGAAAAGCGATAAAACCGCCAATGGCATAACCCAGCAGCACCGAGGGACCGGCCATTTTAATGGTCTGCGCAATGCCGAGAAACAGGCCGGTACCGATGGCGCCGCCCAGGGCGATGAGTTGTATGTGTCTGTTTTTTAAACCGCGTTTTAGCGGGGTATCCTGCTGCTGACCGCCCATCTTATCCTCATATGGCGTGGGATCCTGCCGCTTTTGCGCAAGATTTCGCCAATCAATAAATGTATCTGCGGGCGGCTTTTTAACACTTAACCCCGTGAGCATCAAGGAGTAGCGCCCCGGCAACGATGGCCAGGGCGCTATTTTATACTGGGAATAACCGTAGAAGGGGTGAGTTTTTAACCGGACAGGCCGCACAACTTGGTCAGATTGCGCGCGCCAATCATCAGCGTTGCGACGTAGGACTGGCGACGTGTTACCACCTCTACCGCCACGCGATCGTTTTGATATTTTATCAGATAGGTTGACGGCCAGCCCTGTCGGCGCTGACCAAAGCTTTCGGCGTGACGATCGATTGCCGCATGGGCAACCACCAGATGAGACAAGTTTTTATCACCTTTAATAATGCGCTTCATAAACAGGCTCCGCCAGAGACAAGTTCTGTTGTCATAAAAAGGGAAAGTCATCAGTAATTCTGGTGTTTCAACGGACCATTTCGTTAGTTTGCTGGCTCAGCAGGAAACAGATCATCGCTGCACGCAGGGGGCTGCTGCAGTCCGCCTGCCACTCGCCAAGCTGAGTGCTCATGCGCGCTTGCCACTGAGTACTGTCGCTTTGAGCATCGGCATTCAGACTGATTTTATTGGCGCAGATAATCGGCCAGGCATCGGAGGGATTCTTGCAATAATCTTTACCTTTCACACCGCCGTAAGGATACCATTTATCCGGGTTTTCTCCGGTGATCAACGCAATGCTGCGGTTCACCTCGGCGTCGCTTTCTTCATACCATTTAATCATCGGCTTTATCCATCTTTCGTAGAGTTGGCGCTACATTACGATGCTAATACGACAGATTTATGACAATGGGATGGGTTTTTATATTATCTACACTAATGTTTTTCGGCGCGAGGCGGGTGGCAACGCCACCCGACAGGCATCTTGATTAACGCTCGGGGATAAAACCTTTGAAATCCAGCGTCGGGCTGAGATCGTCATCGTCCGTCACGCTATCGCCGCGCGCGCTATGCGCCAGGCTTTTCAATAATGCAGTTTGCTGACGCTGCTGCTCGGCAATTTCCTGCAGCAGGCGGATCTGCTCATTGGCACGCACACTGGCGCGATTCACCAGGAACCAGATCCACAATCCCACCAGCAGTGCCAGCACGGCGACAACCAGCGACACCAGGCTATTCGGACCAAAACCTAAATCGTACATGGACAACCCTATCTACTGCTAAAAACAGGCGGACATCTTAGCACTCCGGGCCCCGGCACGAACATCTTGATAGAAAATTGTTACGCACTGCCTCGCATCTCACCAGGGAATCAAGCGGGTAACAGAACAAACTCCCAACGCGAATGTGCCCCCCTCATCGCAATAGCTATCCAGCGCCAGCAGATAAAAGAACAGGCAGGCAGCGAGGAACGCCATTATCACGAGGATTTTTTTCCGTAACAAATTTAGCAGCCTCATTGTTATCTTGATAATTTGTTGGGCATGCTATCACAGCCAACTTAAACGAAGTTTAACCTGTCGTTTAGAAACCGGCTTGAGGGCTACTTTTCAGATTGTTACCATTGCCCCCTTCTCCGGAGCGTGGCTATATCGCAACGACGATAAATAACAAGGAGTCACAATGGGTAAGTTGGTGAAATGGGCAGTGCTGCTGGCAGTAGTGTATGGGGTGTTTTTGTTCTCGGGCTATGGCGTGTTGGTCGGCAGCAATAAAAACGTCGGTGGGCTGGGATTGCAGTGTAAGTACATGACGGCACGCAACCTGGTTATCGCCCAGTATCTGCATGGTGATAACGGCGTGATTGGCGTGGCCGATTGCCCGTTGTTCAAGAAAGTCGAAACGGTGGTGGATTAATCACCACCGCTCAGAACCGTCGCTCAGCGGCGGTTTCCCCATTAGCTGCGGGTAAACTTCATCTCAATCAATGCAATCGCTTTTTCAATCGCCCGCCGGGTCACGGGATCGGCACCGGCTGGGTGAGTGGTAAAATCGATGCTCTTCAACTGGCTTGCCATCTTGTCCCGCACCTCGGTGGGGGCGATAACGTCGATAACGTCCAGGATTTGTTTGATCACCAATTGGCAGGCCACCAGGTCGGAAGCCAATTCCTGATCGTTGCTCAGCATGTCGGACATAATTCCTTTCCTTCTTAATTCAGACGCCGCACAGAATAGCATGCCGCCTGAGGCTTTACCGCCTCCTGGTCGTTTGCCGCTGAATTTTCAACGATGTTGCGCATTGGCTGCCAAAACGCCCGGTTGAATTGACCTATACTTGAGCCTTGAGCGGCACGCTTTTCGGCGCAACCCTCAGCCACAACCCAACAGGAGAAAGTTATGGCAAACCACAATGTGAAATCCTGGGCTACCGTGCGTGAAACTTCGGTGGAGATCGCCGAGGCTATTTTTGAACTGGCAAAAAACGATGAGGTTCTGGCACAAAAAATCTGGGAAGAAGGCAGTGACGAAGCGTTGCAAATGGCCTTTGCCAAAACCAGCGCCGACCAACTGTACTGGGGTGAAGAAACCGTGGAACGGAAAAACGTTTAATCGGCTAATGCTCAGCAATAAAAAGCCCGGGTCACTCTGTGCCCAGGCTTTTTCGGTAGTCTGTCAAACCCCATTGGGGGTCATATTCTGCCCTGATATCACGGCTCTTCACCTCCCACACCTTCCGCATTATTCATTCTCATCACCGGTGTCACCATAAAAGCGGCTACACCTACAATTACAACCAGAGTAATAATCACTGTCATTAACATGCGATCACCCCATCAACGCTGAATTGTCACGGCTGGATCTGCTTGGGTTGTTATGTGTTGCGATCTGACCCACTTTGCTATCGGCAGTAGCGGCCAATCTCAGATTAGCCGTTTTCCCTTCCGGCTGACAAGCCACCTGACGATGGTTTTTCCGAATAATTTCGCCTCGGTGTCGGTGGCTTTTTTGTCCGTGGCGGCAAGTTGTGTATACTTCAGCGCTATGTAGATCTCACACAGACGCACTGATGATACAAGAACATCACCTCTCATTAGTCTGCGCCCTCAGTAAATGGGTCGAAACTCACCTTGGAAGAGTGATCCATCTCGAAGAGCTGGCCGAATACTCCGGCTACTCTCTGTGGCACATGCAGAAACTGTTCAAAGAAGCGACCGGGATTTCGCTGGGCAAATACATCCGTGAGCGCAGACTGGCCGGCGCGGTTTACCAGTTGCGTAGCAGTGACGCTTCTATTTTCGACATCGCCCTCGATTTTGGTTTTGGCTCACAGTCACATTTCACTTATATGTTCAGAAAGCGGTTCGATATCACACCTTATGATTTTCGCCAGGATTTAAGCGTGGATTTGCACATCGCCCCGCCGCTGCACGTCATTCATCAGAAGACCGCCTGACCGCTTTCCCGCCGCCGTCAACGGCGGGCTAATGCGCCCAAAGGACCACCACCAGCCCCACTAACGCGGGCAGCGCCTGCACCCTGAGGATTTTACGGCTGGCCGTCAGCCCGCCAAACACGCCCGCCACCAGCACACAGCCGAGGAAGAACAGCTGCACCGTCGGATCGTTGCGCCAGACACCCCAGGCCAGTCCTGCCGCCAGAAAACCGTTATACAGCCCCTGATTGGCTGCCAGCACCCGGGTTGCCGCAGCAAATTCTGCGGTGGTAGCAAACACTCGCCTGCCAGTAGGTTTCTGCCAAAGGAACATTTCCAGGATCAGGATATACAAATGGATCGCGGCAATTAACAACACGATTATATTAGAAAGAATTATCATTTTATTTTACGGGGTTAATCTGGGATTAGGTTTAACCAGTATAACCGCACTCAGAATATTGCGAATAATCCGGCATAAAAAAACCCGCCGTAGCGGGTTTATTGCATAATCATTCAGAGTTAGTTTAGTGCGACAACCAACATGGCTGCGATGGTGATCCAAAACGCCGCCGTTGCAATAACAACATGGGATAATCTTGCACGATAGAGTACTTGGCTCATAATGACCTCACAGGCTTCTGACTAGCGGTGGACAACATCACTTCTTGAGATTTATCTTAATCCACTGCTCCGACCTTTTATTTGCGCCAGATCACTATTTACCAGATAAACTATATTTACGCCCAAACATGGAATTTCGATCACATTAATTTAACGTTAATAGAGCGAAATGAATAAAACCATTAGTTTGTTATAGCCTGATGATATCAAACATCGCTCCAGGGCAGGCGTGGCGCGGTCATACGTTGACCATAATAGCCGCTAACTTCGGGAAAACGTGTATTCCCCTGTTCCCAGTCACGTTGCGCCTGAGTAATCTCCTGCTTGTTGTGACCGACAAAGTTCCACCAAATGAGAATCTCTTCGTTTAAAGGGAGTCCGCCGATTAATAATGCACGGCTACCCTTCCTGGCATGTAACTCGATACGGTTAAGATTTTTACCTAAATAGGCAAACTCATCAGGTGAAAATTTTTCATCATTAACCTCAAATGCACCAATAAGGGGCAAAAATCCTATTTCAAAGTCCTCTCGCAGAGGTAATTGCAAATAGCCATCGGCCAGCCATTCCAAATCAATGGCGATTAAAGGCGAAAGAGTGAACACCGGGGAACGATATTGTTCAAACTCGCCCACCAACAAAGTGTGCCTGACCCCGTCGCGTTGCCAGCACGGCAAATCAGGATAATGATCGAAGCGTGGTGCCATATTGGCATGTTCGGCAGGTAACGCGATCCACAATTGCGCGGCGTGTAAACGCCGCTGTTCGCCCGTTGACTGTTCGGTATGCGCGATACCCTGCCCTGCAGTCATCAGATTGACCTGGCCGGGACGTATCACCTGTTCACTGCCCAGGCTGTCACGGTGTAGCACTTCACCTTCAATCATCCAGGTAAAGGTTTGCAGGCCGATATGCGGATGCGGCCCGACGTCCATCCCCTGCGAGGAGCCACTGAATACCGACGGACCGGCATGGTCGAGAAAACACCAGGCCCCCACAGTACGGCGTTCACGGGTAGGCAAGGCACGATTGATCTCAATACCGCCGACTTCGGCGTTGCGTACGGCAATGCGTTGGATCTGACGGATGCCGTCAACCACAGGACAATCACGGGAAGATGAAGAATGAGTTGGGCGGGAATTGCTCATGATAAAACGCCTCCAGAACGTCACACAGGTGAGTGAGTAACCGGACGCCAGCTTACCATGAGCCGGCGGCCAGAACGTAACCTGGGTGGTCTGAGCGCTAAGATGCCTTGATGTAGCAGCCTTTGATATCGACTTCATCGCGAGCATGCTTCAGATCGGAGAAGTAAGTCACACCAAAGAGTATTGATACCACTAACAACACGGAAACCAGTAAGCCGATAACAGCCAGCAGCTTGGTTTCATCGTGGAGATTGTGCTCCATTTTATCCCCTGCATTGAAAGACGTCATGTCAGCCACAGCGTGACTGACAGCGTAAAGATGATCAGGGAGCAGGACGCTATCGCCAGCACAATGACAGCAAATTGCGCGTCTCCCAAAGTTTCACGGTAGTTTTTATCTTGTGAGGTATTACGTTGTTGTTTCACAGAATCTATCTTAACTCATCACGCGTTAACGTTTTTGTGAGGGGTGATTGATAAAAAGCCCGCCATTGCAGGTTTGTCAGATTCCGCGCCCAATGCCGCTCAGACCTCAAGAGTGGCAAGACGCTATCAACTTTCCTCGCCAGGGTCAATATTCTCCCCTGACTGATGCGGCGAAGAACAGGAAGCATTCTCAACACTTATTAAAACAATAAAATAATTAGACCAACTTATACCAAATGGCATAAAAAAGCCCGACCAGAGATCCGGCCAGGCAGAATGTGTCGCGGTTACTGTGGAATACGCAGTACCTGCCCCGGGTAGATTTTGTCCGGGCTGGACAACATTGGCTTGTTCGCTTCGAAAATCTTGTTGTACAGATTGGCATTACCATACACTTCTTTCGAAACGGCGCTCAGGGTATCGCCCTTCTTCACGGTATAGAAACGACTTTCTGCGGCGGCTTGTTCAACCGTCACCTTGTCTTCCACACCGCTGATGCCGGCGACGTTCCCTACGGCCACCAGGATCTTCTCTTTCAGTTCCTGGCTGACTGTGTCACCAGTCACCACGGCTTTACCGTCAACCACCTGCACATCAACCTTATCAATACCCGGCAGACCGGTCTTATTGAGGTGGTCCTTCAGTTTGGCGCTTTGATCTTCGGCAGTCGCATTGCCGGTCACTGTGTCCCACAGCTTTTCGCCCGCTTCTTTGACGAAGTTAAACAAACCCATATTCACTCCTTTCGATGGTTACAATGTTGCGTTGACTTGAGGCTTGTTAAGCTTAGCACTGCAAGAGGGATATTCAATTGGCCCTGCGGTTTTAAGCGGTTAGAGTAATCCGAAAGTGCCACATTTAGTTGCCAAACTGTCCAGTTGCACCTGCCCGGCATGAAACAATCGCCGACTTTACCTACAATATAGGTATGGAAGGATTGGGTGAAGGACATGAGACGCAATGTACGCCTTGGTGATGTTTGTCTGTTATCTGGATGGCGGCTGTGCCGATATCGTGGTTGACGTACTGCGCGACGAACGCCAGTGTCTGATCAGCATGAAGGAACAGAACCTGCGCCATGCCGGTTGTTTTCCGTTTGAGGATTTTATCGACGGCTTCTGGTTGCCTGCCAACGAATATGCGCCGATGTAAACTATCGAACAAGTTTTCCGCTACTTTCCTCTGAGGAATTTCTGAATTCACCGGAAAACAGGTCTGCCTACAATGCTTTATGCCGCCAGTTTGCTAAATTGCTTCACCCGAACGATATGGAGACGGCGTGATGCCCGTATCTACCCTCTCAAACGAACATTATGAAACCCTGTTACGCGACGTCAGCCTGGTGGTCGGCGGCGCAGTGATCCAACTGATCAATCTCAATAAAAAAATTTCTGGCAATAATATTCTGGCCCATTTGGTTAACGAGATTGAGCATGAGACCAATCAGCAGCGCTTTGCCACCTTGCGCTCGGCGATTGAGGTGATGGGGCAAGCCCCGAAAGGATAGCGGCCCCAATAATAGAAAAGGCAGAGCTCGCGCTCTGCCTGATTACCTTTTGGTTCCCGACACAGGAAGAAGGTAATAGCGTTGAAACTTAGAAACGGTAGGTCAAGTTCACTGCCACGATATCATCGGTGCTCAGTTTCAACTTGTTATCGTCGTTCAACTGGTTGATTTTGTAGTCAACATAGGTGTACATGTTTTTGTTGAAGTAGTAAGTCGCACCCACTTCCACGTATTTCACCAGATCGACATCACCAATCCCTTCGATATCCTTGCCTTTGGACTGCACGTAGGCCAGAGAAGGACGCAGACCGTTCTCAAACTGGTACTGAGCCACCATTTCGAAGTTCTGCGTTTTGTTGGCGAAGCCAGACACGCCATTGCCGCTGATTGGCGTCATGTTACGTGTATCGGCATACATGGCTGCCAGGTAAACCTGGTTGGCGTCATACTTGATTGCCGTGGTCCAGGCTGTTGCGCTGTCGCCTTTGCCGTAAGCCAATTCTTTTTGCGCACTGGTGCGGTTGGAGTCAGAGAACGCCGCCGCTACACCAATACCAGAACCACCGATGTCCTGATAATCCAGGGACATACCGTAACCGTCACCGTTTTGTTTGGTCACGCCACGGCCATCACCGTCGTTTTTACCCTGGTACTGCAACGCAACACTCAGACCTTCAACCAGGCCAAAGAAATCACGGTTACGGTAAGTTGCCAGGCCGTTGGAACGTGCGGTCATGTAGTTGTCGGTGTAGCTATAGGAGTCACCGCCGAATTCCGGCAGCATGTCGGTATAGGATTCCGGGTCGTACACAACGCCGTAGTTACGGCCGTAATCGAATGAACCGTAGTCAGCGAATTTCAGGCCGGCAAAGCCCAGACGGGTTTTAGTGCCCGCGGTACCCTGCGCTTCGTCGTGGTTGGCCTGAACGTTGTATTCCCACTGGCCATAACCGGTCAGTTGGTCATTGATTTGCGTTTCGCCTTTAAAACCGAAACGGACATAAGTCTTGTCGCCGTCTTCGGATTTATCATCGCTGAAAACATGTTTGGCCGCTACACGACCATACAGGTCGAGTTTATTGCCATCTTTATTATAAATTTCAGCCGCGTTGGCAAAGGAGGTCATTGCCCCGAGGGCAATAGCTAAGGCTAATACACTGCGTTTCATCATTTATTTTCCTAGATATTATAATTTTTAATTCCTGCCCATCACGCCCAATTTATGGTTTGGGCTGTGATCTTTATCATTTAGCGTTTTATGAGCGCCCCTAATAAAGGAGCCATGTGACATTAGCATCATGAATCGTAACTTCAAATAAAAAGTTCATAAAACACCGTGGATAAAGCATGTTTATTTGTAACTAAATATTACAACACCACAACCAATCAAACCATTGATTTTCATTATATTTTGGCACATAAGTTATAACCACATTGGTGCAATGCACTAATTTGGTGCAATTTAGTTTCTTTTTGTATGCTTTCCATTCGTTTCATAAATATCATGAAACTTAGCATGGTTATTAATAACGTTACTTATTTCACATTTTTATCTGAGTAAAGTCGCGCTGGTCATTTAGGACATTTACCCGTGTTTTAAGCCAAGCTTTTACCGCTTCGAATAATTAATCGAAGTCAAACCATCAAAAAGAGGTTTGGCGAAGATGAAAGGTAAAAAAATAAAAAACATTGAACAGCGGAATATAAAGAAGGGGAAATAAGCGGAAGGGGTAGCATGATATACCGCCGTTATTTAAGGTTGCAGCCAACATCACTACAACCTCAAACACGGCAAGTATAAAAACGTATTTAGGAAGAACGGTTCAATACAGCGTGCTGCGTGGCGCTTCGATCAGTACCATACCGGCACGCAACCCAAGTGCAACGCCAGGGTTAGGGAACAATATCCACTCACTGGCATGCTGTACCCGGTACTCTTCTCCCGGTTGCTCACACAACAGCGTGCCCTGCTTCAGCTCGGTAAAGTTGGCAGTATCATCACTGAGATGCAGCCTGAAGTCTTCACTACGCTTGATCAGCGAGCGCTCAACGCGGAATAGCCGCAAGGTATCCGCCGCTCGTTGCGGTAAAGGCTCATCACTCACCGCCGTCTGTAACGCACGGTTAATGGCGGCAAACTGCTGCAGATCGTTGCTGCCAAACGGCCTCGCCTTGCCCAGTTCCAGCGTGGAGCTGGCAGCGCCGGCATGCTCACTGGAGAAATGGCTGAAAGTGCCACCCGGCGCGCTGTGGATCACCAGGGCATCCAGATCGGCGGCATCCAGCAAGGCCAGCATCTCGGCACTGTAAGGCCGCGTCTGGAAAGGCAAAATACCAAAGCGCGGCAGGCGTGAATCACGGATCGCCGTATGCAGATCATAATGGAAACGGGCAGCGTCCTCATCGGCGAAAAACTCCGCGATCGCCTGCTCCAGTTGCTGTGCCCGCGCGGTTTCACCACTGTGGTCAAAATCACGATAACGGCCGCCAAACATCCGGTTCATATCACTGTGCAAATAACGCTTACCGGCACGCATCGCCGCCGGGTTGCCCAGCACCACCAGCAGCCTAACCGCTAAGGTTCGGCTACCGCTGAGCAGATCATTGACCAACTGATTCAACAGCTCAATGGGGGCAGTTTCATTACCGTGGATACCCGCTGACAGCACTACCGCCTGGCGGTAATCCTGCCGTGGGGTGATCTCCAGCAGGCCTTCCCCCAGCCAGTGCCAGTGCAAATTCGCGTTCTCGCCCTGTTGCTCAACCGGGACCTGTCCCGCCAGCGTCAGGGCCAACAAATCAAACATGGTGGCTCCGCCTATTGTTGGAAAGGATAAACCGAGCCCAGCCCGAGGATGGTCGTCAGGGCATCCAGCGCATCACGCCCTTCGCGCAGCAGTTGCGGATCGGCCAAATCATTTTGCGTCAGACGATCGCGGTAATAACGATCGACCCATTCATTCAGCGTGACGAACAGGCTATCGTTCATCATCACGCGCGGATTAACCGCCCGCAGCTCTTGCTCATTCAACGCCACACGCAGCCGCAAACAGGCCGGCCCGCCGCCATTACGCATGCTTTCACGCAGGTCAAACACCTTGATTTCATCGATTGGCCCGCCGCCGGACACCATCTCGCTCAGATAGCTCCAGACGCCGCTGTGCTGACGCGACTCTTCCGGCACCACGATCATCATTTTGCCGTTGGGTTTGGTCAGGATCTGGCTGTTGAACAGATAGGTTGCCACCGCATCCGCCACGGACACCCGCGTCGTCGGCACTTCAATCACCACCAGTTCGGTGTCCAGCGTCGCCATCTTGCGACGCACTTCATCCAACGCCTGCTGCTGACGATAAAAAGCCTGCTGATGATGGAACAGCACGTTCTGGTTGCTGACGGCAATCACGTCGTTATGGAACACGCCCTGATCGATCACCTCCGGGTTCTGCTGCACAAACACCGTATGCTGCTCGTCCAACTGATGCAGACGGGCAATCGCCTCCCCGGCCTCACGCGTCTGACGTGCCGGATAACGCGTTGGGGCAATTTCACCCCCAAACTCCTGACGGCCGTAAACAAACATCTGCACGCTGCGTTTGCCGTAGTCGCCGCCCAGTCGGTTGTGATTAGCCGCACCTTCGTCACCGAACAGCGCCACCTGCGGCAAGGCCTCATGATGGGCGAAATGGCGGGGATCGTTAAACATCGCTCGCAGTACGCCGGAAGTCGTCTCGGCCTCAATCGCGCGATGGAATTTATTGTTCAGATTGGCGGCGGTGAAATGCACCTTGCCATCAGCGCTGTCCGCCGAAGGTGACACCGTGGCCGCATTGGCGGTCCACATGCAAGAGGCCGAACTGAGCGCAGACAGCAGACGTGGCGACTGCTGCATCGCCTGTGCCAAAACACTTTCACCGCTGCCGCTGAAACCCAATTTGCGCAGCATCGGCACGTGCGGGCGTTCCTGCGGTGGCAATACTCCCTGCTGGAAGCCGAGGTCTGCCAGCGCCTTCATCTTCAGCAGCCCCTGCTTGGCCGCCAGTTTCGGGTTCGACACGCTATTCTGGTGCTGGGTCGAGGCCTCATTCCCAAATGACAATCCGGCGTAGTGATGCGTCAGGCCCACCAGACCATCGAAATTGACTTCATATCCTGACATGCTGTTCTCCTGATATTGTAGGGGCGCTGCATGCTGCACCCCTACAGTAATAACGCTGCGGCTTGAAAGGCGACGGGTAAAACTTAATTAAATGACAGTCCCGGCGACAGACTGGCCGGCAGCGTCAGGCTTTCGCTCTCCAGCGATGCCATTGGCCAGGCGCAGTAATCCGCTGCGTAGTAGGCACTTGGGCGATGGTTGCCAGAGGCCCCCACACCGCCGAACGGTGCCGCACTGGAAGCCCCGGTCAAAGGTTTGTTCCAGTTGACGATACCGGCACGCGCCTCCAACAGCAGGTGATCAAAACGCTCACGCTGCGGCGAAACCAGCCCGACCGACAGGCCATAGCGCGTCTGGTTGGCGATACGCACCGCTTCATCAAAATCGTTATAGCGAATGATGGTGGTCAGCGGGCCAAAGTATTCCTCGTCCGGCACATTCTGCACGCCGGTCACGTCAATAATGCCCGGGCTCAGCAACGCGCTGCCGCTCTCCAGACGTTGCATGGTCAGCAAGGCTTTGCCGCCCAGAGACAGCAGGTGATGTTGCGCCGCCAGCATTTTTTCTGCCGCCGCCGAAGAGATCACCCCGCCCATAAATGGCTGAGGTTCGGCGTCCCAGCGGCCAATGCGCAAGGCGCTCGCCACCTGCACCAAACGCTCAATAAAGGCATCGCCCTCGCTGCCGCGTTTCACCAGAATACGGCGCGAACAGGTACAGCGCTGACCGGCGGAAATAAAGGCCGACTGGATCGCCAGGTTGACCACCGCATCGCAGTCTTCAATCTGATCGACAATCAGTGCGTTGTTGCCGCCCATTTCCAGCGCCAGGATCTTCTCAGGCTGCCCCGCCAGCTGACGATGCAGGTGATACCCCGTGCCGGCACTGCCGGTAAACAGCAGGCCGTCGATATCGGTACTGGCGGCCAGCGCCTCGCCGGTTTCACGTCCGCCCTGCACCATATTGATCACCCCGGCAGGCAAACCGGCCTGCTGCCACAGCTTCAGGGTTTCCTCGGCGGTTTGCGGCGTCAGCTCACTCGGCTTAAACACCACCGTGTTACCCGCCAACAGCGCCGGTACGATGTGCCCATTAGGCAAATGACCGGGGAAGTTATAAGGCCCAAACACCGCCAGTACGCCGTGCGGCCGGTGACGCAGCACCGAAGCGCCATCCGCCATCGCGGTCTGGCTTACGCCGGTACGCGCCTGATAAGCCTGCAGGGAAATCGCCACTTTGCCGATCATCGCCTGAACTTCGGTCAGCGTCTCCCAACGGGGTTTGCTGGTTTCACGGCTGATGGTCGCTGCCAAATGCGCCTTGTGCTCTTCCAACAGCGCGGCAAAACGCTTCACCAATTGCTCACGTTGTTCAAACGGCGTGCGCGCCCAGGCCGGGAAAGCAGCACGAGCCGCTTCACAGGCGGCGGCAACATCACTGCCGTCGGCGGCGTTAGCCTGCCACAGCGGCTGATTGTCGACCGGATCGGTTTTGCTGAATTCAGCGCCATGGCCCTGCTGCCAGGTGCCATTAATAAACAGTGCAGGATGGGACATTACGCTTTCTCCTGTGCAATAAGGGGGATAACCCGCACCGGGCTGCCTTGCTCAACGCCCAGCGCCGCAGCGGTGGCCGCATTGATATGCAGACGGTCGTCATACAGATCGGCATTGACCAGCAGTGCGCGGTAATTTTGATAATGATCGTTAGCCACCAGATGAACCGGCGCATCGGCGCGCATCGGCGTTTCATCCAGTACCACTTTCACCAGGCGGCTTTGTTTGACCGCACGGATCTGGTCGATTTCCGCTTCCAG
Organism: Serratia sp. BW106; assembly: GCF_002607755.1. Classification (NCBI taxonomy): domain Bacteria; kingdom Pseudomonadati; phylum Pseudomonadota; class Gammaproteobacteria; order Enterobacterales; family Yersiniaceae; genus Serratia; species Serratia sp. BW106. The sequence goes on from NZ_MCGS01000023.1 coordinate 144,171, forward strand.
CGTCGGGCCGCCGTCGAAGATATCGACATAGCCCTGATAACGCAGGCCTTCCGACTCCAGTACCCGGCGCGCCGGTACCGTCTGCGGATGCACTTCGCCAATCACTTTTTGCGCGTCTTCGGCCAGGAAATCGACATACAGCGGGTGTTTCGGCATCAGTTCAGCGATAAACGCCTTCTGGCCGGTGCCGCTCAGGTAGTCCGCCTTGGCGAACTCGATGGAGAAGAAATGGTTGCCTACGCTCTCCCAGAACGGCGAACGGCCGTTCTCATCGGAAAAACCGCGCATTTCGGCAATCAGCCGGGCGGAGAAACGCTCACGGAAAGCGGCGATAAACAGGAAACGCACCTTCGACAGCAGCTTGCCGTTTTCGCCGTGGCGGTAGTCCGGATCGAGGAACAGCGTACAGAGTTCGGAATGGCCGGTGTGATCGTTGCTGAGGAACAGCGTCGGCACCGATTTATACACATTCAACTGTTTGGACGCATGCACCTGAGTGCCAACGCGGAAGCTGTACCAGGGTTCCGTGAGCCCCACGGCCACTTCAATGGCACACACCCCGACCACCTGCTGGCGCTCGCTGTCTTCCAGAACAAACAGATAACACTGGTCACTTTGCGGAAGTTCGCCTTGCCAGGTTTTTAACGCCCGCTCAATGCGTGCCGACAAGGTATCTTCATCTTGCGGCAGGGAAGTGAGACCGATGCCGGACTTACCGGCCAGCGTCAATAAATCAGCCAAATCGCGACGCTCTATAGGGCGAATAATCATCATAATGCGAACCTCTTCTTAATCAGGCTGCGCCGGTGAAGGCGCAGCCCCTGTGTTAGCTGCAAATCCGCGCCACGGCTCGCGCGAATCGCGCCAGCCCCTCTTTCACATCCTGCTCAGGAATAATCAGTGAAGGGGTGAAGCGCACCACATCCGGCCCGGCGATCAGGGCAATCACGCCCTCTTCATTGGCCAGTTGGGTGATCTGTTTTGCCTTGCCGGCATAATCCTGGGTCAGTTGGCAGCCAATCAACAGGCCGCCACCGCGGATCTCAGAGAAAATCGGGTACTGCTGGTTAATCTTGTTCAAACCGTCGAGGAACCACTGGTGACGCTGTTTAACCCCTTCCAGCACTTCCGGCGTGTTGATGATCGAGAACACCGCACCTGCCACCGCCGTCGCCAGCGGGTTACCGCCGTAGGTGGTGCCATGAGTGCCGACGCCCAGGGTCTTGGCCAGTTCGTCAGTGGTCAGCATGGCGCCGATGGGGAAGCCGCAACCCAGCGCTTTCGCGGTGGTCAGCACGTCCGGGACTACGCCGTATTGCGTATAGGCATACAGCTCGCCGGTACGGCCCATGCCGGTTTGTACTTCATCGAAAATCAGTACCGCATCGTGACGATCGCACAGCTCACGCAGACCCTGCAGGAAAGCGGGATCGGCCGGCAATACGCCACCTTCGCCCTGAATCGGCTCGACGATCACCGCACAGGTGTGGTCGTTGATCACTTCGGCGGCGGCCGCCAGATCGTTGAACGGCGTGTGGGTGATGCCGCCCGGCAGCGGGGCAAAATCTTTGGAATACTTCGGCTGGCCGCCGGCAGAAACGGTAAACAGCGTGCGACCGTGGAAGGCGTTGTTGAACGCCACAATCTGGTTCTTGCTGCTGTTGCCCTTGTCCAGCGCGCGTTTGCGTGCCAGCTTCAGTGCCGCTTCGTTGGCTTCCGCCCCGGAGTTACAGAAAAACACTTTGTCGGCAAAGGTGGCGTCAATCAGCTGCTTTGCCAAACGCAGTACCGGCTCATTGGTGTAGCCATTGCCCAGATGCCACAATTTGCCCGCCTGTTCCACCAGCGCCGCCGTCACCACCGGGTGAGCGTGGCCCAGCGCGTTGACCGCGATACCGCCGGCGAAATCGATGTACGACTTACCCTGTTGATCCCAGACCTGCGAGCCTTCTCCCCGTACCAGAATAAAATCAGCGGGGGCGTAAACCGGGACCATCCAGTCGTCGAAAGACTGGCGGGTAACTGCGATTGGCTGTTCCATAATGACCTCATAACTTCAGCAAAGACTGAATTTTGACTGTAAGGGCCGCTCCTGCCCGGATGTTCCACCACAAAGCAACAAAAACCACGCCGTCGCTGCCACTTTTCGACCGGTGATAACTCTGCCTTTCACCGCCTATTCAGAAACAAATCTGTTACATCAAACGCGTTTTTCGCTATTTATGCCGGGTATCGGGTCCTGGAACGGGGAATAAATGTTAACGAGCAGTTAAAATACATGCCGTTTGATAAAGAGTGTAGAGCAGCTATCGTGCCAAACTGGGATTTTCGGCGATTTTTGCGTTTTTTTACGCTAAAACAACGGCTTACAATGCATACTTATTCAATAAATATGCATTGGTAATGAATAATTGAAAAAATAAGGCTAAAAATCATCGTTGGCTGCGAAATCCTATTCAATTACAAAAAACTTCAATAATTCTGATCGCGCTCGCAAAAATAATTTGGCTTGATTTGCGTCCGATCACACTTTTGCCCCACATCGGTGCAGAGAATGCACCAGATGCGGGCAAAGCCGCGTCAATTCAGGCTCTGCGCGACAAACAGCCGCCCCGAATCGGGCGCCTCCGTGGGCAACCTCCGCGTCAGATCTCATATTTGTTAACTTACCGAACAAATTGTTGACAGTCTGAGGGCGCGATAATAGGTTAATTTCAATGGAACACGTGTTCCATGATGAAAAAACACACACCACATCGACTGCACAGCATCGGGGTTATCATGGCTCATTTCTGCTTGCGTACTAACCAGAGGATTACCGGGGCCGCACTGGCCGTGCTGTTGGGCCTGCCGGTTTCTGCCAGCGCCAACACCCGCATCACCTTCGCCAACTATTTGCCGAATGATTACATCAACAAGGTGATTAAAGACTTTGAAGCGGCGCATCCGGACATCCAGGTGCAGTCGATCAAATGCGGCTTCGCCGACTGCCACCAAAAGCTGACCACCGCACTGGCCGTTGGCCAGGGAGCCGCCGATATCTTCAGCGTCAGCACCATCAAGCTGGGTAGCTTTGCCAACTCCGGCGGGCTGAACAACCTGAGCGCCCCACCGTTCAGTATCGATAGCCAGGGTTGGCAGTTTGATCCCTCGATGATCAGCCTGGCGAAGGGCAACGACGGCAATATCTATGGCGTGCCCTATGACACCGGCCCGGTGATCATGATCTACCGTAACGACATGGTGCAGAAGGCAGGCGTGAAGATTGAAGACATCACCAAAAGCTGGGACAGCTTTATTGCCTTTGGGGAAAAACTGAAAAAAGAGCAAGGCGCTTACCTGCTCCCGGCCGCCACCAGCCTGATCAACCCGTTGGTGGTGGGCATGAACAGTGAACCGGGCAAGCCGGTGTACACCAAAGACGGCAGACCCAATCTCGACTCCCCGCAAATCAAACAGCTGATGACGGTGATCAAAACGCTGTATGACAAAGGGCTGGCTGCCTCGCTCGACGGCTCAACCAACTCGCAGGAATACATCAAGCTGTACCGTCAGGGGAAACTGTTCGCGGATATCGACGGCCCGTGGGACGAAGGCCGGATTGAGCAGGAGCTGGATCCGGACGGTGCCAAAGCCGGGCTGTGGCGCGTCACTGGCGTACCGGGCAATATCAAGGTCAATGCCGGCGGCACCACGCTGGTGATCCCGAAGCAGAGCAAAAACGCTCAGGCAGCCTGGCAGTTCATTCAGTACTTTATGCAGCGTGACGTGGTGATCGACGCCGCGAAAACCGCCGGTACCCTGCCAGCCCGTCTCGACGTGTATAACGCGCCCTACTTTGACACCCCGAGCAGCATTCTCGGCGGTCAGCACTCGATGCGCTACTACGCCAGCCTGGTGCCGGATCTGAAACCGGTCGCCTCATCGCCGGAGGACAACATCGCCAACGAAATCCTTAACGAAGCGGCGAAGAAAATCCTGGTGCAGCATCAGGACATCGACAGCACCCTGCGCGATGCCAACAGGCTGCTGGAACGTCGGATGCGTGCTTTGTAATCATCAGATACGGCGGTCAGTCGGCCGCCGACTTTATGTTTCCGTCGGTTCGGGGAGTCTATGCGTAAGCGATTTTTCAAAGGGCTGCTGCACGATCACCGCACCGCCTACCTGCTGCTGCTGCCGTTTATGCTGCTGTTCGCGGTGTTCAACGCCTTCCCGATCTTCTTCTCGGCGTTTCTGTCATTTCAGTCGTGGAACCCGGTAAAAGGCCTCAGTTCGATGAAGTTTGTCGGGCTGGATAACTTTTACTATGCCTTCACCGACGATGCCTTCTGGGTGTCGCTGGTCAACACCATCAAAATTACTCTGGTGTCCGGTCTGTGCCAGCATTTGTTCGCCATCACTCTGGCCTACTCATTGCTGCACATCATCGTGCGGGGCCGACGCTTTTTAAAGGCGGCGATCTTCCTGCCCTACATCACCTCTTCCGTCGCCGTCAGCCTGATAGTGTTCAATCTGTTCTCCCCGGTCGGCATGGTCAACGAACTGCTCAGCGGACTGGCGACCCGGCTGCACCTTGGCGCACTGGCGGCCGCCTTGCCGATCAACTTCTTTGACAGTGACTGGATCCGTTTCACCATCGCCAATCAGGTGACCTGGAAGTTTACCGGCATCAATACGGTGATCTACATGACTGGCCTGGCGTCGATCTCACCGGACCTGTACGAAGCGATTGAACTGGACGGTGCCGGCCGCTGGCAGAAATTCCGCTATATCGCCCTGCCGCTGTTGGCCCCCTTTATCTTCTTCGCCACGCTGATGACGTTGATCGGCAATATGCAGCTGTTCAATGAACCGATGATCCTGACGCAAGGGACCGGCGGCGTCGACAACAGCGGCCTGACGGTGTCGATGTACGTGTATAAAACCGGCTGGTCCTATCTGGATATGGGCACCGCTTCGGCAATCTCCTGGATCCTGTTCCTGTTGATAGCCGTGGTCAGCGCACTGGTATTTTGGGGCTTTGGCAACCGCGGGGGATTAAAAGATGAACGCTAACGGACGCCGTTTTGACACCGGCAAGCTGGTGATCTACCTGCTGGTCTCGCTGTTTGCTTCGCTGTCACTGTTCCCGTTCTACTGGTCGGCCTTGCTGGCAACGCAGGACACCCGCAGCATCATGGGCATGTCGCTGCGCTTTGGCAGCCACCTGCTGGAAAACTACCGAGGGCTGGAACAACAGGTCCCCTTCACCCGTTCGCTGATCAATACCCTGTATGTCACCGCCATGGCCACCCTGACCAGCGTGCTGGTGTCCGCCGCCGCGGGTTACGCCTTCAGCGTTTATCAGTTCAAGGGCAAGAAGGTACTGTTCACCACCCTGATGCTGACCATGATGGTGCCCAGCGTGGTCAACCTGGTGCCTTATTTCTTCGTGATCAAAAGCGTCGGCCTGCTGGATCAGTTCGCCGCCGTCTGGCTACCGGCCGGGGTCAACATCTTCGGTATTTTCCTGGTACGCCAGTACGTCAGTTCCTCGCTGCCCAGCGAAATCCTCGACAGCGCGCGTATGGATGGCCTGAACGAACTGCAGATCTTCCTGCGTATCGGCCTGCCGCTGATGCGCCCGGCACTGCTGACGGTGGCGATCGTGGTGGTGGTCGATACCTGGAACAACTTTATGCTGCCGCTGGTGGCGTTACAGTCACCGGACAAACAAATTCTACAGTTGGTGCTGCGTAGCCTGAGCGGTGCCACCGCCACGCCGTGGAACCTGGTGATGACCGGCAGCTTCCTGGCGATCGTGCCGCTGCTGATCGCCTTTATCTTCTCTTCCAAACAAATGATGGAGAGCCTCACCCGTGGGGCGGTCAAAGGGTAACTTATGCAATCAATCGATATTTACCGCGATCACAGCACCGCTGAGCGCCAGCAAGTGATCCTGTTTGCCACCGCAGAGGACGCACTGCCTGCCACCTTGCAAAATGCCGGTCTGCAACGGGCAGTGGTCGGCACGCTTTATCCGCTCGGCGACAGTCGTTTTGCTCTCAATATCGGCACGCCGCTGACGCCCGCCGCGTTGCAGGACGCCGGGGCCATTATCGCCGCCGGGCAAAAAGATTTCGGCTTGCAGCAGCTACGCCTGACGCTAACGCCAGAGCTGCCGGCAGATGCCGAGAGCTGGCGTTGGCTGCTGTTCGGCCTGCGCCTGGGGGCTTATCGTTATCAGCATCACGACAGTGTGAAGCTCACCGACCCCACCCTGCCGCTGAACAGCCAGGATGCGACCACCCAGGCGCTGTGCGACTGGGCCAATCTGCATGCCGAAGGGGTGATCATTGGCCGCGAGCTGATGAACAAACCGGCCAATATTCTCTACCCGGAAAGCTTTGTGGAAGCGGTAGCCCAACTGCCGTTCAGCCACCTGCGCCAGGAAGTGCTGGGGGATGAACAAATGGCAGCACTGGGCTTTGGCGGCCTGCTCGGGGTGGGCCAGGGCAGCGCCCGCGCATCGCAGTTGCTGATCCTCGATCACCATCCGGCCAACGCCCGCCACACGCTGGCGCTGGTCGGCAAAGGCGTCACCTTCGACAGCGGCGGCATCAGCATTAAAGGCGCGGCTCGCATGAGCACCATGAAGTTCGATATGGGCGGCGCGGCGGCGGTGGTGGGCGCGATGCGAATCATCGACGCGTTGCAATTACCAATCCGCGTCATTGGCCTGTGCGGGCTGGTGGAAAATATGCCCTCCTCACGCGCCCAGCGCCCCGGTGACGTCGTCACCATGCACAACGGCAAATCGGTAGAGATCATTTCGACCGACGCCGAAGGTCGCATGGTGCTGGCCGACGTGATCAGCTATGCCCAGCAACGCTTCCAGCCGGATTATCTGCTGGATATCGCCACCCTGACCGGCGGTGCCGGCGTAGCGCTGGGCAAGGAATATGCCGCCATGATGGGTAACGACGAGGCTTTTCTGGCGCAGGTCAGCCAGGCGGGCAAGGTCAGCGCAGAACCGGTCTGGCCGATGCCGCACGGCGGCTGGTATCGCGGCGTGCTGAAGTCTGAATTTGCCGACTATCGCCACGGTGGCGAAGATCCGCACGGTAGCCCGTGCGTGGCGGCGACCTTTATCAGCGAGTTCGTGCAACCGGGCCAACGCTGGGCACACCTGGACATCGCCGCCATGTCGACCGATATGCCGCACCGCAAGCTGTACGCCAACGGCGCATCCTCATTCGGCGTGCTGTTGCTGGCACGGCTGAGTTCCCTGCTTGCCGAAACGGAGCACTGATGGCTTACGTAGAACTGCTTGATATCAACAAACGCTATGACAACGGCTATCAGGCCGCCAGCAATGTGAATCTGCAGGTGGAGAAAGGCGAGTTTGTGGTGCTGCTCGGCCCATCGGGCTGCGGTAAATCCACCACCCTGCGCATGATCGCCGGGCTGGAAACCCTGTCCTCCGGCGAATTGCGGATTGACGGTGAACGCATGAACGAGGTGCTGCCCAAATACCGTGATATCGCCATGGTGTTCCAGAGCTATGCGCTGTACCCGCACATGACGGTGTACGAGAACATGGCGCTGTCGCTAAAAATCAAAGGGATGGCCAAGGCGGAGATCGCCAGCCAGATTGCTGCGGTCGCCGAAATGCTGCACCTGAGCGAGTTCCTGCAGGTCAAACCCGGTCAGTTGTCCGGTGGCCAACGCCAGCGGGTGGCGCTCGGTCGGGCGATTGTCCGGCGACCCAAGGTGTTCCTGTTCGATGAGCCGCTGTCCAACCTCGATGCCAAACTGCGCAACCGCATGCGTCAGGAGCTGTCGGCGCTGCACAAGGCGATCGGCGCCACCATCATCTACGTCACCCACGATCAGGTGGAGGCGATGACCATGGCGGACAAAGTAGTGATCATGAACCAGGGCAAAGTGCAGCAAATCGGTACGCCGCTGGATCTTTATCACCGGCCGGTTAATCGTTTTGTCGCCGAGTTTATCGGCTCACCGCAGATGAACCTGTTTGAGGTGCAGGTCCAGGTTCAGGGCGAGCAGATTGTGCTGCAGGGCGATTCGGGATTGGTGTTGCCGCTGGCGGCGGCCGACTTCCCGGCGCTGAGCCCTCTGCACGGTGCCTGGCTGACGCTGGGCTGCCGTCCGGAGGCCTGTAGCATCAGCGCGCCGCTGGCGGAGCCGCATCTGAGCGGGACGCTGGTGTACAGCGAAAATCTGGGTGCGGAGAGCAATCTGTTCGTGCAGGGTGACAACGGCGCGCAGTACATCGTGAAACAGCATACTCAATTGCAGCACTCACAAGGACAGCCACTGGCGGTGACGCTGGATACCACCGCGTTGCACTTTTTTGATCCGCAAACGGGCGAACGGTTGGCGGCATGCGGGGAAACGGTGTTACCGACCGGCGTTCTGTGAGACCCTATCACCGCTGCGCGCCCCTACCGCAGCGCCCTGTTTTCCGTTGAGTATTCGCCCCATGCCGATTAAAAAAGTCACCTCTCACGATGTCGCCCGCGTTGCCGGTGTTTCACGCACCGTGGTTTCCCGCGCCTTTTCCAATCAGGGCCGGGTGTCGCAGAAGAACCGTGAACTGGTGATGCGCGTCGCCAGCCAACTGGGCTACGCGCCGGACGCCATCGCCCAGAGCCTGCACACCGGCAAAACCGGCTTTGTCGCGGTGGTGGTTAACCACTTTCACGACCTGTCAGATCTGGAGTTTTTCGACCGTTTGGTGGAACAGCTGCAAAACAGCAATCGACAGGCGGTGATGATCCGACTGGAAGGCATCGCAGATCCGGCCGGCTACCTGAAACAAACCATTTCCTATCACGTGGATTCTGCCGTGGTGTTCGCCGACAACATCAGCGCCCGCGCCGCGAAGGATCTGTTCCGCATTGCCACACCAATTATGCTCAACGGCCTGGCGGGTGACGCCCTGTGCGATGCGCTCAACGCCGACGAGGCCCCCAGCCTGCAACAACTGGCGGCGCTGATGGCGCAAAAGGGTCAGCGGCGGGTGGCGGTGCTTGGCGGGCGCAGCAGCGCCAAAGGGGAACAGCTACGCCAGCAGACCTTCTTAGCTCAGGCGGCACAACAACAGTTGCAGATCGTGGCCCAGCTCAGCGGAGATTACAGCTACCAGAGTGGTTTCACGCTGGCACCGCAGCTACTGGCGGCACAGCCGGCCCCGCAGGCGATCTTCTGCACCGCAGATTCCATGGCAATGGGGGTGATGGATTATATTCGTTTGCATACGTCGTTGCGGATCCCGCAGGACGTCGCGGTCTACGGCTTTGACGATATCCCGATGGCCGCCTGGCCGAGCTATCAACTGACCTCGGTGCGGCGGGATATCAGCGCGATGATCGCCGCCATTGTGCAACTGATAGAATTACGCAGCAGCAGCCCGCAGGCCGCACCGCAGCAGGTGACCATCCCCACCGAACTGGTGGTTCGCGCCTCCTGTTAACCCCGCTTTTCAGCGGGTGGTAATGATCTCGGCATCGCGTAATTCCGGTGCCGCCATGCCACTTTGCCACAGCCAGTATTGGATCGGACCGGGGCAGTTGAGGCTCACCACCTTGTGGTTGCCGTGTTTATCGACGGCATGGATAGTCACCCCCTCGGTGTAACCGTCCTTCAGGTAGTTCAAATCCTCTATCGCTTCATACACCGCCTGATCCAGCGTCATGCCCATCTTCATATACAACACCACGGCACGACTGGTACCGCAACGGATGGTCATTTCCCCGGTGTGGGTGCAGGCACAGGCCCCATAGCGGCTGTCGGCATAGGAGCCGCTGCCGATGATTGGACTGTCCCCCAAGCGGCCCGGGTATTTCCATGCCCAGCCCGAGGTAGAAGTGGCCGCACTCAGGGTGCCCCCGCCATCCTGCGCCAAGAACACCGTGGTATCGCGCACTCGCTCGGGATCGGTGGCGTTGTTCGACAAGCCGGCCAGCGGAATATTCGGCCAGTCGCGGCGCTGTTCCGCACTCATCGCCTGCTCCAGCTTTTCCCACCACACGCGTTTGGAGTCGGCAATCAGGTTGTCGCCCGCCAGTGCGCCAATTTCGGCAGCAAAACGTGCCGCCCCAGCACCGACCAGGATCTCGTGGTTAAGATCTTCCATCACCCGGTAAGCCACCTCCACCGGATGCAGGAACCCTTGCAATGCCCCTACCGCACCGGTGCGCAAGCTGTCGCCGTCCATCACCGAGGCATCCAGCTCCATCTCGCCCAGGACGTTGGGCCAGCCGCCATAACCCACGGTGCGCACGCTCGGATCCAGCTCCACCAGCTTGATGCCGTCAACGATGGCTCGCAGGCCATTGTGCCCCTGCTGCAGCCGTTCGGCCGACAGACCGATCCCCGGATGTCCTTCAGAGTTTGCAATCACAATCATAGGATTTTGTTTCCCGCACGGCGTTGAGCGCCCAAAGAGAGGCACCGGGATTTCCGGTGTTCAGTGCCAATGGAACACGTGTTCCATTGGTGTTTAAAAAGTATCTTCGCCTCGCTGAAAAGTCAAACTCAGGCGGCAAAAAGCGTGGCTTGGCACGCCTTTTCTCAACGTGCTACCGGGCCAGCAAACGTGCGCCATTCAACTACACTGTGATCTCGACCGAAAAGCGCATGAGGAGCCATGATGTCCAAGAAAACTGTAGACCCAACCCAACCCGCCGCTCAGCACGATATCCGTACTTTTCTGGATGCGTTGAATGCCGGGGGCGGCAAGCCGATGGAACAGATGAAACCGAAAGAGGCGCGTAAGGTGCTGGAAGGCGCGCAGCGTAGCGTCGAAGTGCCGCTGCACGAGGTCGAAATCAGCGAGAAAACCATTCATGTCGAGGGGCAGGACATCCTGCTGCACATCGTGCGACCGGCCAAGGTCAAGGAAGCACTGCCGGTATTTATGTTCTTCCACGGCGGCGGTTGGGTGCTGGGAGATTTCCCTACCCATGAACGGCTGGTGCGCGATCTGGTTTACAGTTCCGGCGCGGCGGCGGTGTTCGTTAACTACACCCCGTCACCGGAAGCTCATTACCCCACCGCCATCAATCAGGCCTATGCCGCCACCGAGTGGGTGGCGGAATACGGCGAGAAAATCAACGTCGACGGCTCCCGGCTGGCGGTAGTCGGCAACAGCGTCGGCGGCAATATGGCGGCGGTGGTCAGCCTGATGGCCAAAGAGAAAGGCACCCCGGCACTGCGCACGCAAATCCTGCTGTGGCCGGTAACGCACGCCAGCTTTGATACCGACTCTTACCACCAGTTCGCCGAAGGCCACTTCCTGACCCGCAATATGATGAAGTGGTTCTGGGACAACTACACCACCGATAAAGCCCAACGCAAAGAGATCTACGCCTCACCGCTCAATGCCACGCTGGAACAGTTAAAAGGCCTGCCACCGGCCCTGGTGCAGACCGCCGAGCTGGACGTGCTGCGCGACGAAGGCGAGGCCTATGCCCGGTTGCTGAATGCCGCCGGGGTAGAGGTCACTTCCACCCGCTATAACGGCCTGATCCACGATTATGGCCTGCTGAACCCCATCGCCCATGTGCCGGCGGTGCATTCCGCCATCCACCAGGCCGGACGGGCGCTCAAACATTATCTGGCCTAGGTTAATCGGCATAATGGCAGGCCACCCGATGCCCCGCAGCCACCGTACGTAACGCCGGAGCCTGCTCCCGGCACTGTGCGGTGGCCTGCGGACAACGGGGATGAAAACGACAACCCTGCGGCGGTTGCGCCGGGTTAGGCAGTTCACCCCGCGCCATCGCCTGCGGTTGGCGTTGCGGATCCAGACTGGGCACTGCTGCCAGCAACGCCTGGGTATAAGGATGGCGCGGTTGGCGAAACAGGCTGTCGCGGTCTGCGCTCTCGACAATCTGGCCGAGATACATCACCGCCACGTCCTGACACAGGTGCTCCACCACCCCGAGATCGTGCGAAATAAACAGAAAGGTCACCCCCTGCTGCTCCTGAAGATCGGAAAACAGGTTGATAATCTGCGCCTGAATCGAGACGTCGAGCGCCGAAATCGGCTCATCGGCGACGATAAATTCCGGCTGCAGGATCAGCGCGCGCGCAATTCCGATACGCTGGCGCTGGCCACCAGAAAACTCATGCGGAAAACGCCCATAATGCTGGGCCGACAGTCCGCAGATCTCCATGGTGTCGATCACCCGGTCACGCAGCTCGTTTTTCTGCGCCAGCCCGTGTTGTAACAGGGCTTCACCAATCGCATCGCCAATACGCATCCTCGGGTTCAGCGAACTGTAGGGATCCTGAAACACCAATTGCATCTTCGGGCGCATCTCACGCAGCCGACGCGGGCTGAGCGCATCCAGCGCCTGGCCATTGAACAACACCTCACCGGCGGTTTTATCATGCAGCCCCAGCAGCGTGCGACCAACGGTGGTTTTCCCACTGCCGGACTCGCCCACCAGGCCGAAAATCGTGCCTTTTCGAATACCGAAACTGACGTCATCTACCGCCCGCAATTGCCCGGTGGTCCGGCCGAACAGGCCTTCCCGCAGCGGAAAATGCTTCTTCAAGCCTTTGACTTCCACCAGCCACTCAGCCGACATGAATACGCCCTCCCGCATTCAGAAAACAGGCCGACTGACGCTGCAATGTGCCATACAACGGCGGAATGCCGTCGCGGCAGCGCGCACTGGCCTGAGCACAACGATCGGCAAACGCACAATGGTCCGGCAGCTTGGCCAGATCCGGCACCTGACCGGGGATCGAATACAGCCTGCGCCGCCGCTGCCCGGCCACCGGCCGCGAAGCCATCAGCCCCTGAGTGTAAGGGTGCTGGGGGTTAGCCAGTACCTCATGCGTCCCCCCCTGCTCGACTATCCGCCCGGCGTACATCACCACCAGCCGGTCGGCCATCTGAGCAATCACGCCAAGGTCGTGGGTGATCAACATCATCGCCATGTTATTTTTACGGGTCTGCTCACGCAGCAGTGCCAGGATCTGCGCCTGCACGGTGACGTCCAGCGCGGTGGTCGGCTCATCGGCAATCAACAGCGCCGGGCGACAGCTGATGGCCATGGCAATCATAATGCGCTGTAACATGCCGCCGGAAAGCTGGTGCGGGTAGCTGGTCATCAACTGTTCCGCCCGCGCCAACCCAACCTCGGTAATCAGCGCCGTCGCCTCACGCCATGCTACCTTCGGCGAAGTCCCACGATGGCGGATCAACGGTTCCACCAACTGTTCGCCGATGGTCAGCACCGGGTTCAGCGCGCTCATCGGTTCCTGAAAAATCATCGCCAGCCGGTTGCCACGCAGATCGGCCATCTGCTGCGGCCGCAGCTTCAATAAATCCTGACCGTCGAAGTGGATTTCGCCGCCGTCAATTTGCGCCAGCGGCTGCGGCAATAGCCCCATCAGCGCCATGGCGGTGACGCTTTTACCGCAGCCGGACTCACCGACCACTCCCAGCGTCTGTCCGGCATGCAGTTCAAAACTCAGTTGCTGCACCGCCTGCACCCGACCCTGCTCACCATTGAAGGCCACCGACAGTTGATTAAAAGCCAGCAGGGGTCGGCTCATGGTTTTACTCCGTTCATTTTCGGATCGAGTGCGTCCCGCAGACCGTCACCCAGAATATTGATCGCCACCACGGTGATAAAAATCGCCAGGCCCGGCGGCATCCACAGCCAGGGACGACGCTGAAAGTCGATCAGGCTGTTGGCGGCATCCATCATGTTGCCCCACGACGGCGTTGGCGGCACCACACCCAGCCCCAGATAGCTGAGTGCCGACTCACTGAGGATGGCATTGGCAACGCCCATGGTGGCCACCACCACCAGGATCGGAATGGTATTCGGCAGCAGATGGCCGAACAGGCGTCTCCGGGTGGACAGCCCCAGCACTTCGGTTGCCAGCATGAAGTCACGCTCACGCAGCGACAGGATCTGCCCCCGCACCAGCCGCGCCAGCGACGGCCAGCCCAGCAGGCTGAGCATAATCATCACCATATAGATGCGGTAATCCGGCGAGACGTCCAGCTCGGACAGCATCGCCCCCATAATGATCAGCAGCGGCAGGCTGGGGATGGTCATCAACAGATCGGCAAAGCGCATGATCAACTTGTCCACCATGCCGCCCAAATAGCCGGACAGCGCCCCCAGCAGGTAACCGAGCGTGACGGACAGCAGCATCGACACCAGGCCGATGGTCAGCGAGATGCGCCCCGCCAGCAACAGGCGGGTGTAAATATCGCGGCCAAGAAAATCCGTGCCGAGCCAGTGCGCCGCATTGGGGGCCTGATTGATGTTCAACGCATCCCCGGCATCGTCCTGCCAGGGCGACAGCATCGGCCCAAAGAGGCACAGCACCGCCAATATCAGCAGCAACAGCAGCGAGAGCATCGCCAACCGGTGACGCCGCAGCCGTTGCCAGGCCTGAGCGGTCGGGGGCGGCGACAGTTGCGCCAGCGCCGGAAGTTGCGCCTGCCGCCAGCGGCGACGGCGACCAAAAAACAGCGTTGCCAGCATGTTCACCTCAAACGAATTCGTGGGTCGGCATAGGCGTACAGAATGTCCGCCAGCAGATTGCCCAAAATAGTCAGCACCGCCAGAAACAGCGTGAAGCCCATCAGCACCGGATAGTCACGTGCGGCCAGCGAGTCAATGTGGATGTGCCCCGCCCCAGGCCAGTTGAAGATTTTTTCGGTGATCAGCGCGCCGGAAAACAGTGCCGGTAATTCAAAGCCCAGCAGCGTGATAATCGGCAACAGCGCATTGCGCAGCGCGTGTTTGACGATCACCGTTTTTTCTTTCAGGCCTTTGGCGCGTGCGGTGCGGATATAGTCCATGCGGATCACGTCCAGCATGCTGGCGCGGAAATAGCGTGTCAGGGTGCCGGCCTGCAGCATCACCAGTGCCAGCACCGGCAACAACAGGTGCGCCGCCACTTCCGCCACCCAGGCCAGCCCGGTCGCTTCGCTGCCGGTACGCAACATGCCGCCCGCGGGCAACCAGTGCAGATCGACGGCGAACCATTTGATCAGCAGCAGGCAAAGGAAAAAGGTCGGAAATGACATGGCGCCGAACACCGCCACGGTGACCAGATGATCGAACAGCGAATAGGGTTTCATCGCCGAAGCCACGCCAACCGCCAGCGCAATGCCCCAGTACAACACCAGGGCGACCGAAGCCAGCAGGAACGAGTTCCAAATATACTGATTCAACAAGGTGCTGACCGGGATTTGGTACTGCAGCGAAAAGCCGAGGTTGCCTTGCAGCAACTGGCCGAGCCAGTGCCAATAGCGGATCAGCAGCGGCTGGTCCAGCCCATACAGCGCCCGCAGCTCGGCGGCACGTTGCGGCGTCAGGTTGATGTTGCCGTCAATAAAGTCGCCGGGGGTCAGCGCGAAGATAAAGAAAATCAGCAGTGACGCCAGCAGCAGCATTGGCAGGGTTTGCAGCAGGCGGCGCAGGATAAAGTTTCTCATGGTGTTTTCCATCACCGCCGCACGGGGGAGCGCGGCGGTGCCTTGCCGTTACTGGGCCAGTTTGACGTCCGGCAGGCTGCCGGTCAGGCCATTGTAGACATCCGGCTTAAAGCCGGTGACGCGGGCACTGCTGGCACTGAGCACTTTACGGTTGCCCAGCAGGATCACCGGCGGATCTTCGGCCAGCACCTGATACAGCTGGTGGTACAGAGGCTTGCGCTGCCCGATATCCAGCGTGGCGTTAGCCTGGCTAATCAGCTTGTCCGCCTGCGGATTGTTATAGCCGGTCTCACTCACCTGGCTGATGAAATCGCGCACCCCGTCATGCGGGTCATTCAGCCCGCTGGTGCTGAGCGACGCCAGGTCATAATTTCCTGCCTTGCGCTGTGCCAGCAACGCGTTGAAATCCAACACCTGTGGCTTTAACAGCACGCCAATCTGCCGGTAGTTGTCTTTGGCGATCGGCACCAGGGCGTCATTCAGCAGCTTTTTTGTCACCAGCAGCGTCAGTTCCAGTTTTTTACCGTCTTTTTGGCGAATGCCGTCGGCACCCGGTTTCCAGCCGGCCTGATCGAGCAATTGTTTCGCCTTGTTGACGTCATAAGCGTAAGGATTGATGCCTTGCGGATCATAGGCCCAGGAAACGGGAGAGATGGGTTGATTCGCCACCGTGCCGTACCCCTGATACACCACGGTGATCAATTTTTGGCGATCCAGCCCGTAGATCAACGCCTGACGTACGCGCGCATCCTGCAATGCCGGGCGCTTAAAGTTGAAATCCACCCGGCTGTAGTCGCTGGAGCTGTACAGGTTGATATTGGCGAAGCCCAACAGCTTCAACTGCTCGATATCGTCCGGCTTGGAGGTAAAGGCGTCGTAATCGGTTTCACCGGTCTGAAACAGCTGGAAGTTGGTGGTCGGGTTGGTCACGCGGTAAATAAAGCGGGCCACTGCCGGCGGGCCGAGGTAGAAGTTCGGGTTGGCGTGAAAACGGATCTCCTGCCCCGGTATGTATTTGTCGTAAATATAAGGCCCGTTGCCCAACGGTTTGCCGTTCAGCGCCCGCACGCTCTCCAGCTTGCCGCGTTGGTAATCCTTGCCGTAATAGGCTTTCGACAGCACTGGCCCGCCAATCAATAACAGGGTGGTGGCGCCCGGTTGGGTGGTGGTGATCTGAAGGGTACGATCGTCAATCACCTTCAGCCCGCTGATAACTGGGGCAGTGCCATTTTTGTATTCCGCCCCACCCTGAATATGCGCCGGGGCAATGTCGGTGTCACCGTCATAGGCGGGGTCATGCAGCAGCGTCAGGGTAAAGGCGATGTCTTCCGCCTTGATAGGCGAACCGTCGCTGTAGACCAGATTAGGACGCAGCTTGATGGTATAGACCAAATTATCCGCGCTGACCTGCCAGGACTCCGCCAGGCGCGCTATCGGTTTGCCTTCACTGTCCAGGCCAATCAACCGGGTAAAGATCACGTCGGTGACGTTTTCGTCCCAACCGTTGGTAAACAGATAAGGGTTAAAATTGCCCTGCGGCTCGAGGATACCGGCCACTACGGTGTCGTTGCGCAGCTTGGCTGCCGCCGGCACCAAACTGGCATCGCTCGCCGGAGTGATCCCTTCCGCCAGCGTTTCCGCCTGAACACTGAATGAAAGGCCTATCGCACTGGCCAGCGCCAACGGCACCAGTCGTTTTTGCAACAGTCTGTTTATATTATTTTTTATTTTGCTCACCCACTGCCCCTTGTCTACCCGTTGATAAAATGTGACAAAATTTATCGAAGAGTAATGGGCAGCCGGAGGGCTGTCTAACAACGAAACCGGCATTCCATTGCCGAAAAAAGCATTATGAATTTTTCTATTGCGATACCCAGCCAATCAGCCCGGCTCAGCCTGTCGGTTCGAGCTGCCGGATAAGTTTGGCTAAGGTTTTGATCGCCGCCTCGTGCTTGTCGCTCCAGTCAAAAGAGGCGTTCAGGCGGAAGCAGTGGTTGAAATGGTCGCCGGTGGTGAACATCCGGCCCGGCGCGATACTCACGCCCAATGCCAGCGCACGCTGATACAGCTCCATCGACGACAGCGCGGGATCCAGCTCCAGCCACAGAAAATAGCCGCCGTCGGGCTGGCTGACTTTAACGGTGGGCGGAAAATGGTGGGCGATCGCCTGACGCATCATGCTTTGGCGCTGCGCCAGCAAGCGACGCAAACGCCGCAGGTGGGTGTCGTAGCCGCCGTGCAGCAGGTAGTCGGCAATCGCCAACTGGGTGGGTACGCTGGTCGATACGGTGCTCATCAGCTGCAACCGCTGGATCTGCTGCGCGTAGCGCCCCGCCGCCACCCAACCGACACGGAAGCCCGGTGCCAGGCATTTGGAGAATGACGAACAGTGCAGGATCTGCCCTTCGCTGTCCCACGCCTTGGCCGGCTGCGGCCGCTCGGCGCTGAAATACAACTCGCCGTAAACGTCGTCCTCAATCAGGGAAATCTGCCGCTCACGCAGTAAGTTCACCAGCCGCTGCTTGTTGTCGTCCGACAGGCTGGCCCCCAGCGGGTTCTGGAAGTGGGTCATCAGCCAACAGGCTTTGATCGGGTATTGCTCCAGCGCCTGCTCCAGTGCGCCCAGATCGATACCGTCCTGCGGATGCGTGGCAATCGCCACCGCCTTCAAGCGCAGCCGCTCCAGTGCCTGCAGCGCGCCATAAAACGCCGGTGACTCGATCGCCACGTAGTCCCCCGGCTGGGTCACCGCCTGCAGGCTGAGGCTCAGAGACTCCATCGCCCCGGCGGTAATCACGATTTCGTCCGGCGCCACCTGCATGCCGCTCAGGGCATAACGCTGGGCAATATGGCGGCGCAGCGCTTCATTGCCGGGCGGCAGGTTGGCCAGTGAGCTGTGCGGCGTAAACTTGCGTGCCACGCTGCTCAGCGCCCGCGCCAGCTTCGGTTGGGCAAACAAGGTGGCGTCGGGAAACGCCGAACCAAAAGGCACAATCTCCGGATCCTGGCATGCCTGCAGCACATCAAAAATAAAGGTGTTGATATCCACCTGCTCGCTCAGTAACAGCTTCTCGCCGTGTACCGGCTGCGGCAACGGCTGCGGGCGTGCCGCCACGTAATAACCGGACTGCGGCCGCGCGACGATCCAGCCCTGACTCTCCAGCAATTGATACGACTGCACCACCGTCATCAGGCTCAGCCCGGCGCGTTTGCCGCTTTCACGCAGCGACGGCAACTTGTCCCCCGCCCGCCATACCCGGTTTTGGATCTGTTCACGAATCTGTTGTGCAAGCTGCTCGTATCTGGTCATAGGCCCTAACTGTTATATGAAAAAGTGAAATAACTGTCACTATTATAGCCACTGTACTCCGTGCTTAACTTGGCGCCAAGCTTTCGAGAGAAAAATTACCGCTATACTGAAGAGGCCATTTTATGTACAACCCAAGGAGGCGCCATGCTGGGTCTTGATGCACTGGAACTTGCCAGAATACAGTTCGCCTTCACCGTTTCTTTCCATATCATTTTTCCGGCGATAACCATCGGCCTGGCCAGTTACCTGGCGGTACTGGAAGGGCTGTGGCTGAAAACCCGTAACGAAACTTACCGCGATCTCTATCATTTCTGGTCAAAAATTTTCGCCGTCAACTTCGGCATGGGCGTGGTTTCCGGCCTGGTGATGGCCTATCAGTTCGGCACCAACTGGAGCTTCTTCTCCGAGTTTGCCGGCAGTATCACCGGCCCTTTGCTGACCTATGAAGTGCTGACCGCCTTCTTCCTGGAAGCCGGTTTTCTGGGGGTGATGCTGTTCGGCTGGAACCGCGTCGGCCCTGGCCTGCACTTCTTCGCTACCTGCATGGTGGCGCTGGGTACGCTGATTTCCACCTTCTGGATCCTGGCGTCCAACAGCTGGATGCAAACGCCACAGGGCCACGAAATCATTAACGGCCAGGTGGTGCCGGTCGACTGGCTGAAAGTGATTTTCAACCCGTCATTCCCGTACCGGCTGTTGCATATGTCCACTGCCGCCTTCCTGTCTTCGGCATTCTTTGTCAGTGCCTCCGCTGCCTGGCACCTGCTGCGCGGGCGCGATACTCCGGCGATGCGCAAAATGCTGTCGATGGCGATGTGGATGGCGCTGATTGTCGCGCCGATACAGGCGATGATCGGCGATGCCCACGGCCTGAATACGCTGAAATATCAGCCGGCAAAAATTGCCGCCATCGAAGGTCACTGGGAAAATGCACCGGGTGAAGCCACCCCGCTGATCCTGTTCGGCTGGCCGGATATGCAACGCGAGGAAACCCGCTTCAAGCTGGAGGTGCCCTACCTCGGTAGCCTGATACTGACCCACAGCCTGACCGAGCAGGTACCGGCGCTGAAATCCTTCCCGCCTGAGGACCGCCCTAACTCCACCGTGGTGTTCTGGTCGTTCCGCATTATGGTGGCACTGGGTATGTTGATGATCCTCGCCGGGGTCTGGAGCCTGTGGCTGCGTTGGCGCGGCGGCCTCTATCAGTCCCGCCCCTTCCTTTACTTCATCCTGTGGATGGGCCCTTCCGGGTTGCTGGCCCTGCTGGCGGGCTGGTTCACTACCGAAATTGGCCGCCAGCCGTGGGTGGTGTATGGCCTGCTGCGCACCAAGGATGCGGTCTCCGCACACGGTGACCTGCACATGAGCATCAGCCTGCTGGCGTTTATCATCGTCTACTGTTCGGTGTTCGGCGTGGGCTATTCCTACATGATGCGGTTGATCCGCAAAGGGCCACAGCAACATGAAGGCCACGAAGATGACACCGAAGGCCGACCGGCGCGTCCGCTGTCTGCGGTGAAAGAAACTCTGGATGACAGGAGCTGAGCATGGGCATTGATCTTCCGCTGATTTGGTTTGTGATCATCGTCTTCAGCACCATGATGTACGTGGTAATGGACGGCTTTGATTTGGGTATCGGCATCCTGTTCCCCTGGGTTAAGGACAGCGGTGACCGTGATGTGATGATGAACACCGTCGCCCCGGTCTGGGACGGCAACGAAACCTGGCTGGTGCTGGGTGGTGCGGCGCTGTTTGGTGCTTTCCCGCTGGCTTACGCGGTGATCCTCGACGCGCTGGCTATTCCGCTGACGCTGATGCTGTTTGGGTTGATCTTCCGCGGCGTGGCCTTTGAGTTCCGCTTTAAGGCCACGGCGGAAAAACGCCACATTTGGGACAAGGCGTTTATCTGGGGCTCCCTCTTCGCCACCTTCAGCCAGGGAGTGGTGGTGGGTGCCATCATTAAGGGTTTCCCGGTCAACGGCCGCACCTATGCCGGTGGCGCCCTCGACTGGCTGACGCCGTTCGCGCTGTTCTGCGGGCTGGGGCTGGTGGTGACCTATGCGTTACTCGGCTGCACCTGGCTGGTGATGAAAACCGCCGGTGACCTGCAGGCCCGCATGTACCGGCTGGCAACGCCACTGTTGGCTGCCCTGCTGCTGGTGTTGGCGGTGGTCAGTATCTGGACGCCGATTGCTCATCCGGAGATCGCCACCCGTTGGTTCTCGCTGCCGAATCTGTTTGTGCTGTTGCCGGTGCCGATCCTGGTGCTGCTCAGCGCCTGGGGCATTCAGCATGGGGTGAAAAATGCGGCGCACTATTCACCGTTCCTGCTCACCCTGCTGCTGGTGTTCCTCGGCCTGAGTGGGTTGGGCATCAGCATCTGGCCACTGCTGATCCCACCGTCCATCACACTGTGGCAAGCCGCCGCACCGCCGCAAAGCCTCGGCTTTATGCTGGTGGGCGCGCTGTTTATCATTCCAATTATTTTGGTTTATACCTTCTGGAGCTACTACGTGTTCCGCGGCAAGGTCAGCCATGAACATGGCTATCACTGATGAGGGAGCAAACTATGCAGGATAAAACCGCACCCGCACCGGCACCCTGGTGGAAACGCGTCGGCTGGCTGGTGGTGATCTGGAGTGCCAGCGTGCTGGGGCTGTTCGCCGTCGCCTCGCTGTTTCGTCTGCTGATGAACGCCGCGGGCATGAGATCGCACTAAAAATACACGCCCAAATGCCACCTGACCTGGGTGGTTATTTGGGCAACAATATGCGAGCAGTTTTAAACCGGGTTACGGTAACCAGCAACGATTTGGTGTGCCATTTCATCCAGTTCAGTGTCATTCATCAGGCGGTTTGCCACAGCTATAAGCTCTGCTGTTTCAATATCATCGGCAGTGATGGTAAATACCGTTAAGTTATATAACAAACGTTCTCTTTCCTCTTCCGGTAAATCATCAACGCTGCCGAAAATAGACTTATAATAATAATCACTAAGAAGACGCAGTAAAAATGCAACCTGATTAACATCCACCTTGTCTTCCGTAACCATTACCGTTAACTTGACGAGAAAAAATGACTCTCTCAAAACCTGCCCATTAACCAGCATGAATGTCGCACATGATATAAAAGCGGTTTGCTTATTAGCATCAGCAAATGCATGCGATTTTGCTATCGAAATTAAATATACTGCGGCCAGTTCAAATACATCATCACATAAGTGATAGTGATGATGATTGGTAACCCGGCCCAGGGCACCTTCAAGCTTATCAATATCTACTACGGCTCCCTGAGGTAGGGTTGTGCGCTGAATATCAACTACCTCTTGAGTAGAAAGAAAGATAAGTTTCTCCATCACTTACCCTCCAAATTCCTTATGGTTTTGGCATGGCGTTTTCTCACTTCTTCGACAGCCTCTTTGACAG
This sequence comes from Serratia sp. BW106, assembly GCF_002607755.1. Classification (NCBI taxonomy): domain Bacteria; kingdom Pseudomonadati; phylum Pseudomonadota; class Gammaproteobacteria; order Enterobacterales; family Yersiniaceae; genus Serratia; species Serratia sp. BW106. The sequence continues at coordinate 166,392 of NZ_MCGS01000023.1, forward strand.
AAACTTGGTTAGAAGCGCTTGGCTTTTCCACCGACGCAGTTTGTTGTTGAAGGGCATCAATCGTGGTTTTATCGAGCATTCCCTGAAGTTTTATCATTCTTCCAAGCGCTTCGACCTCTTGCGATACAATGGACGGCGTAACCTTATTAGCATTGATAGCCGATACAGCATTACGGACCATCGCCTTTAAAATTTCGTTATCCAACGCATTGGTTTTCGAAGTTGATGATTTGTTATTATTCTGACCCAGCATTACAGATTCCTTTCCTCGTTGAGTAACAATAAAAGTCTCACCGTCACGAATTTCATCTAATATCTGAGATAAATCGGCTCGGAGTCGGGTAAAAGTAATTTCTTTCATAGCAACCTCTATCCACGCATGTCTATGTGCTTATGACAGAGATTAACATTTCAAAAAACGATTATCACGTACCTGTACAGGATATAACCTCAGCAAGCTGTTATCGATTCATTAGATAAATGAATCGGAAAACAACATTTAGCTCGCCGCCTATTACTCTCTTTCAGTGGGATAGAGTCTACGTGAAGCCTGCATTTCGTTCAATTAGTGAACTGCGTAACGCTTCGCAAATTCAATAAATTGCAAATATTACACCCATAATAACTACAGCGGTTTACGCCCCATCGCACTGAGAAAGCGCTGTTGCAGACGCAGCAACTCCCCCAGTTCCAGCACCCGATAGTCGATACCAAAGCGCGGTGCCACTTCAGCAATAATGCGGCTCAACGCCGGGTAATGCCGATGACTCCAGTGCGGGAATAAATGGTGCGTCAGGTGCAGATTAGCGCCACCCAACCAATAGCCCAGCCAACGCGGCCGGGGGAACCAGTCAAAGGTAGTGGCGAACACATGGTGATACCAGCCGTGCGCTAACGACCCCTGTTCCGGTGCCTGATAAAATTGCGCCTTGGCCCAGTGAGTGCCGATAATCAACATCACAAACAACAGTGAAGACAGCATCTGGCTCAGCAGGTAAACCAGCAGGATTTGCCCCACGCCAATCGCCGGAGGCAACAGATAGCACGGGATCGCCAGCGTCAGGATCAGGTGTGCCGCTTTGCCCGCCAGAAAAACACTCCAGCCACGCACACCCTGCTGCGCCATCCTCGCCCTGACCCGGGTCCGCCCCGCCCGATCCAACCAGTCGAACAGCCAGATGTAATACGGAAAGGTCATCGCCGCCACCAGCGGCCAATAAAAGCGCTGCGCGCGCATAAAGGGCCGCCAACGCTGAAACGGCGTTTGCCGCAGCACGCCATTGGCGTCGATATCGGGATCGTAATGCTCAATGTTGTTGTGCGCGTGGTGAAAAATAACGTGCCGTACCCGCCAGCAATCGGGATCTAATCCTAGCGGAATACTCACCAGGCAATTCAGCCAGCGATTGGCCCAGGGCTGCCTGAAAAAGGCGTTGTGCGACGCGTCGTGCACCACATTCACCGTAAGAAACATACCGATAAAAATGAAACCGAAGTAGCAGGTAAAGAATGCCAAAAAACTCTGTTGTTGCAGACTCAGTCCGTAACAGAGCGCACACAGCGCCAGCAAGAGCAGCACCTTCGCCAGCATGCCGCCGTCGGCAAAACGATGGTCGCGATTGTCGGCCAGATAGCCCTGTGCGGCCTGCATCAACGCACGATGCAGCCCGCTGTCATCCGGCTTGAAGGCCAATGGGCGCAATGGCTTCATGGCTGGCCCATCCGGCGTAAGAATTGCTGTTGCTGTGCCAGCAGCTCGCGGTAGCCGATACAGCGGTATTCCATGCCGTGCTGCGCCGCCAACTGCGCCACTATGGCGGCCAACGCCGGATAATGGCGATGATTCCAGCCGGGAAACAGATGGTGAGTCAGGTGATAATTCAACCCGCCGGTCAGGTGCTGTAACCCGCGTGGGGAGGTCTGCCAGTCACAAGCGGTCGCGAAATTATGCCGATACCAACCGTGTGGCATACTCCCGCCTTCCGGCACAGCGTAAAACTCGGCCTGCGCCCAATGGGTGCCCAGCAGCAAGAACACCACCAACAACGAGGCGCACATCTGGCTGACGGTGTAGGCCAGCAGCACCCACTGCCAGCCGATACCGTTCTGCTGGCACAGTACCAGCGGCAGAGCCAGTACCAGCACCAAATGACCGATTTTGCACAGGATAAACATCGCCCAACCGCGATGACCCGGTAAAATATTCTTTTCATGCAGCGGGGTTTTACCCAAACGATCCGACCAGTCAAATATCCAGGCGATGTAGGGCAAGGAGAGTGCAGCGATCAACGGCCAGTACAGGTGCTGATAGCGCATATGTTTACGCCAGCGCTGAAACGGCGTCTGGCGGAAGAAACCGTTCTCTTCGGTATCCAGATCGTAGTGCTCGACGTTGGCATAAACGTGGTGATATTCCACATGCCGCACCCGCCAATAATCCGGATCCACCCCCAACGGCAGCGTCACCAGCCGCCCCGCCAAGCGGTTGGCCCAGGGGGCGCGCAGAAAAGCATTATGCGAGGCATCGTGATTCACATTCACGTTGAGCAACATCCCCATCATAACAAACAGGAAATAGCAGCCGAAAAACGCCCACGGCTGATGCTGCATCAGGCCCAGCACATAAAAACCCACGCACAGTATCAGCAGCAGCGCCGCCTTGGCTAACCGCCAGCCGTCGGCATAACGATGATCCTCGGCCAAATAGGCATGAGCCGCCCGCTTGAGATCGCGATGAAATGCCTGTTCGCCGTCGGCGGGAAACGTCAGTGGAGCCAGTGAGTCAGCCATAGGGTTCCTCCACCGCTGCAGCCGCGCTCGTCCGGCCCCAGCCCAATGCCGCACAAACGCCGTGCAAGGCGGTTATGCCCATCGCAACCTGCCAGTAAAGCTGCGGCCAGCCCAGATAACCAATAAACAACAGCGGGAGGCTCAGCGTTATCAACAACCAGACGACAATCGCCCAACGATGCCCTTCGGTCATGCCGCCCAGTGCCATCGACCCCAGCGCCAGTAACACCAGCAGCGCCATTTGCGGCCAGCTGATATCGCTGTAGCCATAGCCGTACTGGTAAACATAGCCAATCACCAGGGTAAACAGCAGCATCGCACCGCTGAACACGCTAAGCGCCGAGTAGCGGAACCCCCCACTGCTCGCCCTGGGCCGCCAGCGCAGACGGAAATAGCGCAGGAATGGCAGATTGCTGGCCCAAAACGGATTGGCGGACGGCTTATCGCCGCTGACGCCATACACAAACGGCGTTTGCGGCAGGCTCGGGCAAAAAGTACCGAACAGCTTGTCCCAAAAAATAAAGCTCCCGCCGAAGTTCTTGTTCGAATAGGCCATGTCTTTAACGTGATGCACCCGGTGATGCGCCGGCGTAACCAGAATGTGTTCCAGCCAGCCGAGTTTGGGGGTCAACGCATTATGGTTAAACAATTGGATGCTGTAATGCAGGATCGAGACCGTGACAAACACCGACAGCGGCACGCCCAGCAGTGCCAACAGAAGAAAGAACGGGATCGAGGTCAGCGACGAATACCAGGAATTGCGCACCCCCAGCGATAAATTGAAATGCTCGCCCTGATGGTGCACCACATGCACCGCCCATAGCACGCGCAGATAGTGGTGCAAGCGATGCAGCCAATAAAAGCCGAAGTCCCACGCCAGCAGGGCAAACAGCCACATCAGCACCGGCGGCCAGTCGCTCAGCAAATCCAGGCTGAGATGCGCCGCCACATAGCCGTAGCAGGTGATCTCCAGCCCGCGGAACAGCCACAGCATGATATGGCCAGAGTTCAGATTGAACACCAGATCGTGCCAGTTGACCTGTCGCCGCTGCGCATACTGCAGCACCAGGGCCTCACCAATGACGACAAACAGCATGAACACGATGGGCATCGCCAGTTCGCTCAACCTATCTCTCCTGTGACGGCGTCACGCCGCCAATTTTCTATGCGCTGCGCCAGCCAGCCGGCCAAAAACGCCAGCAATGCCCCACTGGCCAGATCGACCAGCAGATGGCGGCGCAGCTGCAGAATGGAAAAGGCGATCGCCAGCGCCCACAGCATCAACAGCGCGGTTCTCACTTTACGCTGTCGATCGCTCAGTGCCCATACCGCCAGCACCGTCAACGCCATATGTAGCGACGGCAGGCAGTTTTGCAACGAATCCACCTGGGTCAGCGCCGCCAGCAGTTTTGAACTCACACCGACCCCGCTGTCTTGCGGATAAGCCATAGTGGTCGGCCACCACAGATAGACCGCCCCGGCACCCAGAGCCGTCAGTTGCATCGCGGTACGCAACCATTTCACCCGTGGCATCGGTGCCAGCAGATAACCGAGCGGGATAATGATAAAGAAAGACAGGTACAGCCAAATGGCCGTCGGACTGAACGGGATCCAACGGTCAATCGCCGAAGGAGGGAGCAGCGTGCCCACGCCCTGCAGGCGATCGCTGCTGCTATAAATCACCCCAACGAATCCCCAGCCCAACAGCATTTGCCACAGCCGGTACGCCAGCGTTTTCATCATGGCGCCACCTGCCGAATAATCCGCCTTCTCTTGCGATCAAACTGCGGCATCACCGCCTGCACCCGCAGTTGCCACTCCAGGTCAGCGCTGGCAATACCCTGACGTTCAAACAAGGCTGACAGCTGCGCCTGACAGTGCGTCAGTTCTGCTTCACTGCAATCGGCCATCAGTTGCAACTGCCGTTCCCCGGACTGCACCAGGCGGTAGTCGCTGGTCAGCGGCAGCGCATTGGCGATCGCCCGGCTACACAGATCGGCAAACACCACCTGCGGCTGGCCAAAGGCATCCGGCAACATCAGTTGGTCGTCGCGCCTTCCTTCTATGCGCGCAATCGCCATCGACGGCTGCCCACAAGGGCAAGGCTCCGTCTGCCTGACCAGCACGTCGTCCAGTCGGTAGCGGACGATCGGCTGGGTGCTGCGGGTAAAGTCGGTGATCAATGGCGTGAAGCGTTGCTCATCAATCCACTGAGGTTCAATATGCAAAAACTCTTCGTTCAGGTGCAGGGTGCCGTGCGCACAGGTGGCGGCCAGGAACCCTTCGGTAGCCTGATACACCTCACCCACCGTCGAAAACACCTGCGCCAGCAGTTGCCGGTCTTGCTCTTCCAATACCTCGGCCACTGAAATCACTTTTTTGACCTCGAGCCGAATCTGTTTAGCCAACACCGCCAGCGCCAATGCACGCAGCACCTGCGCCGGTGCGACGATAATCGTCGGTGCCTGTTGTTCCAGCTGCGAGAGCTGTACGGCAAAGGGGGCAAAGAGATCGTAAAACTCCAGGCTCAGCCAGCGGTTGTTGACGCTGTGATACAGGTTATTGTCCGCCCGTAGAAACAGCGCCACGCGTTCACCGGCAAACAGCCCCTCCGGCAACATTTTCGCCAGCATGCCACCGGCCCAAACGCTTTGCTCATGCGGACTGACGACAAAAATACCGCGCTGGCCGGAAGTACCCGATGACAGACCCACACTGTATTTGCCGATTTTCGGACTGAAATCCCGCTGTTGCTCGCTGCGTCGCGCGCAGGCCAGCAATTGATCGCGCTGCAACCCGGCGGTGTTCATTTGGTCGAATTGTTCCATCATCAGCGCCTTGTCCATCTGCGGCCAGGTGGCGATGGCTTGCCGGTTGAAACGGCTGAAATAAGGGCTTTTGGTCAGCACGCGACGAGCAAAACGCTTTAACCTTTTGGCCTGGTAAGCCTCCAGCGACTGACGATCGTCAAAGGTTAAGCGCTGGGCACGGAAGTAATGCCACAGCGTCATCAGCGGGATCATAAATCCCCCTCATGACACAGCAGAATATTCGCATTACCGCTCTCCCATAGCTGATTCAACCGTTCCAGCGTGTGGTAATAGGCGTTGGCATCGTCCATCACCAGATTGGCCAACCGCGAAGGGCCACGCAGCTGCTGATAACTGAGCGGCGACCAGGCCGCGTCGCTGGCCAATAGCGTCCAGCCGTCATCGGTAAGAATAAAGGCGCCAATATGACCCGCCGCATGCCCCGGAAGATCGACCAGCAGGATCTGCCCTTCACTGCCCGGCAGCGCATAGCCACGTTCGAAAGGTGCCAGCAACGCGGGCAAGCTTACTTCTGGGAAACCCTCGATAAACTGCAGGCCACTCTCAAAATTTTCAGGGATCAGTCCGGGGATAAAAGCGCGTTTTAACGCCGCAAAGCCACGCAATGGCCGGGTTTGCCGCCAGCCTTCGCCCGAGCAGATAAAATCGAGATGTTTGAAATCGCGCAGCCCGGCAATATGGTCGGCGTGAAAGTGCGAAACAATCAGCGCCTGTATGTCATTAGCGGCGTAACCGGCGGCACGTAACTGTTGATTCAGCGACTCACGGGGATCGAAATACACCGGCGTCATTTGTCGGTAAATGCGGAAAATGCCGGACTGCGTCTGCTGCTGGAAATACTGCGCATAGCCGGTATCCCACAGCCAACGGCGGTCCCCCACTTCCAGTAAATAGGCCCGAGCCGGGAATTTGCACACCCGGAAACCTGCGCCCCGTAGCGCCATGCAACCGATATGGGTGCAGTATCCCACTTCGAAAGCGGTAACTTTAGCCATGGGGCACATCTCCCTGTCGTTTAAGCCACTCTCCGGTAATGCGGATCCCCTCTTCCATCGAATAACGCGGCCGGTAGCCCAGTTGCTCCACGGCTCGGGTTTGGCTCAAGGTCATATCGAAATACACCGCTGCCACGCTGTAGCGCGTCAGCAGGGGTTCTTTGCCGGTGAAATGGGCCAGCAGCTCCAGCCCCCCGGCCAGCACCTGCAATAAGGGGTATGGCACGGCCTGCAGCCGGTAGCGCAACCCCAACTGCCGGTGCAGCAGTGCATCCAGCATATCCGCCAGCCGCTGTGGTTGATGATTGGTGATGTTATAAGCCGCACCGGAAGGTAGCGGCTGCTGACGGCTGGCCAGGTCCATCGCATGTACCACGTTCAGCGCGAAGGTCAGATCCAGCAGCGCTTTACCACCGCCGGGCAGCCGTAGCACCCCGCGATCGCGATCCAGCTGTTGCAGCAGCCGCGGCACAATCACCCGGTCGTGCGGACCGAACAACCCTCTGGGGCGCAGAATAATATAGGTAGTTTGCGGATAGCGCGGCACCAGCGCCTGCAGCCGTTGCTCCGCGGCATATTTGCTGGCGGCGTAATGATTGGCGAAACGCCGGGCGCGACACTCTTCATCGATATTCTGGTGCGGCTGAAAATCAAAATAGATCGCCGGCGTGGAGATATGAATAAAACGCCGGATGCCACAGTGCCCCGCCGCCTGCGCCAACTTTTCTGTCGCGGCCACGTTGGCCTGATAAAACTCGCGCTTGCTGCCCCAGGGGGAAGATTTTGCCGCACAGTGCCAGACCCAATCGCAACCGGCCATCAGTTGACGGCACTGTTCCGCCGTCGCCTGAGTCAGGTCTAGCTGGGTGAACTCAGCCCCCAATCGACGCAGTTCCTGCCCGGCCCGGCTGTCACGCCCGGTGGCATGAACCTGATGGCCCGCCTCCAGCAGCCACTGCGCCGCGTTACGCCCCAGCCCACTGGTGGCTCCGGTGACCAGCACCCTCATGGCAGCAGCACCATACCGGCCAGCGACAGCCCGGCGGCGGTGCCGATCAGCATCACCGGTTTGCCGGGATTAAAACGCCCGCTGGTGACCGCAGCGTGCAGTGCCGTGGGGATAGAGGCCGCCACCTGATTGCCGTGATAACGATAGATATCCACCAAAACCTCGGCAGAAACGTGCAGCCGCTTGCGCATATGTTCGAGCGACAGGTGGCTCGCCTGATGTGGCACCACCGTGGCGATCTGCGCTAACGTCAGGCCGCTGGCCGCCAACAAACGGGCCAGATAATCTTCGATCAACGCCGACGCCTGACGGAACAATTTTTTGCCCTGCATATGGAACAGGAAATCGCTGTTATTCATGCCAGCGCGCGGGTTGCGCCGCGTACCACCGGCGCGGATCTCACACAGCTCACTGCCTTCGGGATAGGTTTCTACCAGGCTCGCCAAAATACCGCTGGTGCCGTCGCCACGCTCGACGATGGCACAGGCCGCACCGTCGCCAAAAATCAACGAGGATTCTTCGTGATCCCAGTCAATCCCGCGTGAAGCCAAATCGGCGGAGACAATGGCGATACGCCGGTAGGTACCGGCATTCAACAGCCCGGCGGCCACCTGCATGGCGGAGATAAAGCTGACGCAGCTGCTGTTGATGTCAAAACCGGCGGTGCCCGGTGCCAGACCGGCCACTTTAAGAATGTGTGCAGCGGTGCAAGGCAGCGCCTGTACTGAGATCGCTGACGCGGAAATCAGCAGATCGATTGTTTGTGCCTCGAGGCGGCCACGGGTTATAGCATCCTGCAGTGCGGCGACCGCCAGTTCAGCCTGGCTGGCATCATCCGCAGCGTGAAAACGGTAACTGATGCCGGAACGTTTTTCGACGTAGCCAGGCGGCTTGCGCAGCAGGCTGTCCAGTGTGGAGGAATCGACACGGTTAGGCGGCAACGCGGCCCCCGTAGCGATGACTTTCAGAGGCAGTAACGCGGGAGAACAAGATTGTGTTGTCATTATTATTGTTAACTAACCTGAATATCCATAAAGCGATCTCCCGGCGCACCCCAGCAGGCAGCGGCGAGTCATCCCCGGTTTTAAATCCCAAAGTGCCCGCAAACAGGGGCTATTGATTGTTTTTATGCACTGCAAACTGCCGGCAGCCGCCGACGAATAAATGTAACCCTACTGAGATAGCAAGTTTACGGCAAGGAAGCAAGAATGGGCAAATCGGCGGGAGTTATTTGGCGTGGCTATTGTTTTGGATGCTCATGGGAAAACCCCCACCACCTGACCTACCGCCTCCAGCACCTCACCGTTCTCCCGTACGATGCCAAGAGAAGAGCCGTCTTGTTTCACCCATTGCCTGTCGGCAATGCTAATTAACGCAAAAGCCAAGCGGATCACATCCGTTTTCTTCATTCCATGCCGCTTGGCAATATCGTTCAGATTATCATCAATTTCATTTGATAAACGAATCGGTAAACTACGCATATCCCACCTCCTGTGGCTGTCTGTTAGTGGGGTAAAGCTTACTTTAGCGGTAAGGATTGTTCAATTAGCGAACTGCGTAACGCTTCGCAAATTCAGCAGGTTGTGTGAATTAAATACCCTGTTGCTGCTGCCGGACATGAAAAGTAAAGGTATCGCAGACAACCGCTACAGGAGATCAGATTATCCTGCCCACAGACTGCCGCTCTTCTTCACCAAACCTGCACTATACTCCCTGTGCATCGTCAATGATTGACGGACTGCGCCCATGGTCGGCTTGTTGCCGGCCATTGTCTTTTTTGAGGATAAGCAATGCAAAAATCCCACGCTCACCGCAAGCACCTGACCCGCACCGAAGTCACCCGACTACTGCAACAGGCCGCTGCCGGCCGCGCCCCCGAGCGCGACTGCTGCCTGATCTGGATGGGCTTTATTCACGGTTGCCGCGTTAGTGAACTTAACGGCCTGCGCCTGGCCGATCTGGATATGGAAAGCGGTTGTGTTTACATGAACCGGCTGAAAAATGGCCTTTCTACTATTCATCCGCTGGAAACAACCGAAAAGCAGCTGCTGACCCGCTGGCTGGAAAAGCGTCAGTCGTGTCGCAATCTGGAGGATGAAGAGTGGTTGTTTCTGTCGCAAAAGGGCTACCGACTGTCGCGCCAGCGCATCTATCGCATGTTGCAGGCCTACGGCAAACAGGCCGGGCTGGCGGTGGCTGCGCACCCACATATGCTGCGCCATGCCTGTGGCTATGCCCTGGCCGATAACGGGGCCGATACGCGAGTGATTCAGGACTATTTGGGGCACCGGAATATTCAGCATACCGTGCTGTATACCGCAGCCAATTCAGGACGATTTAAACATCTGTGGAAGGAGGAAAAAGCAGAAGAAAATGTTACCTTTTGAGTCAAACTGACACATAACTTAAGAATGTCCTGATTAAAAGTCAATATCTGGAGAATGGTTATTTTATTTTTTTTATAAATAGCATAATTATCAATTAATTAAACTATTGTTCGCAGCCTATCAAACTCATCACTTGCATAAGATTTCAGTCAAAAACAGCCTATTGCATTCTTTAATCATTCTAAATAAAAAATAAAACCCAACCATTTACTCCGTAAAAACACCATCCATGGTGTTTTACACCATTAAAAACACTTTGTTACCCAGCTAACAACACGACTCACTTAATGTGACATTTTGACTCAAAATGTTGCCTTTTTCTTGAAGGGAAACATAACGGTTGAATTTAAAAAGGACAGCCCTATCAATGGGTTAATGGGATATCAGTGCAGAAGCACACGCATCAAGGAATTATGCACATGAAGAAAACACTTCTCGCCACCACCCTGGCGACCATCACTCTGTTCTCCGTATTTTCCGCCTATTCTGCAGACAGTGTAGACCTAAAAGTAGGCGGAACTCTCTTACCGAAAGCCTGTACTCCTACGTTGAGCAGTGGAGGCATCATCGACTATGGCACGATCAAAACCAACACTCTGAAAAGCGACGCTTACACCATACTAGACATTAAATCACTGGACTTTTCCATAGTTTGTGACAACAAAGCTAAAGTGGCACTTAAGGCGATCAATGGCCGTCGTAATAGTCTGGCCGGAGCTCCTGAAGGGTCTGGCGGAGGGGGAACTCCTCCAGTAAATCTGTTTGGTAAACCTCTGTCGACTAATGGCGCTGTAGGCCTGGGTATGGACGGAACTAAAAAAATCGGTGGTTACATCGCAAGATTTAAGCATGGCAGTTTCACCGCTGATGGTACTGCTGTTGACATCATTGCAAGCAGTAACTATGGAAAAACCTGGTTTAAAGCAATATACGGTGATGTTTATTACGGTCACGTGGTTCTCCAACAGAGTTGGGCAGTCAAAGGCACTGAGTTTCCACCGATAGAATTCAAAACTCTGGGGGGCAAGCTGGAAGTTCAGGCATATATCAATAAAACCTCAGGAATGGACATCAGCAAACCGATCAAGCTTGACGGCCAGACTACGCTTGAGCTGATCTACCTATAACTTTCTGTCTCTTTTTCAAAAGCGTACGAGACTATTTTCTCTGCCAAAAATTGACGGACGAGATGTGCACTTCCGTCGCTATAACAAGGATGAACTATGACTTACCTTGCTTTTATTCACTCACCTGTTCTATGTGCCGGGATCCTGACATTGTGCCTGACACCAGTAAGCACCTTGGCCAGCGGCATGGTACCGGACAGTCCGGTGGTGATCGTGGAGGCCGCTAACGGTGAAGGTAGCATCAACGTTCAGAACACCGATCCCTACCCAGTCCTGTTGCTGACCCAGCTTGAGAATATCCCCGAGGATACCGAAACCCTGCTAACGGTCACACCCCCCGCCGCTCGAGTTGAACCCGGCAAGCGCCAGAGCGTACGTTTTCTGCTGACAAGTAAGAAATTGCTGAAGACCGAGCGTCTTAAGCGCGTCACCTTCGAAGGGGTACCGCCACAGCAAAAGGATCGAAGCGAGGTACGTATGACGGTGCGCCAAAATCTGCCGGTAATTATCCGCCCTGCAGAGTTGGCGCGCGATGAGGCGCCGTGGAAACACCTGGTCTGGCAGTTGGTGGGCAAAGTACTGACGGTCAGTAATCCCTCGGCTTACGTGGTACGTCTCAGTCAGGGTGTGCAGACTCTACCGGGCAATAGCATCTGGATGCTGCCGAATAGCTACGTACTGCCGGGTCAGACGCTGACCCTGAAGCAAAACGGCAATAAGGCACCGAGCAGCGACACACAGGTACGTATCAGTCCCGCCACCACCTGGGGGTTTAGCGTCGACCATTATGATGCGCTGCTGGTGCATTAAAAAACAGTTTGACTCGCCAAAACTGCCGCCAGATGGCGCAGAGCGATCAAACAAAAAAGGAAACCCTCGCAAGGGTTAATGGACTCAATGTGCAGAAGCACAAGCATCAAGGAATAATGCTCATGAAAAAAACACTGCTGGCCGCCTCGTTGGCGGCAACCACCCTGTTCTCCGCTTCATCCGCCTTCGCCGTTGACAGCGTAGAACTCAAGGTGATCGGTACTATTTCACCGGTGGCCTGTACACCAGCTCTGAGTGGCGGTGGCAGCATCGATTACGGTGACATAAAGGCCGACACCTTAAAACAAGACGACTATACCGTGCTGGATGAAAAAACTTTGAATTTTACCATTACCTGTGACGGTAATGCCAAGGTAGCAGTGAAAGTGGTGAATGGCCGTACTAATACCCTCGCGGGCTCCACCGAAAACCCACTATCAGGTGCCGGTAAAACACCGACCGGAGTCACCTTAACCACCGGCGATGCGGCCTATGGGCTGGGTCTGGCTGGCAGCGCCAAAATTGGCGGTTACGGCATAGCACTGGGTACACCAACGGCAGATGGTACCGCCGTTGACTCCATCTACAAATCTGCGGATGCATCAGTCACCACCTGGGCCAAGGGTGCAGCCAAGTCATCCCTGACCACCAGTACCGATCAACTGACACTCACCTCCTGGGCGACCAGCGGCACCCTGGTGCCAGTCGCCCTCAAGGCTCTAGCTGGCACCTTGTCGGTTCAGGCCTATATCAACAAGGCCTCCGCACTCGACATGACCAAACCAACCAAGCTGGATGGTTTGGCCACCCTCGAATTGGTTTACCTGTAAGTTCTGGCGGCCGGCGTTATACCGGCCGCATATCCTTCACTATGGCGGCCCACGCGGTGTGCCATGTTGAAAAAGGTTATTCAATGCAGCCCCTTTCCTCGCACCGTTATCCGGCGGTGGCCCTGCGCCTTTTTTCTGGCGTAGCTCTGCATTTACTGGCTCCTCTCGCCTGGGCGACCGGAATAGCGCCCCATGCCGAAGAAACCCTGTTTGACTCGCAAATGCTGCAGTCCCGCAATATTGATACCGCCGTCGCCGACACCTTTCGTCAGGGGCCACGCTTTTTACCCGGGGATAATCCGGTGATGCTGACGGTCAATGGCAGCGGCCGCGGCCGGATCAGCGCCCACTTTGATAACGATGGCCAACTCTGTGCCGATGCCGACTTTCAAAAGCTGGCCGGTCTGGCGTCTCCGCCGGGTTTTACCGGCAAAGAGACCTGCTTTGATCTGCGCAGCGCCTGGCCACAGACCGAACTGCAGCTGGATCCCGGTGAGCGCCGGGTTGATCTGGTGGTGCCGCCGCAGGCGGTCGTCGCCCCCGGCAGCGACAACGGTAACTGGCAACACGGCGGCGTCGCCGGTTTGTTCAACTACGATGCCCAATACATGGGTACCGCCGGCAACAGCGCCGGGGTCAACTTTAGCCAACTGGACAGCGAAGCCGGATTTAACGCCGGTGACTGGATAGTACGCAGCCGCCAAACCCTGTCGCGGTTTAACGGCACACAAACCCTGCAGCATCAGGCCGCCTATGCCCAGCGCAGCTTCGTCGGCATCAAAAAAGTGTTCCAGACCGGACAAATCAGCCTGGCCAACTCACTGTTCGGCACCGGACAGGTACTGGGTGCCCAGCTAGTTCCGGAGACCGCACTCACCCAAGGTCGCGGTGGCGCAGGCTTGGTGGAAAGCATCGCCGACAGCCAGTCGGTAGTCGAGGTACGCCAGTCCGGGGTGCTGCTCTACCGCACCACCGTGCCCGCCGGGCCGTTTCGCCTGCAGGGGTTTTCCCTGCTCAATACCAGCACCGATCTGGCCGTGACCCTGACCGGCAGTGACGGTGGGCAACGCCAGTTCAGCGTACCGGCCAGCACCTTCCTGCTGAGCGGCAATGCCATAGTCCCGGGCTGGTCCTTTGGCGTTGGGAAAATGGACCAACAGGGCAGCAGCGAAGCCCCCTGGTTGGGTACCGCAGCCAACGGCTGGCAACTGACGCCGCACACCAGTCTCAATGCCGGTGTGTTGGCCTCGTCCCCCTATCGGGCTGGCGGTGTGGCGCTGGACAGCCAGGTGTTTGACGCCACCCAACTGTCGCTGCAGGGCAAGGTGGCGCAGGATAATCGCCATGCCAAGACCGGCGCATCGCTCTCCGCCTCACTCAGCCGACAGCTTACGGAAAGAATCAGCGCCGGTCTCAACACCACGCAGCAAACCCTCGATTATCAGGAACTGAGCGATGCGTTGCAAAGCAGCGAACAGGACACGCAAGGCCGTACCCGCAGCCAATATGGTGCCAACCTCAGTTGGGCTGCGCCTTATGTCGGTAACCTGTCCATCGGCTGGGCACAAAGTAACACCTTTGACGGTGCCCGCAGCCGCTACCTGCGCGCCGGTTGGAGCCGCCAGATAGCCCAGGCCTATCTCGGCCTTAGCCTGGAGCGTAATACCCGTTCGCTGGATGGCAAGACCGAAGACCGCGCCTACCTGACCCTCAGCATCCCTTTCGGTAGCCGCAGCCTCAGCGCCTCGGTCACCCACACGGATAAAAGCACCCGCAGCGGGCTGCGCTACAGCGATCGCAGCCATCAGGACTGGGGTTGGAGTTTGTCTGCCGATCATGACTCCGGCAGTCAGCGTTCCAGCGGCACCGGCTCACTGGACTGGGTCACCCGCGTTAGCCAATTTAGCGGCAGCCTGACCCGTGACTCGAACGATTACTCCAGTTGGAGCGCCCGCGCCTCCGGCGGCGTAGTGGCGCACGGCGGCGGTGTCACGCTTTCGCCCTACCGCATTGGCGATACCTTCGGCATCGCCCGGGTCGGCCGCGAGGCCGGTATCCGGCTGGACACACCGGCAGGCCCAACCTGGACCGACAGCCGGGGGTATGCGGTGCTGCCATCACTCAGTGGTTACCAACGCGCCACCGTGCAGGTGGATACCCGCAGCCTGCCGAAAAGCCTGGATATCGGTAACGCCTGGCAAGACAGCGAACTGGCTCGCGGCGCAGTAGGCCGAATGGACTTTGAGGTGGTGCGCACCCGGCGGGTACTGATCAGCCTGCGCGATGCCCAAGGCACATTCCTGCCGCACGGGGCAGCGCTGTTCGACAGCGCCGGCAACTTTGTCACCGTAGTCGGCAATGACGGCGCAGCCTTCTTGCCGGACGCCGAACCGGGCAAATCACTGGATGTACAAAATGCCGGGCGACCCTTGTGTTCGCTCCGGCTGGCTCTGCCGGAACAGCCGGATAACACCGGGCTTTATGAAACCGCCGCAGCGGTCTGCCGCTGAACATGGAGAGGAAGATGAAACGGATCGTTGTACTTTCGGGGCTGCTGCTGAGCCTGATTATCTGGATGGCCGGGGCGGAAAGCCTGCCGCCACCCGACACCCGTTGCAGCCTGTCGGCCAGTACCACGCAGTTTGACTATGGCATGCAAACCCGTTGGCAGTTACGAACTATGCCGGGGACGACGCTGTTATCCCCGGGTGACCGGGCCCTGACGGTGACGGCCGCTTGCCCGTACAGCCAGGTACTGCGCCTGAAGTTGCAGGGCGAAACGGGCCCCAATGGACAGTTGCGCTACGGCGACCGGGGTGAATTGCAGGTCCGGGTGACCGCCGCTCAGTTGGACGGACAGCCGGTTGGGCTGGCACTGAGCCGAGCGGGTCATCATGAGGCCACGGCCGTGACGTTACCGGTCACGCTGGGGCCGGACAGCGAACTGACCGCCGGTGAACCCGGCCAGCCGCGCACCGGACGCACCCTGAGCCTGCAACTCACGCTGACGCCGCTGCTGAGCGAACAGGACACCCGCGTCATTAGGCGAACACAAAACGAGAGCGGGTTGACGTTCACCCTACTGGATTGAACAAAACGACTGACCTACTAGCGGTGCAAGGCCTTACGAGCATTGAAACGCAGACTTCGCCCCTATCCAGAAAAGAGGCATTAAAACCCTGTCAGGGAGAGATGACCATGTTATTACCGAACCACACTGCGACCAACACCCGAGACCAGGAACCAACACGTTTGCCCCTCCTGCCACCCCAACTGGCCGCCCGGCTGACACCGACTGAACACATTATCATGCAGGCCCTGCTTAGCGGCCAGGAGTTGACCGCCATTGCCTGGAAACTGCACCGTGATATCCGGACCATCAGCAGTCACAAGCAACGGGCAATGGCCCGACTGGCGCTGACCAGCAATGCCATGTTGTATGCCCTGGGGGCGCTGCTCGGCCCACCGCTGCCAGCCGAGATCGCCGCCCGCCGTCAGCTACTGGCCCCCCGCGAACAACAGGTACTAAACTCCCTGCTCAAAGGCCACTGTGTGACCGACATTGCCCACCAACAGCGCCGCAGCGTGAAAACTATCAGTTATCAGAAATGCCAGTTAATGCAAAAATTGGGGTTAAAGAGTGAAGTAGGGTTATTTGCATTGGAACCCCAGCAGGCACGGGCCTTGATGGCTGACTGGTCAGGATGGTCTGAGCCCGCTATTGCGGGATAAAAAACCAAGAAAGGCAAAACCCCTGACCGACTCTGACCATTGCAGGGTGTGCCAAACATAATCAATAAAAAGCCCATTGGCGGAAAAGAGTCCGCCGAATGGGCTTTAAAGCGAGAAGAAATACCCTCAGCGGCGGTTACGCACCAGTTGGTAGCGGCGGGTCAGGTATTCCACCGGCACACTCCAGATATGCACCAGGCGGCAGAATGGGAACAGCACGAACAACGTCATGCCCAGCACCATATGCAGTTTAAAGATCGGCGCAACGCCCACCAGATGCTCAGATGCGCCAGTATGGAAGGTCACCACTGCCTGTGCCCAACCCACCAGCTTCATCATCTCGCTGCCGTCCATATGTTGGGCGGAGAACGGAATGGTCAGCAGACCGAGGCACACCTGCACCACCAGCAAGGTCAGGATCATGATATCGGCAAAGCTGCTGGTCGCCCGCACCCGTGGGTTGGTCAGACGGCGTTTCAGCAACAGCGCACCGCCGATCAAGGTCATTACACCGCAGGCCCCCCCGGCGATCATCGCCAGCTTCTGTTTCACATCAACCGGCAGGAAAGACTCGTACATCCAGTGCGGCGTCAGCATGCCGAGGAAGTGCCCGGCAAAGATGCCCAAAATGCCGATATGGAACAGGTTGGAAGCCAACCGCATGCCCTTTTTATCCAGCATCTGGCTGGATCCGGCGCGCCAGGTATATTGCCCGTAATCGTAGCGCAGCCAACTGCCGATCAGGAAAATCGCGCCCGCCAGATAGGGGTAGATATCGAAAAAGAACTGATTTAAAAATTGCATGATTAGCGTCCTTTGGTTCCGGTTAGCGCATCCGTCAGGTCCAGGTATTGCGGTGCCACCGCGCCAGCAAAGCGCCGTTGGTGCGCCGCCTGCTGCGCCGAAGCGCAGCCCTGCTCGCCCAAAAACTTAACCTGTTCCTCTTCCCATACCGCGTCCAGCGCCTGCGGCGTGTCATCGCGGGCTTCTTTTGCTACCTGGGACTCCAGCGCCTGTGCCTGAACTTCGCTACCGGACAGCGCCAGCAGCAGATCAAACAGCACCGCATACGGGCTTTCCCGCTGCTGTAGCCGTGCACCCAGCAGTGCCAGGATCGGCGCGATATCCTGCAGCCCTCCGGCGGCCTGTTCCTTGCTGCGGCTGGCGAGATACTCCAGGTACAACGGCAGGAAGTCCGGCAGTTCGCGGCTGTCGATCTCCAGCCCGGCTTCGCGGTATTGCGCCATCAAATCGACCATCGCCTGACCGCGATCGCGTGATTCACCGTGCACATGTTCAAACAGCAACAGCGAAGTGGCGCGGCCACGGTCGAACAGCTCGCAGTATTCGGCCTGCACATCCAGCAACGGGCGGGCGCAAAAACGGCGAATAAACAGGATCAGCTGCGCGCTGTGGTGCAAATCCAGTTCACTGGCCGGTTCCAGCGCTTCCACCAACGCCTGTTGGTGGTCAAACAATGCCTGCTCCGGGTAGTCCAGCAGGCGGGCAATCACTTTCAGGCTGATCATGAGGCGTCCTCCTGACGAGGCGTTTTTTTCGTCACATCAATGGCGTCAATGCGGCGGCTGTTGAACAGGTTGAATTTGCCGTCGCTGCCGTGGCAACCATCGCCGAAGCTGAAGCCGCAGCCTTTGCTTTCCGGGAAGGCCTCACGCGCCAGTTCACGGTGGCTGGACGGGATCACAAAGCGGTCTTCATAGTTGGCGATCGCCAGATAGCGGTACATCTCCTGCGCCTGTGCTTCGCTCAGCCCCACCTGTTCCAGTGCGCTGGTGTCCAGCACGCCGTCAACGGTTTCTGCCCGTTTGTAATGACGCATCGCCAGCATGCGCTTGAGCGCCAACAGCACCGGGGCGGTATCACCGGCGGTCAACAGGTTGGCCAGGTATTGCACCGGAATACGCAGGCTCTCCACGTCCGGCAGTACGCCGCTGTGCGCCAGCTCACCGGCATCGGCGGCGGATTGAATCGGTGACAGCGGCGGCACGTACCACACCATCGGCAGCGTGCGGTATTCCGGGTGCAGCGGCAGTGCCAACTTCCAGTCCATCGCCATTTTGTATACCGGCGACTGCTGGGCAGATTCGATCACCCCTTGTGGGATGCCATCCGCCAACGCCTGGGCAATCACCGCCGGGTCATGCGGGTCGAGGAAAATATCCAGTTGGCTCTGGTACAGATCTTTGTCGTTTTCGACCGCCGCCGCCTGCTCGATACGGTCGGCGTCATACAGCAGCACGCCAAGATAGCGGATACGGCCGACGCAGGTTTCCGAACACACCGTTGGCTGGCCGGATTCGATGCGCGGGTAGCAGAAGATGCATTTCTCGGACTTGCCGCTCTTCCAGTTGAAATAGATTTTCTTGTACGGGCAGCCGGTCAGGCACATGCGCCAGCCGCGGCATTTATCCTGATCGATCAGCACAATGCCGTCTTCGCCACGCTTGTAGATAGCCCCGCTCGGGCAGGTCGCGACGCAGGCCGGGTTGAGGCAGTGTTCGCACAGGCGCGGCAGGTACATCATGAAGGTGTTTTCGAACTGGCCGTACATCTCCTTTTGCATATTGTCGAAGTTTTTATCCTTCGAGCGCTTGGAGAATTCACCGCCGAGGATCTCTTCCCAGTTCGGACCATTTTCAATCTTCTTCATGCGCTGGCCGGTGATCAGCGAGCGCGGCCGGGCGATCGGCTGATGCTTGCCCTGCGGCGCGGTATGCAGGTTCTGATAGTCGTAGTCGAACGGCTCGTAGTAGTCGTCCAGCGCCGGGACGTCCGGGTTGGCGAAAATCTTCGACAGCAGGCCGACACGGCCGCCCATGCGTGGCTCCAGCTTGCCGTTGATTTTACGGATCCAACCGCCCTTCCACTTTTCCTGATCTTCCCAGGCGTGCGGATAACCGACGCCGGGCTTGCTTTCCACGTTGTTGAACCAGGCGTACTCCATGCCTTCGCGGCTGGTCCAGACGTTCTTGCAGGTCACCGAACAGGTGTGGCAACCGATACATTTGTCCAGGTTCAGCACCATGCCGACTTGTGAACGAATTTTCATTTTGCTTTCTCCTGCTGGCTGCCCTGCGAGTCGTCGTTACCTTCACCGTCTAACCAGTCGATGCGGTTCATCTTGCGCACCACCACAAACTCGTCGCGGTTGGAGCCGACAGTGCCGTAATAGTTGAAACCGTAAGCCAGTTGGGCGTAACCGCCGATCATATGGGTCGGTTTCGGGCAGACGCGGGTCACCGAGTTATGGATGCCGCCGCGCTGGCTGGTGATTTCCGAGCCGGGAATATTCACGATGCGTTCCTGCGCGTGGTACATCATGGTCATGCCGGCCGGAATACGCTGGCTAACCACCGCCCGCGCAGTGAGCGCGCCGTTGGCGTTAAAGGCTTCGATCCAGTCGTTGTCCTCAATCCCTAAGTCTTTGGCGTCGTCCTCACTCATCCAGACGATCGGCCCGCCGCGCGACAGGGTCAGCATCAGCAGGTTGTCACTGTAGGTGGAGTGAATACCCCACTTCTGGTGCGGCGTCAGGAAGTTCAGTGCCTTCTCTTTATTGCCGTTCGGCTTCTGGTTCAGCAACGGCTGCGCGGCCCGGGTGTCGATCGGTGGACGGTACACCAGCAGGCTCTCGCCAAAGGCACGCATCCACTCATGATCCTGATACAGCTGCTGGCGGCCGCTGATGGTGCGCCATGGGATCAGCTCATGGACGTTGGTATAGCAGGCGTTATACGACACATGTTCGTCTTCCAACCCTGACCAGGTTGGGCTGGAAATGATTTTGCGCGGCTGGGCCTGAATATCACGGAAGCGGATTTTTTCGTCTTCCTTGTTCAGCGCCAGATGGCGGTGATCGCGACCGGTCATCTTGCCCAGCGCGTCCCATGCCTTGACCGCAACCTGTCCGTTGGTTTCCGGTGCCAGCGCCAGGATCACCTCGGCGGCATCGATGGCGGTTTCAATCTTCGGTCGACCGGCGGCCGGGCCTTCCGTCTTGACGTAGTTGAGTTTTTTCAGGAAGTCGACTTCGGTCTGGGTGTTCCAGCTGATGCCTTTGCCGCCGTTGCCCAGCTTATCCAGCAGCGGCCCCAGCGAAGTGAAACGCTCATAGGTGGCTGGATAATCACGTTCTACCACCATGATGTGCGGCGCGGTTTTACCGGGGATCAGATCGCACTCGCCTTTTTTCCAGTCTTTGACGCCGTAAGGCTGTGCCAGCTCGGCGGCCGAATCATGCTGGATCGGCAGCGTCACCACGTCGGTCTCCTGGCCCAGATGCCCGACGCAAACTTCGGAGAAGGCTTTGGCGATGCCCTTGTAGATCTCCCAGTCGCTTTTCGAGTCCCAGGCCGGATCAACCGCCGCCGACAGCGGGTGAATAAACGGATGCATATCCGAGGTATTCATGTCGTCTTTTTCGTACCAGGTGGCGGTCGGCAGCACGATGTCGGAATAAAGACAGGTGCTGGACATGCGGAAATCAAGCGTCACCACCAGATCCAGCTTGCCTTCACCGCCGTTATCCAGCCATTCCACTTCCTCAGGTTTGGCACCGCCCTGTTGGCCCAGATCCTTGCCCTGAATGCCGTTTTCGGTACCCAGCAGGTATTTGAGCATGTACTCGTGGCCCTTGCCGGATGACCCCAGCAGGTTGGAGCGCCAGACGAACAGATTGCGCGGGAAGTTCTGCGGGTTGTCCGGCTGTTCGGCGGCGAAGTTCAGGGTGCCTTTTTTCAGCCCTTCAACGGTGAAGTCCAGCGGCGACTGACCGGCGGCTTTCGCCTGTGCCGCCAAATGCAGCGGGTTGGTACCCAACTGGGGAGCTGACGGCAGCCAGCCCATGCGTTCGGCGCGCACGTTAAGGTCGATCAGGCTGCCGCCAAAGCGGGTTTTGTCCGCCAATGGCGACAGCAGCTCTTCGGTGCCGACGGTTTCATAGCGCCACTGGCTGGAGTGGTTGTAGAAGAACGAGGTGCTGTTCATATGGCGCGGCGGACGCTGCCAGTCGAGGCCAAACGCCAGCGGCAGCCAACCGGTCTGCGGGCGCAGCTTTTCCTGGCCGACGTAGTGCGCCCAGCCACCACCGCTCTGGCCGACGCAGCCGCAGAAGATCAGCATATTGATCAGGCCGCGGTAGGTCATGTCCATGTGATACCAGTGGTTGACACCGGCACCGACGATAATCATCGAACGGCCATGGGTTTTCTCGGCATTGTCGGCAAACTCACGGGCAATGCGGATAATGTTGTGGCGCGACACGCCGGTGATCTGCTCGGCCCAGGCCGGAGTATAGGCTTTGACGTCGTCGTAATCGGTGGCGCAGTTGACGTCATCCAGACCACGTTCGAGGCCGTAGTTAGCCAGGGTCAAATCGTAAACGCTGGTCACCAGCGCTTCGCTGCCGTCTGCCAGACGCAGGCGTTTTACCGGCAGCTTGTGCAGCAGGATCTCGTCCAGCGCCACGCTGTTGAAGTGTTCGCTCTCGGCACCGCCGCTTTTGATGCCGCCAAAGTAAGGGAAGCCCACTTCGGCCACCTCGTCGTGTGCGCCCAGCAGGCTGAGTTGCAACTCGACTTCCTGCTGATCTTCACCGGCGCGCTGTTCCAGGTTCCATTTGCCCTGCTCGCCCCAACGGAAACCGATCGACCCCTGTGGGGCCACCAGTTCGCCGCTGCGTTGATCAATGGCGACGGTTTTCCACTCGGGGTTATTTTCCTGCCCCAGGCTATCGACCAGATCGGCGGCACGCAGCAGGCGTCCGGCGGCGTAATGCCCCTCTTCGCGCGGCTCCAGCAGCACCAGCATCGGCATATCGGTGTAACGACGCACGTAGTCGCGGAAGTACCCCACCTCACGATCCAGGTGGAACTCTTTGAGCATCACGTGGCCCATCGCCAACGCCATGGCGCTGTCGGTGCCCTGTTTTGGGTTCAGCCATTGGTCACAGAGTTTGGCGACTTCGGCGTAGTCCGGCGTTACCGCCACGGTTTTGGTGCCTTTGTAGCGGACTTCGGTGAAGAAGTGGGCGTCCGGGGTACGCGTCTGCGGCACGTTGGAGCCCCAGGCGATAATGTAGGAAGAGTTGTACCAGTCGGCCGATTCCGGCACGTCGGTCTGCTCGCCCCAGGTCATTGGCGAGGCCGGTGGCAAGTCGCAATACCAGTCGTAGAAGCTCAGGCAGGTGCCGCCAATCAGCGACAGATAGCGAGCCCCGGCGGCGTAGGACACCATCGACATCGCCGGGATCGGTGAGAAGCCGATGATGCGGTCGGGGCCGAAGGTTTTGGCGGTATAGACGTTAGAAGCGGCGATCAGTTCGTTCACTTCCTGCCAGCTGGAGCGGACAAAACCACCGCGTCCGCGTGCGACCTTGTAGCTTTTGGATTTTTCCGCATCGCTGACGATCGAGCCCCAGGCATCGACCGGATCGCTGTGCAGCGCTTTGGCCTCACGCCACAGTTTGATCAGGCGTTTACGCATCAGCGGGTATTTCAGGCGGTTGGCGCTGTACAGATACCAGGAGTAGCTGGCGCCGCGTGGACAGCCGCGTGGTTCATGATTGGGTAGGTCTGGGCGGGTACGCGGGTAGTCGGTTTGCTGGGTTTCCCAGGTCACCAGGCCGTTTTTCACATAAATCTTCCAGCTACAGGAGCCGGTGCAGTTCACCCCATGGGTGGATCGCACAATCTTGTCGTGCTGCCAACGGCTGCGGTAGCCGTCTTCCCAGTCGCGGTTGGTGTTCAGCGTCTGGCCATGTTCGCCAGAAAAGGGTTCCGCCAACTGCTTAAAATAGCGGAATCGGTCTAGAAACTTGCTCATCCGGAGTTCTCCTGAAGGCTTTCATTGTTATATGAAGTGACATTGCTCAATCTGCCGCCAGCCTACTGAGGCCAGAACTGTGGCAAATTGATTGCGATCAAGAGAACGGAGGGAGAAGAACGGCGGCAGCGGCGTGGCTACCCCTAAAGTATCATGGCAAGTATTGGGTTTAATGAATTGAAAATATTATAGAAATGATGAGTCAGATGTTCGAGGGGATATGCTGCGGGGTCAGTCGGGGTATTTGGGGGTAGGATACGGGCGGGTGCCCGCATCCTTGACGGCAATGTTGCTGTTATTGGTGGGAAAGACGCATTAGCCGAGATCCATCTCATGGCCGATCCACTCGCCGCTGTCGCGATTAATCACGCGCAGATACTGCTCATATTCCTGTTCGCCGTAGAACAGGTTCAGCAACGGCGTTTTATAAAATGACTGCCACATTTGCCCCAGCATGATCGGTCGGCGCGGGACATAAATGTTCTCGATCAGGTTATAGCCGGTAGCCATCAGCATGAAGCACAGGAAGAAGTAGTTAAACCTGCCGCGGATGAACGAGCTCTGATGAGCCACGTAATAAAACAGCAGAAAGACCGACGCCACGCTGGCATAGCGGCTGGCCGCCTGTAACGAGCTGGAACACAGGAAAACAAACACCACCAGCCAGGCCGCGGTATTTTTGATGTCCCCCGTCTGGTTGCGCATTGGGTGAGCCAGCATGAAAACGCCGAGAAACAGCGCCGGGAACAGCACGATCAGGAAGTTAATCATCCCGTTGGCATTGCCGGAGGTCAGGTAATCGCTGGCATACATGCCGGAGGTATAGACGTCGGAATAACTGTTGATGCCGGAAATCGTAATATGGGAAACGATAAACGGCAGCGCGAACTTGGCGGTCAGCAACGCAATGGCGCTAAACACCACCGTCAGCAGGCCGTTCAGGCGCATCACCCGGCTGCACAGAAATACCCCGACCAGCAGCATGCTGGAAAAGTGGGTCAGCATGGCAAACAGCATCAGACCGGCGGCGAGCGGCCGATTTTGCTTATGGCAAAACAGCACTATCGCCAGCGTCATCACCGCCATCGAGAAACCAAAACGCAAGCCCATGCCGATGATAAACGGGTTGATCAAAAACAGCACCGCCAGATGCAGCAACACAAACTGCCGGGCTGAAAACACCTTGCCGGAGTGCAGCATGACAATATTCAACGCGCTCAGGTAACAGTAAACCGACAGCGCGACGTACAGCCCCGGGATGACGAAGAACGGGATACCCAGCGTTTTGAAAATATAAAAGTTGGCGTACAGCACCACGTCCACCTTGCCCTGAATGACATCACCCAGGCTGGTGGCCGAGTTAATGGCATCGTAATTGGCAAAGTGGCGATAGAGATCCGCCAGCGGCGGGATCTTGATAAAGAAGAAGAAAAAACACAGCGCAATCAGCAGATAGGCCACCGTGTTTTTCTTTCCCGCCCGCAGCGTGGCAATACTGTGCAGCAAGGCGAACAGCGGTACCGTCAGCAGCAGCACGCTGCCGATCAGCGTAGAACGTTCAAAGCGCATAATCATCCTCTGGAAAGGGTTGTTCTCTTATCTGTATTGCTGAAACGTCAGAACGGCACGCCACGGAAGAACACATTGCGGATGATATTTTTCATGTATACGCCGGCCATCAGGCCACTATTGACATAAACAATGCCCTTCAACCCGTACACCACCCCGGCCAGGCGGTTCTTGCCGTCGGTAATGATGCGCGAGTTAATGCAGGTATGGCGCAGCCGCATGATGTTGCGCGCCCGGCCTGAGATCTGCGGCATCAATCGCTGCTCGAACTGCATTTTATTGCGATAGCCAATAATGCCTTTCGGGCTGGAAGTGATGCGTTCACCGTCGTGGTCGTTGTGCACCGCCAGCCGTTCATGCAGCGTGCCCACCTTCGCCCCGGCCGCCAACAGCCGGTACAGGAAGATATGGTCCTGGTAGCGTGGGGTATTGAAGAAACCACGCACCGCTATCGCCATGCTGCGTCGCAGCATAATCATCGGCGTGTAGGCCACACCGGCCAGCATAAAGTCTTCCAGCCCCTCACAACGCGCCCGGTAATAATGCTCGGCGCTGATCTGGCCGTCCTTCAGGATATCCATATCGCACAGGCTGACGTCGTAATCCCCCTGTTGCATAAACGCCAACTGGCGGGCGATTTTCTGCGGATGGTAGTAGTCGTCATCATCCAGAAAGGCAATGTACTCGCCACGTGAACGCAGGATCCCGCTGTTACGCGCCTGCGCGCCACCGCCGTTATGCCGACGCGGATAATAGATAACCTGCCCCCGTTCGATATAGCCGGCCAGGCGTTCGCGGGTCGCCAGGCGTTGTGCATCGCCCTGCGGGTTGTCATCCACCACGATAATCTCCAGCGGGCGATGGGTTTGCGCCAGCACGCTGTCGATGGCGCGTGCCAGCAGTTCACTGCGGCCATAGGTGGGTATGATGACGCTAACAGTAATACTCATATATAGATTTGCCCCAATTGACATAGGTGCGCCGCTATCCGCGCAGGTTATACAGCCGGGCCATCAGGTAGTAAGCCAGCGGGCTGCGGTAGAACAGTCGGTTCTTGCGGCTCAGCATTTTACGCTCTTCCGCCCGCAGGCCGGAGTAGCGGCGTTTCAGCTCGCGGGTTTCGCGCAGTGCATCACGCAGCCCGAAAAAGTCCAGTCCCACCAGCAAACGTGCCTTCAGCGTGGTGACGAACAGCACCGAGTAAAGCCCATGCCCCATCCCCTGGCGGCGTCCACTGTCGGCACCGTCGAGCGCATAATCCAGATCATCCAGATCGCGTCGTTTGGGTGCACGCGTGATGCCATTCGGGTTGGCGCGGTAGCCCACCAGCGGCGTGTCGCAAACCACGATACGTTGCGCTTTCAGATAGAGTTGCGGAATCAGCTGAATGTCTTCGAAATTGCGTCCCGCCGGGAAGCGTGCCTGATCGAACAGCGTTTTGCGGTAAATACGCGCCCAGGCGAACCACATGCTGCGGTTGAAGCTGTCCGCCAGCAGCGCCATATGAGCATCACGCTGCTGCGGCGCGGCATTGCCGGGCACGATAGCCATAGTGCCGTCCGACTGGATCTTGCCGTTGTTGATTGTCGAGAAGCGCTGGGCATTGAACGCCACTATGTCTGCCTGCGGGTTATCTGCCAGCAGGCGGCCTAAAATGCTGAAATACCCTGCCAGCAGCACGTCATCGGAATCGAGAAAACCGATATAGCGCCCTTCCGCATGGGCAATGCCACTGTTACGCGCTTCGCTCAGCCCCTGGTTTTTCTGCCGCAGAATACTGACCCGCCGTTTGTGTTGCGGGTAACGACACAGCACCTCTTCGGCAAATCCAATGGCACCATCCGGGCTGCCGTCATCCACGATGATCACTTCCGCCCAGTCCGGCAGCTGCTGCAGCACTGAGCACAGGCAGGCCTCAATATAAGCCTCGACCTTATACACCGGAATAATCAGGCTCAGAGTGGTATTCATGATCGGTTATCCTTGGTTTTCTTTTTGAAGTTGCACCCTGACCGCCCGGCTGCCCATCGACGGCAATTCAGCCTCGATCTGCCGCTGGCCTTGCGCCTGCCAGCCCGCCGGCAAGTCAAAGCGCGCCGACATGGGCCGGTAGTAAGGGTTGGCGATCAGCACCAGGCCCTGCTCGCCATTGATAAACAGCCTGGCCGGGATGGCGGTATTGTTGCCCTGTAACAGGGTGCTTTCGCCGGAAAGCAGGTAAGGGTTAAAGCTGACAATCTGCTGCGCCACGCTGGCCACCCCCTGCCAGATAGCCTCGAACTCCTGCTGGCTAAAACCGCCGCGTTGGCGCTTGTAGAACAAGTCGGTATAGGAATAAAACAGAATGCCTTTGGCGCCGCCAATCAGCCCCAGCCAGGCCTGATTGCGGATCTCCGCCTCCGTCGGTTGGCGTGGTTTGCGACCCGGCGCATAAGCGGCGTGATCCATAATCTGCATCACCAACCAGGCCCCTTTGACCTGCCGCGCCACCTGACTGGTGATGCGGCTGTACTCCAGAGTGCGCGTCAGGTCGGCGTCTCGGCCAACCGGGTAAGGATCGCTGGCCAGCACGTCCGAACTGTTGAAATAGGCGTTGAGCGTGCCGGTCTTGTCCAGCACCTGGAACGTCAGGTGATCCGGATCCAGGCGTTTTACCTGCAAATGCTTTTGCTCGATCTGCGGCACGTATTCCGGCCCCAGTTCGTCGTTGATATACCAGGCCAGCAGGTTCGGCTGGTGTTTGAACCTTTCCACATAGCTCGCCGTCAGTTGCGGATAGCTCATTTTGGTTTCCGGCGCGAACCGGGTACCGGCATACATGTCCTTGAGCGAGAAAATCACCTGCAAACCGTACTGCTGGGTTTTGCGGAAATAGTTATCGGGATCGCGGCCGGTACCGTAGTTGTAATTGAGCAGCGTGTTGAAACCGGCATCGCGGATGCGCGCCAGATGCTCATCCGTCGCCATTTCACCGTACATGTAAATACCCAGCGGGAAGAAGCGCTTGCCCTGTTTCAGGGTATAGCCCTGGGCATCCAGCGCCACTTTAGGCTGCGCACGACCGACACTGATCGGCATTTCGCTTCGCTGGCTGCGCTGTGAGGCGACATCCGTCACCTGCTGCTGCAGCCGATACTCCCCGGCGGCCAAATCGGCCGGCAACGGGAACTCCACCTGCTGTTTACCACTAATACGGTAACGGCGGCTGTCGTGCTTCACGGCGGTGTTTTTGTCGTCGACCAGCGTGCTGTCCACCTGCACCTGTTGCGGGTCCACCACTTCTATCAGGCTCGATGCTGCGCCGTTGGCACTGCGCATCTGGTATAACTCCGGCGCTACCGGCTGCTGACAGGCGTAGACGTCATCAAACCAGGCGCTGCCGGTGGTGCCCTGGCGCAGATAAACACCCAGCACCACCTTCACCGCCCGTGGCGGTACCCGAAAATCCCCGGTGACCGGCTGCCAGCCGCTGGTGCCCAGCAGGCCCTGCGGATAGCTACCGGCCAAAAAACGCCCCTGATCGTCATAGCTTTCGATAAATACCCCGGCGCCCTGATTATCCCCCTTGCCCTTCAGGTTCTCACCGCGCACCCAACTGCCAAAAGCCAGTTGCTGACCGGGTTTAACCGCCAGCGTCTGCAGCATATTGTGGTAGTTGGCGGGGTTGTGATTTTGATAGAACAGGCTGCTCTGGCCGCCATGACCACCGGCCACCACCTGCGCGGAAGCCAGTGACCAGCCCGCGCCGCCCTGCTCGAAACCGGGATCCTGCAGCAGGTTATTGCTGCAGGGGGCGGCATTGGCCAGCCCGGAGCCCACCAGCAGGCAGGCCGTGCTTAGCTTGCTGAGTTTCATTGGCGTTTCATCACCGCGTTGTACAGATAAGAGAAGAACAGATAGCAGGACTTCTGGTAGGAGAGCCCGAGATGGCGGCGATAAATTTGCCATTGCCAGTCGGCCGCCTGGATTTTATTGCCGGATAACGACTGCGCAGAAAGGCGGTAGAAGGCCAGCGGTTCGGGAATGCAATACGCCAGGTGGTTACGCGCTTTTTCCAGCACCGACAGCCACATCACGTAGTCCTCGTGCCCGACCTTGCTTTGGTACACCTTGCCGATCTGGCGCTGGTTGTACATGCCGGTCAGGTTGCCGATCCAGTTACTTTTCAGCATGTCCTGGTAAGCGATGATCTCCCCGGAACCCCGGTAGTTTTTCACCCGCGCCGGGTCATCTTCGAAGGTGTAATAATGCGAGCATACCACGTCATAACGGGAAGTCTTCAGGATGCCAACCTGGCGCGCCAGCTTGTTCGGGTGCCAGACATCATCGCTGTCGCAGAACGCAATATAATCACCGCGCGCCGCTTCAATCGCGATATTGCGGGTTTCGGCCACCCCCTGGTTGGTGTTGTTGCGAATGTAGGTCAGGCGATCGTGAATAAAAGGCTTCACCACCTCGGCGGTCTGATCGGTGGAAGCGTCGTCGATCACGTACAGGTGATAATCCTGATAGGTCTGGTTCAGCACCCCGAGGATCGACTGTTTGATAAAGCCCGCGGCGTTGTAAGCCGGCATGATAACTGAAACTTTTTCCATCTTAACCTCCAGCGATAAGCTGTTGCCATTGGGGATAAATACGCTCAGGGATGAACTGCTGTGCCCGTTCCAGCGAGTGCAGAGAGAAGCGCTGACGCAACTCGCCGTCCTCGATCAGCGCCAGCGTACGTCGGCTGAAGGCCTCGATATCGCCCTCCGCCACCAGATAGCCATTGCCCGCATCATCGATCAGTTCAGCGGGCCCGGTCTGACAGTCGAACGCCACCAGCGGCAGGCCAAAGCTCATGGCTTCAATCAACACCATCGGCAGCCCTTCGTAACGCGAGGTCATCAACAGCATCGCTGCCTGACGGTAGTGGCTGGCAATGTCTGCCGTTGCCGGCAGCAACCTCACCTGTTCACCCAGCCCGGCGGCGTCAATCTGCTGCTGTAACGCCGCGCGGTCCGGGCCGTCACCGACGATATGCAGTTGCCAGCCCGTCGTTTGCTGCGCCACCCGTTGCCAGGCGGCAATCAGACGATCAAAGCCTTTCTGATGACACAGCCGACCGACCGCCAGCGCCACCGGCTGTTGCAACGTCGGCTGCGGTGCTTGCACCGGGAACGGGGAAACGTTCTCGATCACCCGACATTTACGTTCCGGTACCCAGCGGCTGATGGTCGCCAGATCTTTCCTGGTCAGCAGTACCGTGCGGTCACCCAACCGATAAACCAGCACCTTCAGCCACTTCATCGGCCAGGCGTATTGATGGAAGCTGACGTGTTCACTCAGCAACAGGCGGCTGCGCGGACAGAGTAAACGCAGGTACGGCACCATCAGCGACGAGAGTTTTCCCATCGAAACGGTGACGATCACGTCATAGCGACCACGCCGCAGAAACCACGCCAGCCGCCAGGGCCACAGCAGCGTTCTGCCGGGCATAAAGCGCAGGGTCACCGCGGGATCCAGCGGGTAAAACGCCCGGTCACCGCTGATCGACACCAGATCCACCTGATGGCCCAGACGCGTGGACAGCGCATTGGCCAGGCTGCTGGCGACCCGCTCGGTACCGCCCTTTTCGGCGATGTTCTCAATCACAATCGCTACTTTTCGTTGCTGCATGTCATCTCCGAAATCCCTCACGGGCGGTGCGCAACAGACGCCCCCCCAATGGAAACAGCCCCAGTCTGGCCAGGCAGTCGCCGTACAGTTTGATCGCCCTGAACTTGCTGCTCAGGGCATGGTGTTCGGTGCGCGACGAGTAATAGTTGAAGGCCTGCAGGTTCTCGCTGTACAGCGAGGCCAGCAGGTGTTTGCAGGCAAATCCGCTGATATAGCGGCCGCTGGTATGCAGGTAGGCATCAATAAACTGTTCGCTGGCGTCGATGTTCATCCGGCAGCGATCCGTGTCGGCATCACCGCAGCGGATGAATACCCCGTGCCCTTCGTCAAAGGCCACCCTGGCCCCCAGATTGGTGGCATTGACCAAAAACCCCCAGTCCTGGTACTTGTAGAGGAATTCCGGGAATAAAAACCGTCGGTCCTCTTTTTTACGCAGGCTGATGGTGGAGGTGCGAATATCGCCCATATCGAGGAATAAAAAGTCGGCCCCTGCCGCCCCTTCCTTATAATCGAATCGGTAACTGCGAATGTTTTTGTCACTCACCGTGGCGTAATTACCAAAAATAATGTCCAGCCGGGTATCCTGATGGCGTTTCAGGCGGCGGATAATATAGTTGGTACTGAAGGAGTCTTCCGGCTCAAGAAAGAAAACCACCTCCGCACGCGCCAGCCGAAAACCAGTATTACAGGAAACCGCAGTATTAGTACGTATTTTATTTTCATGCAGGCGCGCCCGACGATTGGCGGCCAATAAGCTGCGCATATTATCCAGCTCTGGTTTATCGGAAGCATTATCAACCACGATAATTTCATAATCAAAGCCGGAGCAGGCATTGGTCATCCGGACTAGCGTGGCGGCCAAACTGGCTGAGTTATTAAAAACGGGCATGACAATCGATAAGTCCATTTATTACCTCAACAATATATTATCATTTGGCATAACAACGTTATTGCCAACGGAATAGTTTGTTATCCCAGAATTTCCTTGTCCGGTTATTACCCCCCGTCCTGACGCGGTTAAAATTCGCGCAGCCTACCGGTTATTCAACTACTCCTGGAAATAACCTCCCCACTCCTGTTCAATGGTTTCTGGCATCAACCTTTGCAGGCCGGCCCCCGGGGTGAATGTCAGCTCGCCAAAATAGATACGTTGCTGCACCTGATAAAAATCGACACGAACATAGGAAAATTGCTCCGCAACCTGATGCGACAACGCCAGCATTTGCTCCAACCGGCAGGGTTTGTCCATCGGCACTTCGCTGTTGGGCACCCCCAGACGGATCTCGGTGCGGTTCCAGTCAGCATCAAAAAAGTCGCGACGGTGATCGATAAAGCGCTGGTAATCGATCTGGATGAAAAACCGCACTTCACCACCGCGGTTAAAACAGTGGATCTTGATATCATTGGGTGTTTTGCCATCTTCCAGCAGCATTTTTTCCACCATCACACAGGGTGGAATATCCTTATAATGACGCTCGCGGTAGACCTGATAAAAATTCTGTCGCAGCCAGCTGTTGGTCAGCACTCTCAATTCATTGAAGCTGGTCTGGCTTTTATCAAACACCAGTTTGTTATAACCGCTGCCGTGATTGGCCTTAATAACAAATGCATCAGGCAGTGCCTCATACATCTCCTCAGTTAATTCATTACCCTGGGCATAAAGTTCAATCAGGTACTCTTCCCCCCACAAATTCTTGATGTACTCTCTGACCTGATATTTATCGGATAACTGAGTGTACATTGCCAGAGGATAGACTTTTCTGCGCATCAGTTTTTCGCTATACCCCACCGGCTTGGCCAGGTGCGGTACCTTGTGAAAAAACAAGGCGTATTTTAACTGATGATATAATGCGTCGGGTATATTACGGTAAAAACCCTTCACCAGATTATTTAGCATAAAGTTCTCGCACCTTCCCTATTAATTGAGGTAAACAACGGTAACAGGTGACCTGCAACCGGGTAATTTGTCCTCTCCTGAAGAAACCATTAAGTACAAAGAATGAAATAAACTCGGTGATCAGGGTGGAAATCGCAGCGCCCGCTATGCCGTAACGCGGTATCAACAGCAGATTCATCAATACGTTGGCCAGGGCGGCCAGCGGCATTTTTATCGCGATAAACCGATAACCGCCAAACAGCACAATCGCCCGATAGGACACGGTACCCATCACCGAAAACAAAGAAGTCACCGAACACAGCGCCAGAATAGTGGCGGTTTCACGGTAGCTGTCACCAAACATCAGCGCCACTATCGGCCCGGGGAACAGCGACAGCAGCAAAATGACCGGCATCGAAAGCAGCAGCACCACCAGATACAACAGCCGAATACGCCCTTCCTGTTCGACCTGGGTGCGGGCATTTGCCACCCCCGGCATCATCGAGGTAATCAGCGCGATCGGCACAAAGATCCACCCCTGACTCAGGGTGATGGCGGCGCTGTACAGCCCAACGCTGTGCTCGCCCAGATAGTTGCCGATCATGATCTGATCGATACGGGTATAGATGACAATCGACAGTCCGGAGACCGCCAACGGCAGCCCTACCTTTAGCAGGTAACGCCCGTAGCGTCGTTGATGTCGCCCGCTGATCGGCCGCAGCCCACTGCGCTCTCGGCGAAACAGCACCCAACGCACCGCGTAGGGGATCAGGCTGCTCAACACATAAGGCACGGCAAACCACTCCAGCGGCAGTCTGGCATGCACCAGCGCCAGCCGAACCACGATCGACAATAACAGCGCCAGATTGTTGATCAGCGTGTTCAACTTCGATTTCAGCAGGGCGTCGTAATAGATTTTATAAACGTCCTGCACCGAGAAATAAGCGCTGATCAGCATCAACGCCATCATGATCTGGCTGGTGCGATCCTGCGTCAGCAGCGCCCAGGCCATCAGCGGCACGGCGATCAGCGCAAACAACTGTCGGCGCAGGCGCATTGAGGCCAGCATCAGCCGGATACCGCTGTGCCGTCGCCGGGCGACGCGGTTAAACAACACCGCATCGGCCCCCAATTGCACCAGCGGGACGGCAATGGCGATCACCGACAGCAGGTAGTTAATCAGCCCGTATTGCGCCGGTCCCAGGTAACGCGCCACGTACACCGAAACGAAAATGCCTGACAGGCTCAGCGATACCCGTTCCAACATCAACCACAGGGAGTTCATCAGCATCGCTTTCATGCGGCTACTGGACCTTTTCCTGATGGCTGGGGTAAGCAAAGGCGTAGTACCCGGCATCGGTGGCGGTTTTCTTCACCATGCCGTTGAGGATCACCCCTTTAATGGTCACCCCGTTCTGCTCGAAGCGGCGGATACTGGTCTCAATCTGCCTGACGGTGTTGACCTCAAAGCGCACCACCATCAGTGCGGTCCCGGCATGATGGCCCACGATGGCGGCGTCGGTCACCGCCAGCACCGGCGGCGTGTCGATCAGCACCAGATCATAGTTCTGCCCCGCCCAACGCAGGAAGTCGGCAAAGCGCTGGTGCATCAGCAGTTCAGACGGATTCGGTGGCACCTGACCGCGTGGCACGAAGTCCAGATTGGCAATGTCGGTTTTCTTCACCGCCTGGTCTGGGGCGATCAACCCCGACAGCATGTCTGAAAGACCGCCCTTGGCGCTGTTGTTCAACCAGCGGTGCAAAAAGCCTTTGCGCATGTCGGCGTCGATCAACAACACCCGTTGACCGGCCTGGGCGATCACCACCGCCAGGTTGGTGCTGGTAAAGCTTTTACCGCTGGCGGGACTGGCGCCGGAGACCATCAGAATGTTGTTTTTGGCCTCCATCATGGCAAAGTGCAAACTGGTGCGCAGACTGCGGATCGCCTCAACCGACAAGTCCTCCGGTTCCTCTTGCGCCAGGATCGGCAGTTTGCCGCTGCTGCTTTTGGTCAACAATTGCTGCTGAGTACGATTACGCTTTTGCTGCCAGGGGGATAACGGCACCGTGGCGTACACGCTGATGCCGCGCTTTTCCAGCGTATCGGTGTCACTGATGCCACGGTGAAGCGCGGCACGCAACACCACCACCGAGGCTGACAGCACGCCGCCCATCAACAGAGCGAAGAAAACGATCATCATTTTTTGCGGCTGAACGGGGCGCAGACCGGTTTCCGCCTCATCGATAATACGGATGTTGCCCACCGTGCCGGCCTTGCTGATGCTTAATTCCTGCTGCTTGTTCATCAGTTGCATGTAGACCTGCTGATCCACCTGCACGTCACGGGTCAAACGCAGAATTTCCTGCTGGGTTTTTGGCAAGCTCTGTACCTGCTTGCCCAACCGCGCCTTTTCCGCTTCCAGCGTGGCGCGCTTTTCCAACAGTGCCCGGTAAGCCGGATGTACGCGGGTATAAAGCTTGGAGATTTCCGCCTCTTTGAAGGTCAGCTCATTCAACTGGCCTTCCAACTGCACCTGAGTATCCAGCACCGATTTGGCTTCCAGTGACAAATCCACCGAATCGTTCTGCTGACGGAACTGGTTAAGCTGATTCTCGGCGTTATTAAGCGAACTCTGGGTACGCGGCAACTGTTCGTGCAGGAAAGCCAGCATGCGCTGTGCCTCCTCGGTTTTGCGATCCACGTTTTGCTGCAGGTAGTTATCGGTGATGCTCTTAAGCACCGCCTCCGCACGCTGCGGATCCTCCCCCGCCAGGCTGAAGGTCATGATGCCGCTTTCCTTGCCACCGGGAGCGACATCCAGCATGTTGCGCAGATCGTCCACCGCTTTCTGACGTGGCACATTAACCACGCTGAAGGTGGTCCCCGGCAAGGCTTCGAGCGCGGTCACATTGATTGCCCAGCCGCCCTGCTGCAATACCTGCCCAACGCTGCCACTGAACAGGGTTTTACCGTCATGGCTCAGGCTATAGCGCTGTTGATCTTCCGCCGTCAGGGTCAATTCCTGGCCCTGCATGATGGCCGGGACCTTCATGCCGGAGATATTCAGTACCGGGGGCGTTTCGCCGCTCAGGCGAGCAATGCCCTTGCCGAACAGCGGGAAGTAATCCGGGCTGATTCGCACCGTCAGGCCAAGGTCGTCGACGGTTTTGCCAATCACGTAGCGCGATTTTGCCAGCGAAACCTCGTCCTGGGTCGCCGAGTTTTGCCCGATGGATCCGCCAATCGAACTGTCCAGCGTTTCACGCAGCAACGAGTCACCCGAAAGCTGTTTTTCCACCTGCACCAGTGCGGTAGCCTGATAGATTGGCGTTGCCATCAACGCATAAGCGCAGCCGAGAATGCCGGCCACGCCGGTCACCAGCAGAATGCGCCAGCGGTTGTCCCACAGCGGGCCAATCAGTCGCTCCCACTCCAGTTTGTCGTCCTGCTCAGCCATCACAATCGGCAATGCATTGTTCTTCATCATCGGTTTTCCTTTAGTCACCGTTACGGGTTTACCAGTTACGTACCCGCAACGTGGCCTCGCTGAGGTCGTTAAAGCTGGAAATGGTCGGTGCCAACTGGCTGATCAAACGGTTCCAGCGCGCGATCGGCGCCGCAGTGACGTACACCACATCGTAAGGTTCCAACTGGAATTCGGTGCCCATCGCCAACGCGGAGGCATCAGACAGGTCGAACTGATAGAGCGACGCCAGCCGCTGTGGCTGTTTGCCGCCGTTCGGGCGGATCACGAACACGCCGGTCGCGTCGGCGACCGTTTGGCTGATCCCTTCGGAGCTGCCCAACGCCTCGGTCAATGTCATCCCGCTGCGATCCATTTTCAGCGTCGACTGCTTGCCGACCTCACCCATAACGAACACTTTCAGTTCGTCGTTGCGCGGCACATACAGGATGTCGCCCGGCTCCAGCAGGTGGTTTTGGCTGATATCGCCACGTTGCATCAGTGCCTGCAGGGAAATCGGCTGCTCTTTACCCTGATGCGTCAACACCACGTTGCGCCAGTCGGCGTTGTCCGTCAGGCCGCCGGCGGCATTAACCGCATCAAGAATGGTCAGCGGCACGTTGGTCACGGCCTGCTGCCCTGAAGTTTTCACTTCACCGGTCACATAGACTTTTTGCGAGCGGAAGGCGGCGATGCTGACATCCACCTGCGGACTTTCCACATAGGTGGCCAGTCGACCGGCAATCTGGTTACGCACTTCGCTGACGGTTTTTCCCACCACCTTCACCCGACCGATATACGGATAGAAGATTGAGCCGTCGGCATGTACCCAGTTGCCGGTGTCGCTGGCGCTGCGGTATTGTCCGGCCGGCGTGGTCAGTTCGGGATGATCCCAGACGGTGACGTTAAGCACATCGCCGACACCGATGCGGTACTGATAGCTTTGCAGACGCTGGTCCAGTGCCAGGTTTGGTCGCGCTACCGGCTCAACCCGACGCATTTTTTGCAGCAGCATCGGCGTAACGCGGTACACCTGGACCTGTTTATTCAAATCAAAGTCTTCGTCCGGTTGAGTCACTGTCTCTTTGCCATGGGTCGGCAGATGTGAACCCGGAAAGGCAGTGCAACCACTAAGCAAAACGCTGGACAGCACCAGTGGCATCAAATGAGGCAAATGAAGGTTCATAACGGTACCGTGAGAAAACGGGCCGCCGTTGCGGCCCGTTGGAGGATTAACGATCGGCGGTAGGGTTATCGGTAAAGATCCTTGCCTGACGAGGTTCGTGCAGCAGGGCAAAATAACCGAAGAAGCAAAATACGAAAGCCAACAGCATCAGGTGGTCCGGCAACTGCAACACTTCGCTACAGATGCCCACGCAGGCCAAAGTGACCGCCAACATGCAGCTCATGGCCAGCGCCTGGCGTGCATTGAGGCCACGACGCATCAGAATGTGATGCAGGTGATCGCGCCCGGCCTTGAACGGGCTCTGGCGACGCAACAAACGCCGTACCATCACTGTCACCATATCCATCAGCGGGATGGCGATTAACCACAGTGCGGTCACCGGTCGTATTATTGCGTCGTCTCCCTGAGTAGCGACAATCAACAACCACAGCACGCTGAAGCCAATAACCATGCTGCCGGCATCACCCATGAAAATCTTGTTACGCGCACCGAACACGCTGAGGTTAAACAACAGATACGCCGCCAGAGCCGCTATCAGGCTCAGACACCACAACGCCTGCGCGTCATGCCCGGCCAGACCGAACAGGATGGCCAATGCCATAAAAGTGACACAGGACAGCGCGCCGAGCTGGCCGTCGATACCGTCAACCATGTTATAAGCGTTGATCGCCCCCCATACCGCCAGCGGCGTAATCAGCAAGGCGGCATAACCCAGCAGTAACTCCTGGTGACCCCACAGATGCCCGAAGGAAGTAAGTTGCATCCCTGTTGCCAGCATCATCGCCAGCGCAATCCCTCCCTGCACAATGACGCGCGGCGCCACCGGCAGATCAAAACGGTCATCAAGCACTCCCAGCATCACCAACGCCGTGACGCACAACAAATAGGTAGTGCTGTGCGGCAGCCAGTCCGGTTGCCAGAAGGTCACCAGCGTCATGATCAGGTAAATGGCAATGCCGCCGACCAGCGGAACGTGTCCCTGATGACGCTTACGCGCATTGGGTTTATCCACTAATCCCACCGCTAACGCAGCACGCCGGGCAATAACCACCAGCATCAGCGCCAAAATAAATATCACACTCAGTTGATATAACATGATCCCTCCAGCGAATAAGCACGCTACCGCCCTTGAGTTACAGCTCCCAATGCGCTATTAACAGAAATAAAATTGACAGTGCCAGGATATAAGTCAGCATGAGTTAATCCTGTTAAATACAGATTTATCCGCTTGTCAGCGGTGAAAAATAAACAACCCTGATCTTAGAGAAAGTTATCTCTAGGAAAACTCGTGTTTAATTGTTCTTTCGATTGCCGAATCAAGTTCAACCGGCGCCACGAAATCACTTTGTACATTGCTTTTAAATTGTGTTCTGGCGCAGAATTTTTGCACCCGTATGCGGCTAATAGGGAATTTACGGCGACTTATTTTACTCACCAAATCCAATGCCGTTGCGCCACAGAGACCAAATAAATAGGGAATGCGAATAGTCTTATTACTTTTTCCTAATGAAGAAGAAATAACATCGACCAGTTGATTCATGGTGAAGTCAGGTTTATCAACATAATTACTGACCTGATAAGTTGCCTGCTGATCCAGCGCGTGCTCCAGTCTGGCGGCAATATTTTCCACGTAAGCCATGGACTTCATATTATTGCCGCTGCCAATCATCACAAAACGACCGCTGGCGATTTGCCGGAACAGGTTATAGACGTTGCCACGATTATTTTCACCAAACACTACCGTCGGGCGGATGATGGTTAATTTGTTGCTGCCCTCGGCTTTGCGCCAGGCTTCGTAGACATACTCGGCCTCCAGCTTGGATTTGCCGTAATGGTTAAAGGGTTCGAAAAGCCCTTCTTCACCGGTTTCCTGGGTCACGAAACCGTAGACCGCCACCGATGAGGTAAAGATGATTTGCTTGATATTCAATGCCGAGGCCGTCATGCAAACATTGCGCGCGCCTTCAACGTTAACCTGATAATACAGTGAGACAGGATCGACATTATCCTGATGCTCGGCCGCAAGATTAATCACGGCGTCACAATCCGCCAGTGACTGCCGCAGGGTCTCGGGCTGGGTTACATCGCCAAATTGATAAAGCTCAGGAAAATGCTCACTTGGCTTTTTATCCACGATGGTCAAC
Organism: Serratia sp. BW106; assembly: GCF_002607755.1. Taxonomy (NCBI): domain Bacteria; kingdom Pseudomonadati; phylum Pseudomonadota; class Gammaproteobacteria; order Enterobacterales; family Yersiniaceae; genus Serratia; species Serratia sp. BW106. Next base: position 205,643 of record NZ_MCGS01000023.1, read on the forward strand.
ACCAGGTCGTTACGCGCACTCAGACGTTTAACCAAACGCGTCCCGATAAAGCCGGAACCCCCGATGATAGCTACTTTACGCTTATCCATAATTTGTCACTCAACCCGGTTACCCATTATTCCCTACCGCACCATTGAGGCAGGACGCTAATTGGCGTTAGAACATGGAAACCAGACTGGACAAAACAGACCGAGCTTTCAAATAACAAATAATGAAATAAAAATATTGGCCGAATGTAAAATTATCGATAAAGGTGAAATATTATCTTGTGCTAATTTTTAACATCGTAAGCAACCTGATATTCCATGGTTTTATTCGGTAGTATAAGATTAATCTTACCCGTTCCCTGCGCATCTGAAGTTTCGTATTTCACTGGCTGTTTCAACTTTCCCTGTTTGGGATCGACACACTCTATGGTCGCTTGGTCCAGGCTTTCACCCTGATACAGACAAAGCAAGGTTTGTGGCCCGTTGCTCCGGGAGTTGTTCAGCGTCAGGGTAAGTACCACGCGGGTATTGTTTTGAATATCATTGATAATGGGTGGGCGAGTTTGATTCCCCAGCACATATGAGAAATGTGAAATTATCAGCAAAGACACGAATACCGACAGATATTTTACAACTCTGACGGCAGGAACTGAGAAAAAACCTGCCGGCATCGGAATTTTTTTTCTTATTGACGTATTTTTAAGCGTTCCTGACGTGACAGACGGAGTAACTGGAGCCATATCCCTCTCGGGTTGCTCTATTTCTTCAGTAAGAATTTCATCATCTTTATTGTCATTTTCAGAAAGTTCCGCTTGAATATCTTTATTAGCATCTTCTTCAGCATTCCATATTTCGTCAGCGACGTATTCATCTTCTTCAGAAATAAAGTGAAAAACAGCCTTATTCTCAACCTTATAACCCAGGCGAGGAATAGTTCTGATAAGTGTATGCTCTGTATCACCGATTTTTTGGCGAATTGATTTAATTGTTTGATTTATCGTTGAATCTGAACAATAAGTTCCTTTCCATATGTTTTCTATAATTTCCGTACGACTAACCAGCTCAGGTGATCTGGCGACAAGAAGTGAAAGTATCTGATACTCCTTCCAACGTAGACGAAACTTTTCCCTGGACGGTGTCAGAACATCTAGATTCCTAATCTTTATTCTTTTATCAAGATTCACTTTTAATTTCCTTAGCGTGCCTGTCCTGCACACTTTGTATAGAAATATGAAAAAATGTTCAAGAAATTAAATGTAAACTCAACAGGTTGCATTCAATAGATATTAACTTTTATAAAAATTCGCTGATTTCATTTTTTACATTACCTCTCAAATGGAGGTTCTGATTCTTTGAATGTCTCTATTTCCCTGTTGGCATCATGGTTTCTTATCATGTTTACCGGCAATAAAATACAGCCAAATTGCTGTTTTAAAACACAAAATACAAATATGTTATAATATTGTTATTTAAGTGAAATTGTGAAATTTCATACTCACCACCAAGGACACCCTCTGTTTTTCCGTCTAATCCGATTGCCAGATAGCCTACAAAAAGCCTGCAAAAACAGAATGAGAGTTATCTGATTTAATCCTTCGCAGAACACCCGGTTAAAATATAGCACCAAATACAAAGGCCTATTGCCGTCCTGATGAGATGAATCTCTAATAACAAAAAAAAAACCAAAATTCATTACCGCACCATACGTCATACACAGTGCTTTATTTTCGTAAGGAATTCGACTGGATAATGAAAAAATAACGCACAGAAAAAAATCCAGTCATCAACAGTGAAAACTCACGGTTTGAGAGAGATACCTATAAACAAAGGGAAAAACAGTACGCGATAATAAGAATATTACCTAAAGAGGTGGGAATTTCACTGAGGGATTAAAATTTCATCGGGGACAAAGAGAAATGAGTCCCTCCCCTGTTGGGGAGGAACCGGTGCTACTCGAAGGTTTTACTGTTTCTTGCGGCCATAAACTACCCAGGTGACCACCACACACAGCACGTAGAACACCAGGAAGATTTTCATCGCTCCCGCCGGTGAGCCGGTCAAGGCCAGAGAGGTGCCAAAGGCTTTCGGAATAAAGAAGCCGCCGGCAGCACCAATTGCCGAGATAAAGCCCAGGGCTGCCGCAGAGTCGGTCACCGCTTCGCGCTGAGCGCTTTCGTCACTGCCCCCGCTGGCCTTAACCCGGTCAACGGTGATTTTACGAAAGATCACGGCAATCATCTGGAAGGTAGAACCGCTGCCTAACCCGGCAGTGAGGAACAGCAGCATAAAGACGCTATAAAACGCAATAAACGACCCTGTATGCCCCGCCCCCGGTAAAGTCAGGAACAGCAAGGCAGCGAACACCGCCATCAGCACAAAGTTAATCAGCGTAACGCGAATGCCGCCAAAGCGATCGGACAGTGCGCCGCCCACCGGCCGTGCCAGAGCGCCAAGGAACGGGCCGAAGAAGGCATAATGCAGGATCACCACGTCCGGGAACTGGGTTTTAGACAACATGGCGAAACCGGCGGAAAAACCGATAAAGGAACCAAAGGTGGCGAGATACAGCAGGCTTAGCACCCACAGGTGACAGCGTTTGAGTACCGGCAGTTGCTGACGCAGCGACGCTTTGGAGGCCGCCAGATCGTTCATGCCAAACCAGGCCGCAAACGTACCGACCAACAGGAACGGCACCCAGATCCATGCGGCGTTCTCCAGCCACAGTGAGCTGCCATCCGCCTGTGTCTGAGCGGTGCCACCAAAGGCACCAAAGATAGCGACAGAGATGGCCAGCGGAGCCACCAACTGCATCACGCTAACCCCCAGGTTGCCCAAACCGCCATTCAAACCCAGCGCGCCGCCCTGCCTGGCCTTCGGAAAGAAGAAGCTGATATTGGCCATGCTGGAAGCAAAGTTGGCACCGGCGAAGCCACACAGCAGGGAGATAATCACAAACACGCTATAAGGGGTAGTGTCGTCTTGTACCGCAAACCCCAACCACAGACAGGGTACCAACAGAAAGCAGGTACTGATGGCAGTCCAGCGACGGCCGCCGAACAGCGGGATCACAAAGGAATAAGGCACGCGCAGGATAGCGCCAGAAACGGAAGGTAATGCAGTAAGCAGGAACAGCTGATCGGTGGTGAAATTGAAGCCAACCTTATTCAAATTGACCGCGACCGCGCTAAATAACATCCAGACGCAGAAAGCCAATAACAGACAAGGAATGGAAATCCACAGGTTGCGGTTGGCAATGCGTTGGCCACGCTGTTGCCAGAATGCGGCATCCTCAGGTTGCCAGTCCTGAATAACCGCGCCTGTTTGTTTTGATAATGACGTTGCAGATTGCGACATAAAAACCTCAGACACAGGATGATAACTCCGCCCACCCTAGGCGGCGCACCCCATGGCAAAGTTGATGTAAATCAACCCGGATGCAGGTAGCCAACGGCCGAAAAAGGCTCGCCATCCCTTTGTGAGTAACCCGAGGATTCTTATAAAAGCAAAATAAATCAATCGATTGAAAAATACGCCATGCCTCAGCAACTCGCCAACATCGCGGCGTGGAAACTAGGGGGTACTTCGTTAGAGGTATGGGGTTATGCCCCGGTATGATAAAAAATGGCGCTGAATTGTTGCCACACCGGCTGGTGCCACCTGCTTTTGTCCTCTGGTTACCCGCCGTTGTCTTGCTCTGCGCCGGGGATCCCAAATTTATGAAACGCCTGTTGGCTCCGCTTTCCATCGTTAATCAGGTGGCCGTATTGATGTTGCTGTTGGGCATTCTTGGCGTGGCCGGCATGAGTATTTCCGCCTGGATGTCACAAAGTATTCAAGGTAACGCGCATGCCATCAACAAAGCCGGGTCGCTGCGGATGCAAAGTTACCGCCTGCTGGCGCAGGTGCCGTTGGATGTCCACAGCGAAGCATTGATCCGCGAGTTGGATCAGGATGCCAACAGCCCTGATCTGCAACACTCGGTGACGCAAGAGCAACTGACCGAACAATTTCAGGCACTGTACCGCTACTGGCAATCGACTTTGTTGCCAAGGTTGCGCGAAGCCCAGCAACCGGCTGACGCCGCGCCGCAGGTGGCACATTTCGTTTCCCAGTTGGATACCCTGGTCTCCGATATCGACCACCATACCGAACGCCGACTGCTGACGGTAACACTGGTGCAGGGGGTGTTTATCGCACTGACGCTGCTGCTGTTGGTGGGCACCATTTGTTATCTGCGCCGGCGCCTGCTGCATCCCTGGCGGCAATTGGTGGCGATGGCACTGTCGGCGGGCCGCGGCGATTTCAGTCGCCGTTTTGCCCAGCGTGGGCATCAGGATGAAATGGCCTCGCTCGGCGGCGCATTAAACACCATGTCCGACGAACTTGCCGCCATGTACAGCGGGCTGGAGCAACGGGTGGCGGAAAAAACCGCCGACCTGCAGCAAAAGAATCAGGTGCTGAGCTTTTTATATCGCGCCAGTCGTCAGTTGCATGCCAATGAACCTTTGTGCAGCCGCCTGACGCCAATACTCAATCAGTTGCAAACCCTGACGCCGCTGCGTGCCATCCAGGTGCGCCTGTACGAAAACAACAGTCAGGAGCAGTTTGTGCAACTGAGCGGCAACCAGCCGCTGCGGCCGGAGTATTGCAATAATCCGGTGTGCAGCGCCTGCCTGAACGACGAGGGCCAACAACAGGCCGATCACCCTTCTTTGAGCTGGAGTCTGAGCGACAAGCTGGGTGATTACGGGGTGATCGTCGCGCAACATGCGCCACAGCAGCCGCTGAATGACGATCATCAACAACTGATGAGTACCCTGGTCGAACAGTTGACCAGCGTGCTGGCGATTGAACGCCAGGTCGATCATCAACAACAGTTGATGTTGATGGAGGAACGGGCAGCAATAGCGCGCGAGCTGCATGACTCCATCGCTCAGTCGCTGTCGTGCCTGAAGATGCAAACCAGTTGCCTGCAAATGCAGGGTGCCGAGCTGTCGCCCGCCAACCTGGCGCTGGTGCAACAGATGCGTGAAGAGCTGAACATTGCCTACCGCCAGCTACGGGAGCTGTTGACCACCTTCCGCCTGCGGTTGACGGAGCCGGGGCTACTGGCGGCGCTACAATCGACGGTGCAGGAGTTTAGCCAACGGCTCGGGATCACCATCAACCTAGACTACCAGTTGACGCCGCGTACGGTCCCCGCTTATCAGGCCATCCACCTGTTGCAGATCGCCCGTGAGGCGTTAAGCAACATCAACAAACATGCTCAGGCCAGTCAGGTGAGCATTCAGGTGGTCAATCAACGTGGCGAGGTCACCCTGAGCGTCTGCGATAACGGCTGCGGGTTGCCGGAAGAGACCGATCGTCCCGATCACTACGGCCTGATCATTATGCGCGATCGCGCCAAAAGCCTGCACGGCCGCTGCGAAATTTTACCCCGCAGCGGCGGCGGCACTGAAGTCCGGGTGGTATTTAAACCGGACAACCACGCCATCGACTAATGGGAGAAACCATGACCACCGAAACTGCCGCCACTATTTTACTGATTGACGACCACCCGATGCTGCGCAATGGCGTAAAACAGCTTATCGGCATGGACCCACGCCTGCAGGTGATTGCTGAAGCCGGTAACGGCGAACAGGGGGTCGCGTTGGCCGAAGAACACGATCCGGATCTGATCCTGCTCGATCTGAACATGCCTGGCATCAACGGGCTGGAGACGCTGGATCGCCTGCGCCAGACCGCCCTTTCCGGACGTATCGTGGTGTTTAGCGTGTCGAACCATGAAGATGATGTCGTCAGCGCGCTAAAACGCGGTGCCGATGGTTATCTGCTGAAAGATATGGAGCCCGAGGAGCTGCTGAAGGCACTGCATCAGGCAGCGGCCGGGCAGATGGTGTTAAGCGAGGCCCTGACGCCGATCCTGGCCGCCAGCCTGCGTGAGAACCGCCCCAGCACCGAACGCGATATCCAACAGCTCACACCGCGTGAGCGCGATATTCTCAAGCTGATCGCTCAAGGCCTGCCCAACAAGATGATTGCCCGCAAACTGACCATCACCGAAAGCACCGTCAAGGTGCACGTCAAACACCTGTTGAAAAAAATGAAGCTGAAATCACGCGTTGAGGCCGCCGTCTGGGTGCTGCAAGGGAAGAACGGTTAATCCGCCCCGTTCAACGGCCCGGTTTCAGCCGGGATGGGCGGTGTTTGCAGTGTTTTTGCCGGTGGCAACCCAGGATCAATGCTGGAAGACGCGGTCAGCGGCGGCGTCACCTGCAGCTGGATCCAGTTAGAGGTCACCAATTGCTGCTTGTCATCCTCCAGCGTCACCGACAGACGGTAGCTGTTGGCAGCGTCCGGCGAGTTATCCCACTGCGGCACAATCAAGCTCCAGCCGTGTGGATCGTTGCTGTTTTGCGACGGCGTCAAGCTCAGCGCCTGGGTATCGCCCTGCCAACTGACACGGGTGATTTTGTTGGTGGTTTTAATCTCCAGCACCAGCGGCAAGGTTTCCCCCGGTTGCAGGCGCCAGGGTGGCGTGGCCAGGAACACTTGCAGCGTTTTACGCTGTTTGAACGCCATCACCGGCACATTTTTCCGTTCAATATTGTCATAGCGGCTGCCGCGCAGCGACTTGGCCTGAGCGACATACTCCGGCGATATCTGCTTCACCAGCGGCACGCCAAGCCGATAACTTAACGCCAGCTCGACCTGATCCTGACTGACTCCGCCTTCCCCCATCTTGTGCAGTGCTTTCACCGTCACTAGCGGGACCGGGGTATAATTCACCCCCAGTTGCATGGCACGCGGATCATTTTGCTTTTTGCCGGAGCCAAACAGATCGACGTTTTCTCCCCAGTACTGTTCATAGCTGAGCGAGCCGCCAATCTGACGGTAAAACGGCAGGTAGCCCTGAGTGGTGATGTCATAGCCGCTCGCCGGACGGCTGAGGAATTGAGCGTTATCGGCCTGTTGTGCCAAAGCCGATAACGGATAGTAGTAGTTGGCGGAAAAACGCAGGAAATCCCCCCAGGCTTCGGCCCCCAGACTGGCGCGCTGGTGATGGCGTTCAAAGTCGCTGTCGAGCACGGTGTTATATCCCAGCAGCCAATCACCGGCGACCCAGCGTTGGCCGAGGCCAACGTTGCCCAACGAGCCGTCCGTTTGTTGCAATAGCCCGAGTTGGCTGTAGGTCAGCAAACCGTTAACGTCATGCAGCGGGCTGAATAACTGGCCGCTGCTGCCGCTAAAATCCCCTTGGTCGGACATCACCAGCGACAGTTTGGCGTTACCCAGTGGCGAAAGCAGCTCCTGCGCCTGCTGTTGCAACACGTTGCCGGCTTGCCCCACCGCATAGCTCTCGGCCCGGGTGCGCACCTGCTGACCCGAGACGTTATTCAGGTTGCGTTCACCTAACTGTTTAGCCATGGTGGCCCACTCTTTCTCACGCTCGGCATCGTTCGACGCGCTGCCGCCCAGTTCGGGCAGCGTGTCGCCCGGTTGATGAGCCACAGATTCGGGTGCGGGTGGAGATTCGGCATAGGCGGGCAACGCGCCAACCAGCCACGCCAACCCCATCGCCGGTAAACAGGCGGCGGGTGAGAAGAACAAATCAACGACCTTTTTCAATCGGTAACGCGCTTTATCGATAACGTCTGTCATTACACCGTCGCCGCCCCTTCATCCAGAGGGTTGGCAAATAAACCTTTTTTGCTGCCATCACTCCAGACGGCAGACAACCCAAACTTTGCACAGTCTGCTACCCGGTATTTCACCCTAACGGGCGCCCGACGGCCAAACTGCATCATGAACCCTAAAGTCTAGTGGGTTCCTCATCAGAAACAATCAGATAAACCTCATTTGAGCAAGTGACAACGTCACATGAGACCCAATTATTTTAGTCGATGATGTGGCGACCAAGAGCACGCTGAAATCCCCGCCCCTGAATAGCAAAAATTCACTTAATTTCATCGCAAATTTTGCCGAAAAAAACCGCACATTAGCATTTATAAGAAAACTAATTAATTGATTATCCGTAGCAATTCGCAATTTCAGTGTATTTCATCTGGCATGAAACAACGCTTTGCGGCCCCCTGCGCAATATCGATAATCGGTGAGTCATGGGTTCCCCATGAAACCCGTTTTGCCGCTATTTTGAACGCTAATTTCAGCTCGGCAAGGACGCAATGTGTTCGATAACCTCCCACTCGATCTCTGGTATCGCGGCCTGTTTATCCCGGCCATGTTACTGCCGGCAGCGATCGCCCTGCGGCTGATGAATTCCCTGCCGCAAAGTCTGTCACAACACCCGCCGCCGGGGGCACGTACAGCCATGTTGATTGCCGTTGGTGCCGGATTGGCGGCCCTGCCTTTCACTATCCCACTGCTGCAACGGCTATTGTTGCTGCCGGTGGCGGCGATATTGTTGGCGCTGGCGCTCATCGACCGGCAACACCGGTTATTGCCGGATCGCCTGACGCAGCCGCTGCTCTGGGCCGGGCTATGGGTCAATCAGCAGGGTTGTTTTACTTCACTGACCGACGCCGTGACCGGGGCCAGCGTCGGTTATCTGTCGCTTTGGTTACTCAATGCGGCCTATCGCTATAAACGGAAAACGGACGGTATAGGTCAGGGCGACTTTAAGCTGTTGGCGGCACTGGGTGCCTGGACCGGTTGGGCCGCTCTGCCCGCGTTGCTCACCGGTGCCGCGGCAGCCGGACTGTGCACAACGGCAATGGCCTGTTTACTGCGCAAGTCCGGCAGGCAGGATACGCTGCCGTTTGGCCTTTATCTGGCGCTTTCCGGCTGGCTGGTTCTGTTGATGGCGGCCGATATTGGCATTTCACCCTTCAGCGAAGAAATCACGCTATTTCATCTAATTTCACCCTGACAGCCAGCTGTTTTCCGCTGTTATAGCCGGCTGTTGGCATAGCTGTTATGGCGAGCCGCCCCCGGCGCTACTATGATGGGTTTTATCAAACACAGGAGGTTGTATGGTCGGTCGTGGTTTATCTGCACTCGCGCTTAGCGCGGCTTTGGCTACCGGTTCGCTGTCTTTCGCGGCACAGGCCGCCGGCACCTTTACCCTCAGCTCATCGGCATTTCAGGATGGCGGCACGCTGGCACAGAAATATGCCGGAGCCGCACCGGGCAACGCCAGTTGCACCGGCAATAACGTTTCGCCACCGCTAAACTGGGCCAACCCACCGGCAGACACCAAAAGCTTCGCCCTGCTGCTGTCCGATCCCGAAGGCCGCGCAGGTCTGGGAGTCAGTCATCTGGTGGCCTATGGCATTCCTGCCAGCGCCAGCGGCTTCGCCGAGGGCGATCTCACCCAGGGCAAAGGCTTTATCGGTGGAAAAAACTCACCGGGTACCGCGGTTTATCATGGCCCCTGCCCACCGGCGGGTTCAGGGCAGCACCACTATACCTTTGTGTTGATCGCCACCGATCTGCCGCCGCATGCGCTCGGCCCGGGGCTCACCCGTGAACAGCTATTGGAGAAATTACAGGGCCATGCCAAGGGCGGTGCGGGCATTATCGGTCGCTTCGGCCAATAGCGACTCAGGCGGTCAACGCCTCTGTCGGCATCTCGGCGACAATAGCCGGCGCGCGGTACAGGCTGACCACCTCACCAATCACCAGCAGGCTGGGTGAAACCGGCCGCTGACGGGCAATTAACGTCGGTAATTCTGACAGGGTACCGGTCAATACCCGCTGCTGAGGCAATGTACCGCGTTCAATAATGGCCAACGGCGTCTGTGCGGCCATGCCATGGCGCATCAGTTGCGCGGCGATGGTTTCACTTAATGTCAGTCCCATATAAAACACCAGTGTCTGACCCGCAGTGACCAGGCCGTGCCAGTCCAGACTCACCTCACCGTTACGGCAATGGCCGGTGACAAAACGCACCGATTGAGCGTAATCGCGGTGGGTCAGCGGGATACCACTCGCTGCCGCACAACCGCTGGCGGCAGTGATCCCCGGAACCACATGACAGACCACGCCATGGCGCTGCAATTCAACCATCTCCTCCCCGCCGCGACCAAAAATAAACGGATCTCCCCCCTTCAGGCGTACCACTCGATTACCGGACAGGGCTAATTCGACCAGCAGGTGATCGATCTGCTTTTGCGACAACGTGTGGCAGCCCATGGACTTACCTACGTCGATGCGCAGCGCCTCCTGCGGCAGCAAGGCCATTACCGCCGGGGAAACCAGACGATCGAACACCACCACGTCCGCCTGGCGGATCACCCGTAATGCCTTTAACGTCAGCAACTCCGCATCCCCCGGCCCGGCGCCCACCAGCCACACTTCACCGTTGCGTACCGGCTGGCGATGATCGCCGGCCAACATCAGTTTCTCAATCGCGCTCATCTCACCACCTCTGCTAGGCCACCCGTTGGGATGCATGCTGTTGAATCAGTTTTTTTAGCTCCGGCAGGCAGGAACCGCAGTTGGTGCCGCATTGCAGACGGGCACCCAATGCCTCTGCGCTGTGGCAACCCTGCTGGATGGCCGCAATGATGCGGTTCTCGCCTACGCCGAAACAGCTGCAAATCGTGGTGCCTGCCGCTAACTGCCCCGACGCACCGCGCCCTGCCAGCAGCGCCAGCCGTTGTGGCCCACCGCTGGGGGCCAGCTCAAAGGCGCTGAGGATCGCCGGACGGTCTAGCTGCGGGGCCTGCTGGCGAACATAAAACGCCAGTTGCACCTCGCCCTGTCGCCAGCCAATCAGGTGCAGACCGCGCTGGGCCAACTGTGCCGTTTGCAGCGTCATGCCCTCCAGCGAGAAATGCCGCTGTAGCCAGGCCTGCCAGTCTTCAACCGGCCGCTGCCCGGCCATAATGTAGTGAGTCAGGCCGTCCTGCGCGACCCGGCTCCAGTAAATTCCCCTGGGGGCGGCGACGTCGGCACGGATAAAAATCTCCGCCTGCCAGCTCACCGGCCAATGGCTGACCCGTACCGGCGCATGTTTGCTTTCCGGCTGGCCGGAGTCGGCATCCACCACCGGCGGGATCAGGCTGTCTACCCGGCCCTGAGCGGTAAATTGACCGTTCCAGTGCATCGGTACGAACACACTGCCGCGCCGTTGCCCCGGGTTGCACTGTGCGCGTGCCAGCATCCAGCCGTGGGGCGAACTGAGTCGTACCAGACTGCTGTCGACGATCCCCAGTTCGGCAGCATCCTGTGGGTGTATTTCGCAAAAAGGTTCGCTCAAATGACGCATCAACCGTGCCGCTTTGCCGGTGCGCGTCATGGTGTGCCATTGATCGCGGATACGACCGGTGTTCAGCACCAGTGGATAACGTGGCGAAACCGCATTCTGCGGCAGGCGTGGCGTCACCGGCAGTAGTCGCGCCTTGCCATCAGGATGGAAAAAACGCCCATCGGCAAACATGCGCCGACACCCCGCAGGATGCCGCGCATTCACCGGCCACTGCACCGGGGCCATCTGCAACCATTGCTGTCTATTCAGACCCGCCAGTTGGCCGATGTCGAACGCGCGCGTTCCGTTATTTTCAAATCCGGACAGGGCCGCGTGTTCGCTGAAAATTTCCGAAGGATGTTGGTAATCAAACGCCGCACCATGACCCATACGTTGCGCAACCTGACTGAGGATCCACCAATCGGCGCGGGCTTGCCCCGGTGCCGGCAGAAAGGCGCGCTGGCGCGAAATACAGCGCTCGGAGTTGGTCACGCTGCCCTGCTTCTCCCCCCAGGCCAACGCCGGCAGGCGAATATGCGCCAGTTCGGCGGTATCGGTCATGGCCATCACTTCGGACACCACCACCAGCGGGCACTGTTTTAGCGCCTGGCGCACCGTATCGGCATCCGGCAGCGAGACCACCGGGTTAGTTCCCATAATCCACACCGCTTTTACCTGCCCGGCGGCGATCGCCTGGAACAGATCCACCGCATTCAGCCCTGGTTGCCTGGCGATGCGCGGCGATTGCCAAAAACGCTGAACCCGGTCGATATCCTCGGGGTTGAACCCCATATGCGCCGCCAGTTGATTGGCTAGCCCACCGACCTCCCGCCCGCCCATGGCATTGGGTTGGCCGGTAATCGAAAACGGGCCGCTGCCTGCCCGACCAATACGTCCCCCCGCCAGGTGCAGATTGATAATCGCATTGCATTTATCCGCACCGCTGGCCGACTGGTTAATACCCATCGAATAGAGCGTGACCCAGTTGTGGGACGCGGTCAGCAGCTGGAAAAACGTCAGCACCGCACTCAGCGGCAGCCCGCAAAACTCCGCCACCCGCTGCGGCGTCCATTCTGCCGCCGCGGCCAACGTGGCCTCTGCGCCACTGGCATGCTGTTGCAAAAAGGCGGTATCCAGCCCTTGCTGTTCGGCCAGCCAGTGCAACCCACCGGTAAACAACGCCGCGTCACTGCCGGGCCGTAGCGGCAGATGCAAATCGGCAATATCGCAGGTTGCCGTCTCACGCGGGTCGATCACCACCACCCGCATCTGCGGGCGCTGCTGACGGGCTTTCACCAGCCGTTGATAGACCACCGGATGCGCCCAGGCGGTGTTGGACCCGGTCAGTATCACCAGATCAGCCTGTTCGATATCTTCATAACAGCAAGGCACCACATCGCCGCCGAATGCCCGCTTGTAGCCAACCACCGCAGACGCCATACACAGCCGCGAGTTGGTGTCGATATTGGCCGCACCGATAAATCCCTTCATCAGTTTGTTAGCCACATAATAGTCTTCGGTCAGCAGCTGGCCGGAGGCATAAAACGCCACTGCCTGCGGGCCATGTTGTTCAATAATCTGATTAAAGCGCTGCGCCACCTGGCCGAGCGCCTGATCCCAGGCGACCGGCTGGCCATCGACCTGCGGCTGCAATAAGCGGCCGGTCAGATCCAGTGTTTCACCCAGTGCGCTGCCTTTGACGCACAGTCGCCCCTGGTTGGCCGGGTGCGCTACATCGCCGCTGACCGTCAGTTCGCCATGACCCTGCTGCTCAATGGCTACGCCACAGCCCACGCCGCAATACGGGCAGGTGGTGCAATGCGTGGCGGTCATGACGTCACTTCCGCCGTTTCCGGCAGTTCAGCCTGCACCGCCAGCGGTGTACTGCGCACCCACACGCGGCCTTCCTCGACCCGCACCGGCCAGACGGTGACAGCACGCTCTGCATTATCCACACAGATACCGTCACTCAGGCGGAAACGCTGCTTGTACAACGGGGAAATCACCACGGGTTCGCCCGCTACGTCCCCCAGCAACCCACGCGCCAGCACGTTGGCGTCGCTGTCCGGTTCCTGGTTAGCCAACGCATAAACGCCGCTGTCCGGCAGATGGAACAGCGCAATTTGCCGCTGCCCCAGCCGGGCAGCCATGCCGACGTTGGCCGGGATCTCCGCCAGCGCACAGACATCCAGCCACTGTTCCCCGACAGCCTTCGCCGGTTGTACCTCGATCACCTGGCCCCGCTCCACACCCATCGCCGGGCGGCGTTGTCCGCGTTCCGCCTGCCAGACGATCGCCTCATCCGGCTGTTCGCTGTTAACAAACGGACGGAACAGTTTCAGGCGATCCGGGCTGGCGAGCGTGGTCTGCCATTCGCATTGGTAGTGGCTGACTACCCTTGCCATCTCTGCGTCCAATTCGACGCCGATGCCCAGACTGTCTTGCAAAACCACTTCACGCAGGTAGTCCAGCCCACCTTCCAGGTTGTCCATCCAGGTGCTGGTGCGTTGCAGGCGATCGGCGGTGCGGATGTAGAACATCAGGAAGCGATCGACCGTGCGGATCAGCGTGGCGGTATCGAGATCGCTGGCAAACAGGTCCGCATGGCGCGGTTTCATGCCGCCGTTACCACACAGATAGAGGTTCCAGCCTTTCTCGGTGGCGATCACCCCAACGTCTTTGCTCTGCGCCTCTGCGCACTCTCGCGTGCAACCGGAGACCGCCATCTTGATTTTGTGCGGCGAGCGCAGCCCCTTGTAACGGTGCTCCAGTTCGATAGCCAACGAGGTAGAATCCTGCACGCCATAGCGGCACCAGCTGGAGCCAACGCAAGATTTCACCGTGCGCAGCGACTTGCCGTAGGCATGCCCGGTTTCAAATCCGGCGTCGACCAATTGCTGCCAAATCTCCGGCAATTGCTCCAGCCGGGCGCCAAACAGGTCAATCCGCTGACCACCGGTAATCTTGGTGTAGAGCTGATAGCGCTGGGCAATTTGGCCGATGGCGATCAACCCCGCCGGGGTGATTTCACCGGCCGGTACCCGTGGGACCACCGAATAGGTGCCGTCTTTCTGGATATTGGCGAAAAAGCGATCGTTAGTGTCTTGCAGCGGCAGGTGCTGCGGTTTGAGCAGGTATTCGTTCCAGCACGAAGCCAGGATCGACCCCGCCAGCGGTTTGCACACCTCACAACCACGCCCATGACCGTGTCGAGACAGCAGTTCGTCAAAGGTGCGGATGTTGCCGACGCGTACCAGGTGATACAGCTCCTGACGTGAATAGGCGAAATGCTCGCAAACGTCTTTTTTCACTACCACACCGCGTTGCTGCAGTTCGTGCTCCATCAGCTGTTTGACCAATGCCGCGCAGCCGCCACAGCCGGTGCCCGCTTTGGTGCAGGCCTTGACCGCCGCCAAATCGCCGCAGCCTTGTTCCACCGCGGCGCTGATATCACCTTTGCTAACGTTATGACAGGAGCAGATCTGCGCCGTGGCCGGCAAGGCCGAGACCCCCAAGGCTTTCGGTGCTGATCCGGCCGTCGCAGGTAAAATCAGACTCTCCGGCATCGCGGGCAGCGGCATATCGTTGAGCATCATCTGCTGCAGCGTGCTGTATTCAGCGCTGTCGCCCACCAGTACCGCGCCCAATAACCGCTTGCCTTCGGCGTCGATCACCAGCTTTTTATACACCTGTGCCGGGCCGTCGACCCAGCTGTAACTTTGGCTGTCGGGAGTATGGCCATGAGCATCACCGAGCGACGCCACTTCCACGCCCAACAGTTTGAGTTTGGTGCTCATATCTGCACCACAGAACACCGTTTCCTTGCCGGCCAGCCGATCGGCCAGGGTACGCGCCATCTGGTAGCCGGGAGCCACCAGCCCGAAGATTTGTCCGTTCCACAAGGCGCACTCGCCAATGGCATAAATCGCCTCATCGCTGGTGCGACACTGGCTGTCGATCACGATGCCGCCGCGTGCCCCCACCTCCAGTCCGGCCTCGCGGGCAAGCTGGTCTCGTGGGCGGATACCGGCAGAAAACAGAATTAAATCAGCTTCTAAGCGCTCACCATCGGCAAAGTTCATACAGTGACGGTGTAACGAACCCTCGGTAATCGCCTGAGTTTGCTTACCGGTATGCACGCTGACACCGAGCGCCTCGATTTTTTTGTGCAGCATGGTCGCGCCACCGTCGTCCAGTTGCACCCCCATCAGCCGTGGCGCAAATTCCACGACATGGGTGTTCAGCCCAAGCTGACGCAAGGCATTGGCGGCCTCCAGCCCCAGCAGGCCACCACCGACCACCACCCCGACGCGGGCGGTTTTGGCGCAATCGGCTATCGCGGCCAGATCGTCGAGCGTGCGGTAAACCAGACAGCCCGGGCGATCGTTACCCGGGATCGGCGGTACAAACGGATAAGAGCCGGTCGCCAGCACCAGTTGGTCATAGGCCGTTTCTCGCCCCTCGGCATCGATCACACATTTGCGCTGGCGATCGATAGCGCACACCGCCTGCCCCAACCGCAGCTCTATGCCGCTACGGTCGAAAAAGCCCGCCTCTACCATCGACAGCGAATCCGCACTGCGGCCGGAGAAAAACTCGGACAGATGCACCCGGTCGTAGGCCGCCACCGGCTCTTCGCCAAACACCACAATGTGATACTGCAAGTGCAGTTCGCGGGCGACCAGTTGTTCCAACAAGTGATGACCGACCATGCCGTGACCGGCGACCAACAAAACGGGCTTGTGCATATCAGAATTCCTCTCATCAGACGCCGCTGGCGTCCCGGGTTCGCTACTGCCAAACAGCAAGGTATCCGGCTGTGAAACCGGCAGGCCAAGCTGCTGCAGATAAAAAGGGCTGTCCTGAGCGTCGCCATACAGCACCACGCCCTGTAATTTGCCGTCGCGCACCAGCAGGCGGCGGTAGTGCTGTGCCTGAGGATCTTCGGCGTGATGGATCTCGGTTTGTCCGTCGGCAACCATTTCGCCGGCGCTGAATACTTCAACGCCACTGACCTTCAGGCGGGTATGCAACGGCGCTGGCCGGTAACCCGCCACCGGTTCCCCGCTCAGCCGCTGCGCCAACAGTCCGGCCTGTTGCCAGCAGGGTGCCACCAGACCCACCGTGGTCTCACCAAACTGAGCACACTCACCGATGGCGAACACTGCCGGATCGTCCGTTTGCATGCGGTCGTCGATCATAATGCCGCGCTCGCAGACCAGTCCGGCGGCCTGCGCCAGGCTAATTTCGGGCCGCACTCCGATGGCGATCACTGCCAGTTCACAGGCCAATAACTCGCCGTGACTCAGGGTGACCGCGCTGACCCGTTCGGTTCCCTGAAAGCGGCTGACTTCGCAGTTCAACCGGCATTCGATACCGCGCTGCAACAGGTTCTGCTGCAACATCCGCCCTGCTCGAGCGTCCAACTGCCGTTCCATCAAATGCTCGCCCCGGTGCACCACGGTGACGTTCATACCGCGCTGCGCCAGTGCCGCCGCCGCCTCAATCCCCAGGACACCACCGCCCACCACCAGCGCCGGTTGGGCTGGCCGGCAGCGGCCGAGCATCGCTTCAACATCGTCCAGGGTGCGAAAGCCATAAATGCCGTCCAATCCCCCACCCGGCAGTACGGGTCGCAGCGGGCGCGAACCGGTGGCAAATACCAGCAGGTCATAAGGCAGTTGATGCCGCGCGGTGATCACCCGCTTTTGTTGCCTGTCCACCGCCAGCGCCGGTTCCCCGGCCAGCAGCTGCACCCCCTGCTGCCGATACCAGTCATAGTCGTGCAGCAGGGTATCGCTGAACGCTTTGTCCCCCGCCAGTACCGGCGACAGCAGAATACGGTTGTAGTTGCCGCGCGGCTCTTCGCCAATCACCGTGATGGCATAGCGCTCTGGCGCCAGCCGACACAGGGTTTCTACCAGCCGCATACCGGCCATGCCGTTACCAATCACCACCAGTTTGGGTTTGTCCATCATCCGGCTCTCATGCCGCTTTCGCGTGCTTCTCATACAGGAACTTCAGCACCTGCCGACGGTAATGGTGATATTCCGGATCATCCGCCAGCGCCACTCGTGAACGCGGACGCGGCAGCGCCACCGGCAGAATTTCACCGACGGTGGCCGACGGGCCGTTGGTCATCATCAGCACCCGATCGGACAGCAGCACCGCTTCGTCGACGTCGTGGGTAATCAGCACTATGGTGGTGTGCAGCCGCTGCTGGATTTCCATCACCGCATCCTGCAGATGTGCGCGGGTCAGCGCGTCCAGAGCGCCGAAGGGTTCATCCATCAGTAGAACTTTGGGTTTCATCGCCAATGCGCGAGCGATACCAACCCGTTGTTTCATGCCGCCGGAGATTTCATGTGGCCGTTTGTCGAGCGCATGGCTCATGTGCACCAGCGCCAGGTTATGTTCGATCCAGTCGCGCATTTCGCTGCGCGTCATCTCGTGGCGGAAAACCTGATGCACCGCCAGCGCCACATTCTCGTAAGTGGTCAGCCACGGCAGCAGTGAATGGTTCTGGAACACCACGCCGCGCTCCGGGCCCGGCCCGGTAATTTGCCGGTTGTCGCACAGCAATACGCCGTCGCTGGGCAGCGTGAGCCCGGCGATCAAATTCAGCAGCGTTGATTTGCCGCAGCCGGAGTGGCCGATCAGGCTGAGGGTTTCCCCGGCCTGAATATCAAAGCTCACCCGATCCAGCGCGATAAACTCCCCCTGCGGGGTGGCAAAGCGCTGGCTGACGTTCTGGACCTGAATAATCGGTTTCATGGCGCGCTCCTTAGCGGTTCTGATAGCTAAAACGTTTTGCCAGTAACATCAGTCCCTGCTCGAGCAGCAGCCCGACCACGCCGATCACGATGATGGCGATAATGATGTTTTCGACGTTGAGGTTGTTCCACTCATTCCAGATCCAAAAACCGATGCCGACGCCGCCGGTCAGCATTTCCGCCGCGACGATCACCAGCCAGGCGATGCCGATCGACAGGCGCACACCGGTCAACACATAAGGCAGCACCGCCGGGAACAGGATCTTGCGCATCACTGTCCACTCCGACAGCTTGAGCACCCGCGCCACGTTGAGGTAATCCTGCGGAATACGCGTGACGCCCTCGGCGGTATTAAGGATCATCGGCCAGATTGAACAGATGAAAATGGTCCAGGTTGACGCCGGTTCTGCACGCTGAAACAGCAGCAGGCCAATCGGCAGCCAGGCCAGCGGGCTGACCGGGCGCAGCAAAGAAATGATCGGGTTGAGCATGTTGGCCAGAAACGCAAAGCGCCCCAGCAGGAAACCGGCCGGAATGCCGACCAGCGCCGCCAGGCCAAAACCGGTCGCCACACGCTGCAGCGAGGCCAGTACGTTCCAGCCAATGCCCTGATCATTCGGCCCGGCGGAATAAAACGGGTCGGCAAACAGCACCAGCGCCGCCTGCCAGGTCGCCCATGGCGTTGGGAACCCCTTGCTGTTAAGCGCCGCTATCTGCCAGACCACCAGGGTCAGCACCAGCCCCAGCACCGCGGGCACGCCCCGGCGGAAGCCCTGTTGCAGCAGCAAGCCCCAACGAGGTTTGCGCTGCGGCTGCGGCTTGTGCGGGCGCTTTAGCGGCACGATTTCCGCACTGACTTCTACACCGGGTGACGCAGGAATATCGATCCGTTCAGCGAGATTTTTCATCGGTTACCTCAGCGCTTTAAAGAGAAACTGTTGGCGTATTCCGCCGGATTACTGCCGTCCCAGCGCTTGCCGTCCAACAGCGTGCTGGTGCGCATATCGCCGGTAGGCAAGTTCACTCCGCCTACCGCGCTGGCCGCCTGCTTATAGATTTCGGTTCGGTTGATTTTCTTCGCGACGGCCAGGTAGTCCGGTTCGGCGTTCAACAGGCCCCAGCGGCGATGCTGGGTCAGGAACCACATGCCATCGGACAGGTAGGGGTAGCTCACTTCGCCATCGTGGAAAAAGCGCATCGCATGCGCGTCCTGCCATGACTTGCCCAGACCGTCCTGGTACTGGCCGAGCATGCGGCCGGTGATGATCTCTGGTTTGGTATTGATATAGGCGCGCCCCGCCACCACCTGGGCGGTTTCCTGGCGGTTGGCGTCCGAACTGTCGATCCAGCGCGCGGCGTCCAGTACCGCAGCGGTCAGCGCACGGGCGCTGTTGGGGTTGGCCGCGACCCAGTTTCCGGTGGTGCCCAGCACCTTTTCCGGGTGATCGGGCCAAATTTCCTGGCTGGTGACGGCGGTAAAACCAATATCCTCGGCAATCGCACGTTGGTTCCACGGCTCACCCACGCAAAAACCGCTCATGTTGCCGATTTTCATGTTCATCACCATCTGCGGCGGCGGCACCACTACGTTGCGCACGTCGTCAAACGGGTGAATACCGGCGTTGGCCAACCAGTAGTACAGCCACATGGCGTGGGTACCGGTCGGGAAGGTTTGGGCGAAGGTGTAAGTGCCCTTGGCGCTGGCATCGACGGTTTTTTTCAAGCTGGCCGCATCGGTGACACCGGCCTGTTTTAACTGGTTGGAGAGCGTGATCGCCTGGCCGTTGTTGTTGAGTGTCATCAACACCGCCATATCCTGCTGCGGCCCGGCAACACCCAGCTGCAGGCCATACACCATGCCGTACAGCACATGGGCCGCATCCAGTTCCCCGGACAACAGCTTGTCGCGCACCGCCGCCCAACTGGCCTCCTTGCTGGGGATAATTTTGATGCCGTACTTCTGATCGAACTGTTTCACCGCCGCCATTACCACCGAAGCGCAGTCGGTAAGTGGAATAAAGCCCACGCGGATCTCTTTTTTCTCCGGTGCGTCAGAGCCTGCCGCCCAGGCGGCGTTCATCAGGCCGGGCAACATCATGCTGCCGCCCAGCGCCGCGCTACCGGCCAAAAAGCGGCGGCGCGTCAGGCTAAGCCCGGGGAGTTTGGTGTGCGTCATCGGCAAGTCCTTCAATCAGGCGATAAAATAAAAAAGGCGTCCCATCAGCACATTCCACCGTTGGGGTGAACATGCTGAAAGGACGCCTTTATCCAAAATCTTGTTGGCAACCGACCGCCATTGGCCAGGTTACGTTTTAGTAATGCAACCTACGTGCCAATTCTATAACTTCACATACCCCCATTCATAGTTATACGGGCCGTAGGGGCGCTGCATGCTGCGCCCGCATGATTCAGGGCAAATGTATTCGTCCCTTTTGCACGATCGCAAGGCAGTAACTGCACTGACGGTGTGCATATACCCCTTAGGGAGTATTACCGCTGGGTGGCAGAATATCCGCGACCGCCAGCATGGCGTTGGCGATATCAATCAGACGCTGGTTCTGGTTCATCGCCATCTTCAGCAGCAAACGATGGGCCGCCTCCTCGGTCAAGCCGCGATGCTGGATCAGCAGGCCTTTGGCGCGTTCAATCTGCTTGCGTTCATTCAGCGTTGCCCGCGCCGTCGCCAGTTCCTCCGATAACACCTGTAGCCGTTGCGACTGCTGCTGAATCAACTCCAGCATCGAGCGGCCCAACCGCGGATGGATACCGTCCCCCGCCAGCGCCGATGCATCCCCCAAGGGTGCCGCCACGAAAACCGCGTAACTTTCTTGCATCGGCTGCGGCGCGTAATCGGCGCAGTCCACCGCCAGCGCGCGCTGGGCCTGCGCCAGACTGTGGCGGCAACTGGTCATCAGTGCCTCCTCCAGCCGGTCTTCAATATGTTTCATCAGATCGATACGCGCACTGGTGATCTCGAACCAGCGCAGGCTGGTGTCGGCTTTATCATTCAGTTGCAATTGGGTACAGGCAATACGCCGCAGGCGTTCAAACTCGCGGTCATCCTGCTGCTGCATGTGCCGCCACTGGGCCAGAGAAGCTTCATCGGCAAACTCGCTGAAGGTGGCAAAGCAACGCTCCTGCCCTTCGATCAGCATCAGTAACTGTTGGTGTGCCGATTCGCCAAACCGCATGGCGGCAAAACCGGCCGAACCGATTGCCCGTTCCTGCCCGGCCAGCTCCTTGCCCTGCATAAAGCTGAACATGGCGATCAACGCACGTGCCGTGATGGGTTCTGCACAGGCATCCGCCGCTTCAAATACCAGCGCCAGCAGGCTGTGAATGATGTCATTGAAGGTGCCCATGGCCGCAGGCTGCAGAACTTGCCTTTGCTGCACCTGGCGGCGCAATTCAGGCAAGGCGGTAAGATGATGCAGCGCGCCGGCAATGCGGCTGAACAGACGACTGGCGCTGGCCAGGGGCGCAGTGCTGTCATCCAACTGCATCAACTGCCGCTGCACCGCCAGCTCAGCCTGCTCCACTTCCTGCGCCCGCCCGGCCAACCGCTCGCCAAACAACGCTCCCTGTGAACACAGGTAAATATTGACGGTACCGCGTTCCCGCTGGAGCACGTGGATCAGTTGGCTGACCCGGCCAACCAACTGCCCCATCTGCAACAGTTGTTGCAATACGGTGATTTCACAACGTTTGGAGGCCAGCAAAAAATCGCCGGCACTGGGCGGGAAAGTGTGGTTACGGCTCATGACAAGATCCCCAGTGGGCTAAATAAACCGATCCTGCAAAAGCCGTGCCGTGCTGGGTTACTTACTCACGCGATCCAGATACAGCATGCTGTTGGCGATATCCACCTTGGCGTCTTTAACGTTGTCACGCAGTGCCACCAGCGTTTGTCCCTGCAATGCCACGACGTAGGGAGAGCTGGTCTGCAATTCGCGCTGTAAGCTGGCGTAGTGCGCGGCGCGCTTTGCCCCGTCACCTTCCGCCGCCGCTGCGCGGGTTTCCGCACTCAGCGCCGGGATAGTCCACTGGGTGCGCCAGGCCAGGGTTTTCGGCCCGTCGGGCACATTGTAGGCAAAGGCGCTGGCGTTGGTGTTCGGATCCAGATAGTCCGCTCCCCAATAGGTGAAAATGGCCTGGAAATCGCGGCTGCGCATTTTGCCCCACAGGTCGCTTTCTACCACCGGATGAATATCCAGTTGCAAACCGGCCTTGGCAAAGCTGGCCTGCAGCGCCTGGGCGATATCGGTATACGGCGGCTGGTTGATGACGATCAGATCAATGCGCGTGCCTTCGGCAATACCGGCGTCATGCAAAATCTGTTTGGCCTTGGCCACGTCGAGCTTGAACGGTTGGTTGTCGATCGCCCCGTCCAGCCCCAGCGGCAGAAACGCCTGATGGACGCGGTACTGGCCCTTCAGCAGGTTGTCGGCAATGGATTGGTAGTCCACCAGCCAGCGCGCCGCCTGCCACAATGCCGGGTTACTCAACGTAGGGACCTGCTTGCTCCCGGTGTTGAAACCGAGGTAATAGACTTTGGACGAGTCCTGCTGCTCTATCCTGACACCCGGCTCTTTACGCAGCGAATTGAACTGATCAGCGCCCAAATCGTAAGCCACGTCGGCGTCCCCTTTCAGCAGTAACAGGCGGCGGGTTCCGGCATCGCTGACGTTCTTCAGCAGCACCGTTTTCAACTTCGCCTGCGGTTGGGCATAGTCGTTCCGACTGAACAGCAGCGCCTCATGCGGGACATAGTTGCTGACGCGATAAGGCCCGGCACCGGCAGAATTAGAACGCAGCCAGGCGTTACCGAAATCCCCCTGTTGACTGTGCTCAGTCAGCAGCTTTTCATCGACGATCGAGGCGACCGGCGCGGTCAACAGCCGCAATGCCAGCCCACTGCCGATATTGGCCGACCAGCTTAACTGCACCTGATTATCGCCCAGCTTCTTCAATTGACCCTCGACGTTTTCCGGCGTCCAGCCGAACTCACCAAGAATAAACGACGGCGCCTTGTTCAGTTTCACCGCCCGCACCAGCGAGAAGATCACATCTTCCGGCCGTACCGGATTGCCGGAAGCAAAGCGCTGGTCAGCCTTCAGGGTAAAAATCAGGCTGCGACCGTCCGCCCCCGCCTGCCAGCGGCTTGCCAACTCCGGGGCCAGTTTTTCCGGCGTACTGCGATCCGGCGTCAGTAACCGCTGATACAGGTTGACCAGGTTGGCCGAGCTGACGGTTTCAAAGCTTTCGGCCGGATCCAGACTGATGATGCCTTCCAGCGAACTGACCACCACCAGCGTGTCTTTCGGGGTGGCCGCCTGCGTGCCAAAGCTCGCCGCCAGGGCGCTGAACAATAAGGTGGGGATTAGCCGTTTCATCGATGCACTCTCCAGGATCACGCGGATGCGTTATTTTTCGAGTGTAGAGGCAGCGGCTTAGCAGAAGAACGACTAAAAATTGCTTTATTTATTACGCAGATGAATATTAACCCAAAATAATTGGTGTCGCATCAAGGCGGCAAGTGAATGAATCCCGATGAGCTTACCCGAGTAAGTGATTAGGGTGAGTGAATACAGCCAACATAGATGCGGCTTCAAGTATGCAGGGTTATACCCGCCGGGTTAGCGGCGGGTATATTCAGTTCACCAAACGGCCGTGCGCCATCGCCACCGAGCGATCGCACATGTGGTCGATCACATCAGCGTCGTGGCTGACCAGGATCATTGTCAGGTCACCCGCCTGTTTCAGCTCGTTGAGCAGGTTGAGGATCTCCGCCTGCACCGACATGTCCAGCGCCGAGGTGGGTTCGTCCAGCAACAGCAGTTTGGGTTTTAACAGCAGTGCTCGTACTATCGCCACCCGCTGACGCTGGCCGCCGGAAAGCTGGTGCGGGTAACGATCCAACAAGCGCGGATCCAACCCCACCTGACGAAAACCGGCGCTGATTTTTTGCTCGATTCCGCTCTCTTTCAGTAATTTCAGCGGCTCCGCCAGGGTGCGCAACAACCGGTGTTTGGGGTGCAGCGAGGCATAGGGATCCTGAAATACCATCTGCACCTCACGTCGCAGCGTGCCGGTGAACGGACGCCCCGGCTGCAGATCGCGACCCAGCAGGTTGAAACCGCCGCTCCAGCTTTCATTCAGCCCGGCCAACACCCACAGCAGCGAGGATTTACCGCAGCCGGAAGGGCCGACCAGCCCGAAACATTCACCCGGTTCGATATGCAGATTAACCTCATGCACTACGGTGCGCACGTCATAGCCCTGCCGATGGCTGACGCTGAGATTGTCCAGAGTAATCAGGCTCATTTCAGTGACTCCAGCAGCGCACGATCCAACACCGGCAAGGGTTTACCCCGGGTCTCTCGGCTTGGCCGACACGACCACAGCGTGCGGGTGTAAGGATGGGTGGCAGAGGCCAGGCGATCGGCGGGCAACTGATCCAGCAGTTCGCCTTTGTACATCACCAGCACCCGCTCACAATAGTGCGCCACCTGCTGCAGGTCGTGGCTGATCAAAATCAGGCCCATATTGCGTTGTTCAACCAAATTTTCGATCAGTTGCAGGACCTGATCGCGCATCTGGTGATCCAGCGCGGACGTGGGTTCGTCGGCAATCAACAATTGCGGGTCGTTAATCAGCGCAATCGCCAGCATCACCCGTTGCCCCATGCCGCCAGACAACTGGTGCGGGTAACGTTGGCGCAGCGATTGCGGATCGGGCAGCCCTACCGCCGCCAGCATATCCAGCACCTTCTCCCGCCGTTCTGCCCGGCCCAGGCGGGTGTGCAGCAACAGCGGCTCTTCCACCTGACGGCCAATCGGCTGGGTCGGGTTCAGCGCATGCTTGGGATCCTGCATCACCATCGCCACTTTGTTGCCGCGCAGGCGGTTCCACTGGCGTTCATTCAGCCGTGCCAGATCGTCGTCACCCAGCGTTAAACGCTGCGCCTGCAACTGTAACGGCGGTGGCAGCAAACCCATCAAGGCACGCGCGGTCAAGGATTTACCGGAGCCGGATTCCCCCACCAGCGCCAACCGTTCCTGCCCCATGCTGAAGGAAATGTCTTTGACCAGCGGCTGGGAACCCGGCAATACCACCGACAGCCGTTCGACGGTCAATAAATTGTTATCAATGTCCATGACGAGGATCCATTTTATCGCGCAGGCCATCGCCCAGCAGGTTAAAGGCCAGGCTGGCGAACAGGATCGCCCCACCCGGTACTGCGGCGACCCACCACTGGTCAAATATCACTTTGCTGCCCTCGGCCACCATGGAGCCCCATTCGGCGGTCGGTGGTGCCACGCCCATGCCGAGAAAGCCCAAACCGGCGGCGGACAGGATGATGCCACCGAGGCTCAGCGCGGCACGCACCACGGCACTGGGCAGGCACAGCGGCAAAATATGCCCGGCCATCAGCCGCAGGCCACCAATGCCTTGCATGCGCGCTGCGGCCAGATAGTCACTGCGGCGCAACGCCAGGGTTTCTGCCCGCGCCTGTCGGGCAAAAGAAGGCCAACTGGTTAACGCCAGCGCCAGCGCGCCGTTCATCAACCCCGGCCCCAGCACCGCAACAAACGCCAGTGCGATCACCAGGCTGGGCAACGACAGAAAAATATCGGTCACGCGCATCAGAATACGCTCGACCCAGCCACCGAGATAACCGGCGCTAATGCCCACCAGCAGGCCAATCGGGATGGTCAGCAGCAAGATCAATGACACCAGGATCAGCGTTGGGCGAGCGCCGTAAATCACCCGTGACAGCAGATCGCGGCCAAAGCCGTCGGTGCCCAGCCAATGGCCGGAAGCAGGCGGCAGCAGGCGCAACTCGATATGCTGCAGATTGGGATCGACAGGCGCCAGCCACGGGGCCAGCAGCGCCGTCAGGATCAGGATCGCCACCAGCGTCGCGCCAATCGTCAGCGTGGTCAGCCTGCCGCGTGGGCGATAAACGGCAGCCGGTTCGCTCTGGGGTTCATGTTCAGAAAGATATTGGCTCATCGGGTTCGCGGGTCCACTAAATAGGTCAGCGCATCGGCCAGCGCGTTAAGCACCACAAAACAGGTGCCAATCAGCAAGGTGGCGCCGAGAATGGCCGGCGTATCGGCGGCAAACAGTGCGGTGGTCAGATAACGTCCCACCCCCGGCCAGGCGAACACCGTTTCAGTCAGCACCGCGCCCTCCAGCAGGCTGGCGTAGGACAGCGACAGTACGGTGATCAACGTGCCCAACACGTTGGGGAATACGTGACGCACCAGAATACGCGTGCGGCTGGCCCCTTTGGAACGCGCCAGGGTGACGTACTCTTTATTGCACTCTTCCAGCATCGCCGCACGCAGCAAGCGGGTGATGCCCGCCATCGACAGCAGCGCCAGTGCCACCACCGGCAACCACAGGTGGCTGATGGCGTTGTAGAACATCTCACGATCGCCGGACAGCCAACTGTCGATCAGGATAAATCCGCTGCGCGGTTCCATACTGTACAGATAGATATCATCCAGCCGCCCCGGCCCCGCCGACCAATGCAGCGTGGCGTAAAACAGCAGCAGCCCCAATAGGCTGAGCCAGAAGATAGGTACCGAATAGCCGATCAGCGACAGCAGACGCGCCGCATTATCCAACCAGCCGCCCGGTTTGATCACCGCCAGAAACGCCAGGGTAATGCCACCGACCGCTCCGAGGATAATCGCGCAGGTCGCCAGCTCCACCGTGGCCGGGAAGGTGCGCAGCAGATCGCTCAGCACCGGCTGCGAGGTAATCCGCGAGATACCCATATCCCCTTGCGCCAGATGCACCAGATAACGCCAGAACTGCACCGGCAAGGGCTGATCCAACCCCAGATCGTGGCGCACCTGGGCATAGGTGGCTTCGCTGGCGTGATCGCCGGCTATCTGCAGCGTGGGATCGATCGGTGCCAGATGCGAGAGCATAAAGGTGAACAGCAGCAACCCAAGCAGCGTCAGCGCCAATGACAGCAGGCCGGTAAACAGCCTGCGGCCCCAGCGCCAACTGCGCCGGGCTAACCCGGCGGAAGAGGTACGACTGATCATTACTTGCTGACCTTGCTGTAGAACACCATGTCAGGGTTGATGCCCTGCTCGTAGCCTTTCAGGTTGTCGCGTACCGCAATCAGGCTGCGCGCCTGCAGACCAATCACAAACGGCGAGCTTTTCTGGACGGCTTGCTGCAACTGTTGGTAATCCGCAACCCGTTTGGCGGTGTCATTTTCCGCCGTGGCCGCCAGCGTCAGTTTGTTCAATGCCGGTATCTGCCAGTTGGCACGCCAGGCCAGCGTTTTACTGCCGTCTTCCGGGTTATAGGCGAAGGCAGCGGCGTTGGTGTTCGGGTCAAAATAGTCCGGCCCCCAGGAGGTCAGGACCGCATCATAGTTGAGAGATTTGACCTTGGTGGAGACCTGCGCACTGAGGCCCGGCACCAGATCCACCTTCACCCCGCCCTGAGCAAAGCTGGCCTGCAATGCCTGTGCGATGTCCAGGTATGGCGGCTGGTTGTTGACCTCCAGCTTAAAGCTGACGTCTTTCAGACCGGCCTTGGCCAAAATTTCTTTAGCCTTGGCCGGGTTAAAGCTGTAAGGCTTGTCTTTCAGTGCCCCCAGGTAACCCTCTGGCAGGAATGCCTGATGGTTCTGGAACTGGCCTTTCAGCAGGTCATCGGCAATGCCTTTATAGTCGAACAGCCAGCGCGCCGCTTCCCAGAAGGCCGGGTTACCCAGCGCCGGGGACGCCTTGGCGTTGAACTGCAGGAAATAGAGTGAGGCGTACGGAATGGCCAGCGGCTTGACGCCCGGCTTGCCTTTCAGCGCGGCCATCTGGTCTGCCCCAAGGTTGCGCGCAATGTCGGCGTCGCCCTGCTCGATCAGCAGACGGCGGGCGGCCGGATCCGGCACGTTTTTGATCAGGATAGTTTTCAGCGTTGGCGCACCCTCTGGCGAACCGGGGTTGGCGTCAAGCACTACCACTTCATGCGGCACATAGGTGCGGATTTTATACGGGCCGCTACCGGCGGAATGGCTGTTCAGCCACTGGTGGCCAAAGTCATCACCCTGCTGATGCGCCAATGCTTCTTTGGCATCGACAATGGAGGACACCGGGGCCGAAAGCAGGCTAAGCACAAACGCCGGGCTGACGTTTTCGCTCCAGCTGATTTTGACCCGCTGGTCATCCACCTTGCTCAGGTATTGGTCGACATTTTTTGCGTTCCAGCCCAGTTGGGTGAGGATAAACGACGGCTCAAGATTCAGCTTCACCACCCGCGACAACGAGAAGATCACGTCTTCCGGGCGCAGTGGATTGCCGCTGGAGAATTTGGCGTCTGGCCGCAGAGTAAAAGTCAGGCTGCGGTTATCACTGCCCGCCTGCCATTCACTGGCCAACGTGGGTTTAAGTTCGATCGGATTTTTTGGATCTGACTGGATCAGGCGTTGGTACAGGCTGTTGAATGACTGCACCGTGGTTAATTCAAAGCCCTGGGCCGGATCAAAGCTGACCACGTCATCGATGGATTGGGCAATCACCAAAGTATTGGCCGGGGTTGCCGCCTGCGCGTTGAAACTGGCCGCCACGGCCAAAAATACCAAAGAGGGAACGAACGCTTTCATCAAAAACTCTCCAAGCGGATGGAATTTATAGTAATTTCGCGAGTGTATGTGAGAGCCATCGGCAGGCGAAGGTACTTAAATAACTATAGATATTCTTTTTATGTCTATAGCTGAGATTTTGATTATTAAGCAGACGGACTTTTGCGTGTGGGTGCGCAGTTGCTGGGGTAACCCTGAGCACCAATGACTTCTTTTGCGTGGCGCTGCGCAATGGGGAAAACAACGTTTTGTACCCTTCCTTGCCAGCAATTAGTCTGCGGCTAATTGCTACAGGGAGCTATCAAATGGAAACAAGCACGCCAGCGGACGGCGGTCAAAACTCACATAATCGGGCGGTGCAACAAACCATTGAAGATATGAACATCGTGCTGGCCCAATCAGGGCTCTTCATTAGCCGATTGACCGAACAAGATCGTCGCTGGCAAAAAGGCAGAAAAAATGGTCATGCGCTCAACTGGCGCTCACTGTTGAAATTTTATGACAGTACAGCGCTCGAAACAGGAAGCTTTGCTTTTGTTTTCAGGTGGATTGCTGCGCCGTTGACTCGTGTCGGCTTTTGCCCGTGCTACTACCACAAAGTGGAAAACGTCATCGAACTGGCCGCACTGGAGAGTTTTACCAGACGTGCAGATAAACATCCGCTAAGCGGCAAAATGCTGCAACACTGCCTGCACACCCTCTATTTTTATGGCGTGAATCTGCGTGGGCAAGGGCTGATATCTACAACGCTTCCCGACATACTGATCAGTAACGTTCTCAACAATCGCCTGCTCGAGCTTTATACCCGTCAAGCTTCATTCACCGTGATACCCGGCACTATGAACTGCACAACGGAATTCATCTCATTGAGAAAATACCTAAGCCGCTTTAAAAAAATTCAGCGTTAAGTCCTTGCGTGATATGGTGTGTACAAATAACGTTCAAAAAGGAGAGC
Organism: Serratia sp. BW106; assembly: GCF_002607755.1. Taxonomy (NCBI): domain Bacteria; kingdom Pseudomonadati; phylum Pseudomonadota; class Gammaproteobacteria; order Enterobacterales; family Yersiniaceae; genus Serratia; species Serratia sp. BW106. Next base: position 235,182 of record NZ_MCGS01000023.1, read on the forward strand.
AACATGAAGGACAGGGACCTGAACGACCCAACGCTAACTATTCAAGAAGAAAAAGAAATCATGATCGAAATTTTGCAGCAACATCTTCGCTGGCAAATGGCGAATCCACCGCCTCCTGAAGAAGTCCCCATATTAGAACTCATAGGCCCAGTGCAAAAAAGCAAACGCCGTATGGTTAGAAAACTGTTGAGAAAACAGCTTTAACTTTCCCTATCGCCGGGCACCATGCCCGGCCTGCTTGCCAGCCACCTTCCCTCCGATTAAATCTGGTAATCGATCACCGTATCCAGCTGTGAGGAGAACACTTTGTCTTTGATTTCGGTCAGCGACAGCGTTGGGTTACAGAGCTGGATAAATCGCCATGCATAGTTACGTTGTAACTGACTGCGTTTCAAACCTAACCACACGGTATTGGGTTCGAACAGGTGTTCGGCGTTAAGGCTAACCAACCCGTGGTCGCGTTCCTTCTCGTAGGACATATCCGCCAGCACGCCCACCCCCAACCCCAGCTCAACATAGGTTTTAATCACGTCAGAATCCTGCGCACTTAAGGCAATATCCGGCGTTAACCCGGCAGCTTTGAAAGCGCTATCCAACCGTGACCGGCCGGTAATGCCCTGCCGGTAGGTAATCAGGGGCAAAGTACTGAGCATTTCCAGCGTTACCTGTGGCTGACGGGTCAACTCATGCCCTTCCGGCACCAGTATGGTGTGGTGCCAACGGTAATAAGGAAACGCCGCCAGAGACTCGTCGCTCATCAACCGCTCACTGGCAATGCCGATATCGGCCTCACCGGAAGCCAGCATGCCGACGATTTCTTCGGGGCTGCCCTGATTCAGTACCACCCTCACCCGCGGATACAACGCGCGAAACTCTTTAATCACCCCCGGCAGGCTGTAGCGTGCCTGGGTATGGGTAGTGGCGATATGCAACTGACCGGCGTCGTTGCTGCTGAATACGTCCGCCAGGCGGCGGATATTATTGGCATCATTCAGGATGCGTTCCGCCACCACCAGTAGCTCTTTGCCCGGCTCGGTCATGCCTAATAAACGCTTGCCGCGGCGGATAAATATCTCAATGCCCAGCTCTTCTTCCAGTTCCCGAATATGACGACTGACACCCGACTGCGAGGTAAATAAAGTGTTGGCCACCTCGGTCAGGTTGTAGTTGCAGCGCGCCGATTCCCGAATAATTTTTAATTGTTGAAAGTTCATCCACTCCCCCCGGTCGAACAATATTGTTAACACAGTGATACGGAGTCTGGCGTGAGGGGACAAATAAGAAATAACCTTTAGTTATGCATTTTCATGCTAAGTGAATTTTTCACCGCTGTGAATTAACTGTTTTTTAGTCTTAAAATAACCAATTCCTTTAATATTAATGAGATAAATAACCACCTGTAAATTGTGGATTAAATACTCATGCAGAATAAAGTTATTAAATATAGGTATTAGATATATGAAACGAAAAAAGGCTCAGCATGCTGAGCCTCATTAAAACGCAGTGCGGGGATCAGGCCGTTGCCTCTCCACCGACAGGACCGGAGGTATTCTGCTGCAACCACTGCTGCACATAGCACACCAAATCGCCAATGCAGTCGTCCTTCATACCCTGGTTTCTCAGTTCGGTATCCAGTGAGAACAGGTACTGAGCGTTGGTACCCAGTGGCCCACTGGCACTGGCGATCAAGGGTGCGATCACCTGGTGGCTGGTATCTTCTTCAAACAGCGGATGCTGCGGGTTCATCACAAACACCAACGCGGTCACCACTTGGCCATCGGCCAGGGTGAGATCGCACCAGGTCGGCAAATAACAGCCGGTCAGCATCTCACGTTTCCACAGCAGTTCCAGCTCTTCGCGCAGCTTGGCTTCCGGCAGGCGGAACGCCAGCCCGGTGGTACTTCCGCCCTCTTTCAGCGCTAACATACGCCCAGGCTGATGCAAGGTGCCGCGCCCGGCGGTCAGCCGCAAACAGAAAGCGCGGTGCCAGCCCTGCAACGTGGCCGGTCTCACCTCTTCGGATTCAAATACCGGGTTCCACATCAGTGACCCGTAGCCGAAAACCCACACCGGGCTGTTATCCGGCCGATGGGATAAAGTACAATCCAGTGAGGCCGCACGCTGCTCTGATGTCAGTAACAGCGACTCCTCAATGGTGCCGAATGCTGTTTTGCAATCCGCATTTTGCAGAAAATCTCGCGTTAACACCTTAACAACCTCCCGGGAATAAGATCGTTCCTACTCCCTAGCCACTGTTCAACTTTATTATTGAGTACGGAATTTTATTAATTCTATAACCCTTTCCGCGATAATAATGACCTTATTCTTTTCTCGGGGAGCAATCAAGTTTCAGACGATGTTTAAAGTGAAAAAGTATTTGTACTCAGCAGCAATAATATCGAAGGGTAAAATACCTCAGTTAAGCATTAAGCGATCGCCATCCTGCTTCGTCGCGGTGACCGGGCACGTCTGCCACGATCAGCAAACAATTCTCATTATCAAATGGCGTGATATACTCAGCGCCAAACGAACATAAGGAGAACCCCGTGACTACCGAAGCCCCACGCTCACGCGCACCCTACCTGATTGCAGTCAGTGCCCTTCGCGATATTACCCCGCACCTGCGTCGTATCACCTTCACCGCGCCGGACCTGCGCTATTACCCGGCAAATGCTGCTGCCGCGCACATTAAGGTTTTCCTGCCGCTGGCAGGCCAGACACAGCCGGATCTGCCGACGCTGACCGAAAATGGCCCACGCTGGGCAGCCGATGCGGTACGCCCCATTGTTCGCACCTACTCCATCCGTGCGGTACGTCCGGAACTGGCGGAAGTCGACATTGAATTCGCCATTCATGACCACAGCGGCCCGGCGGTTGACTTTGCTCGCGCGGCGAAAGCCGGCGATAAAATTGGCATCAGCAATCCCGGTGGCCCGAAACCTATGCTGCCAGAGGCTGACTTCTACTGCCTGGCCGGCGATCCTTCTTCTTTACCCGCTTTGGCGGCGTTGCTGGAAACACTACCGGCACGCAGCGAAGGTCATGCCTTTATCCGGGTTGATAGTGCAGCCGATGTGATCGACCTGAAAAAACCTGCGGGTTTTGAACTGAGCTGGATTATTGGCGGCACCGAGAAAACGGCAGAGCTAGTCACGCAGTTTTGTGCATTGCCGCAGCCGCAGGCCGAGACCCAGTACTGGCTGGCCGGTGAAGATCGTCTGGTGGTAGAACTGCGCCGCTACCTGCGCCGCGATCGCCAATGTGAGCGTAATCGCCTTTATGCCGTGCCTTACTGGCGTGAGGGGCTAAATGAAGAGGGTTACCATAATAAGCGGCATGAAATTATGGATAATATTGATGACTGATAGGAATTTTTCCCTTTATTAACCAAGGAATAGATTCGCAAACTGCAATTTATATGCCGTTAATGAAGAAAACAAATCTCACTGCGTAAAAGTAAGTAAAGAAAACCGCATCCCGTGCGGTTTTTTTGTTAACCTAGTCACATATTGCAAGCATTTGCTTTTGCAAGTAAAACAACATCACATCATTCCCCGGCACGCGCCACTGGGTGTATCCTATTATTATAAAATAAAAATGCATTCTGGATGCGCAGAGTTGCCTTTAACGGCAGTCAGCGAAGACGGGACCACGCTGTTTGAGAAGGAGTACCATCGAAATGAAGTCGCAAAACGATCCTGGCCGATCCAAATCCCGCCACACCGAGTATTCCCTGCTGCTGCCCATTGCCGCCCTGGTGGTGCTGAATTTGTGGGGCAATACCAGCAACTTTCCGTTGATCGTCGGTATTAACATCGTTGCCCTGATCGGTATTCTCAGCAGTGCGTTCAGCGTAGTACGCCACGCCGACGTCTTGGCTCACCGCCTGGGTGAACCCTATGGCTCGTTGATCCTCAGCCTGTCGGTGGTGATCCTGGAAGTCAGCCTGATCTCCGCATTGATGGCCACCGGCGACGCCGCTCCGGCGCTGATGCGCGATACCCTTTACTCGATCATTATGATTGTCAGCGCCGGGTTGGTGGGTGTTGCACTGCTGCTTGGCGGACGTAAATTCGCCACCCAGTACGTTAACCTCGGCGGTATAAAACAGTATCTGATGGCGATTTTCCCGCTGGCGGTGATTGTGTTGGTGTTCCCGAGTGCGCTGCCGGGCGGTAACTTCACTACCGGTCAGGCGCTGCTGGTTTCGGTGATTTCTGCCGCCATGTACGGCGTGTTCCTGGTGATCCAGACCAAAACCCACCAGAGCCTGTTCGTCTACGAGCACGAAGATGACGATGGCGACCCGCACCATGGCAAGCCTTCCTCGCACAGCAGTGCCTGGCATGCCGGTTGGTTGGTGGTACATCTGATTGCAGTGATCGCGGTGACCAAGTTCAACGCCAATCCGCTGGAAGGTTTGTTGACCAAGGTAAATGCCCCGGCGCAATTTACCGGTTTCCTGGTCGCCCTGCTGATCCTGTCGCCTGAAGGTCTGGGGGCACTGCGAGCGGTATTGAATAATCAGGTACAGCGCGCCATGAACCTGTTTTTCGGTTCGGTGCTGGCGACCATTTCCCTGACGGTACCGGCGGTCACCGTCATCGCCACGCTGACCGGTCAGACGTTGATCTTCGGTTTGCAGACGCCGCATATCGTGGTGATGCTGACGGTGTTGTTGCTGTGCCAGCTTTCGTTCTCCACCGGCAGGACCAACGTGCTGAACGGTACGGCGCACCTGGCGCTGTTCGCCGCCTATATGATGACCATCTTTGCCTGATTAACCGAAGGGCGCCCCGTGGCGCCCTTCGTCTTTATACATAGCGCAAAAGCTTATACCGCGAAAAAAATGCCCGCCGCGATACCGCCAAACAAAATCCATTTAATGATGTAATACCCGGTACGGTTCCACGCCTTCAGCCGTTTCCCCACTTTGCGCACCGCATAAATATACTTGAACAGCTTGTTAACCCCCCCGGTACGATCACCCTCTTCATTGGGTGCAGTGGCCGCACTCATCAAATTACGTCCCAGCCAGTGGTTGATACCCTGTGCCCAGCGGAAACGCATCGGCCGTTCAATGTCACAGAACAGAATCAGCCGGTGCTGCCCGCTCTGGTTCTCGGCAAAATGCAGATAGGTCTCATCAAACATTACCCCTTCGCCATCGCGCCAACTGTAGCGCTCGCCGTCCACTTCAATAAAACAGCGGTCGTCATTCGGGGTAATCAGCCCCAGGTGATAACGCAGCGAACCGGCGTAAGGATCGCGGTGGCGTGGCAGGCGACTGCCGTCCGGCAGTTCGGCAAACATCGCCGCCTTGACTGAAGGCAGGCTGCGCAACAGCGCGGTAGTCTGCGGACACAGACTCATCGCCGACGGGTGGCTGTCTTCATACCATTTTAAATAAAAACGTTTCCAGCCGGTTTTGAAGAACGAATTGAACCCGGCATCGTTAAACTGATCCGAGGCTTTAATTTGCTGGATCGCCATCAGCTGCTGCCCTTCATCACGGATAGTTTGCCAATTATCCCGCAGTACCTTCAACTCGGGGAATTGCTCCGGTTGCAAATAAGGCGTGGTCGGCACGCGTGAGAACAGATACATAAAAACGTTCAGTGGCGCGGTAAAGGTCGAGTGATCAGAAAGCTGCCGCCAGAAGGTGTAACGCACCCTGCCACGGTAATGGACATACACAACGCACAAAATAAATAGCAATAAAATAATATATTTCATGATTGAACCGCTTTGAAGATCCCAATGCCCAGTACGCCACTCCGGCATACTCCCCAGATATTCCCTTTTGGCGGATGCACCGCTACGCCCTGCTGGAACCCCACTAATCATTAACGCTAACTCAACGAAAATCTATACAAAAAACCACAATAGTTTACACAAAAGCTAAACGAGCGAGGATTGGACTCCGACCAGTCGAGGCTGAGCAACCCGCTAAAAGCAATAATCGACAATTACTTTTTGGTTTCTTCTATTAACGGCACGAGTAAGTTACGGTAAAGCAATAAATTAATAATTTGATTTCGATCAGTACGCCATAATTTACCCATGATTAACTCAGGGTGTTATTTAAATTAAATGGCAAAAACGCGAACAATAATAAAAACAAATAATACGTGCGGGAAATATCATGAAAAATATATCAGAAATCAGAATGAATCGCAGAACCTTGTTAAAAGGGCTGGGGGTCATTGGGTTGGCCAGCATCTCACCCTGCGTTTTTTCCATGGCGCTGGACAAGGGTAAACCCTTGCCCCGAGTGCGGCTTAAACTAACCGACTATCAAACCTTTAGATCAACCTGTGCCATGGAGTGTTTACACTGCAATTTAACGGCTTATGTCTATCAGGGTGAGCTGAAGAAAATAGAAGCCAGCAAAGATTTTAACGTCAAGTGCTGCCTGCGCGGAATAAGTCGGACCAAATGGGTGTATCACCCACTGCGGGTTAAAACACCCTTGCTTCGGGTCGGAGAAAAAGGCGAAGGGAAATTCAAACCGATATCCTGGGATGAGGCGCTGGACCTGATTGAGCTAAATATCCGCAACACCCTTGCCAGCCACGGAAATAAAGGCCTGTTGATTTCGACCCATGCCGGCAACATGGATTCCATTAAAAATGATATGGCCAAGAGCTTCTTTGATTACCTCGGCGGCGCCACCAAACGCACCGGCTCCTTGTGTTGCTCTGCCGTGACCGCTGCCATGATCCCGATGCTTGGCCTGCGCTACGCGGATATGCGCGACACGCTTGCCGACAGCCGATACATCCTGTGCTGGGGCAATAATCCGGCCGTGACCATGCAAGCCTATTTTAAAGAATATATTAAGGCGCAAAAACAGGGGGCGCGCCTGGTGGTGATCGACCCGAGATTTAACGAAACGGCGGCCAAAGCCGATGAATGGATCCCGATTATTCCTGGCACCGACACCGCGTTGGCACTGGGGATGATAAAAATCATTATGGATGAGCAGCGCTATGATGCTGACTTCCTGCGCCAACACACCGGAGCGGTTTATCTGGTGGATGCCGAGCAACAACAGCTTAGGGAAGATCCGCAGGATAAAGAAAGCTATCTGGTCTACGACAACCTAAGCCAAAAGCTGGTTCTCCATGATACACCCGCCATTGTTGCGGCACTGACACAGGCAGAACTGCCTGCAGATGCCGGTTATACCACGGTGTTTGAACTGATCCGCCAGGAGGCCGCCCCCTGGAACACGGAGAAAGTAGCGGCAGAAACCGATGTTCCGGCAGCCACCCTGCTGCGGTTGGCGCGAGAGTATGCCAGCAACAAACCTTCGATGATCGTACAGAATATGTCCGGCGCTCAGCGTACCGAGTTTGGCACCTATGTGGCCGCCAGTCAGTTCTATCTGGCGCTGTTGACCGGCAATATGGGCAAAGCCGGTGGGGGTGTCTGCGATGCGGGCGGAGCAAAACAGATGATGAAGTTCAATCCGCCGGTACCACCCGCACCTGACGTGCAAAAAATCCCACCGATACCGGTTTCTAAAACCGGAGAATGGATCGTCAACGATCGTCCTCACCCGATTAACTTCTGGTGGATTATGACTCTGGGCGCCCTCACCCAACTGCCTAACACCAATATGGTGAAAAAGGCCCTGAAGAAAGTGCCGTTTGTGGTGGTGGCCGATAATCTGATGAGTTCCACCGCCCTGTATGCAGACCTGGTGTTGCCGGTGACCACCATTTTTGAAGATCTCAGCCTGATGGCCGGCGTCCGCAGCCACTATGTCCAACTGATGGAAAAAGCGGTGGAGCCAGTCGGTGAGGCCAAACCGGATTACTGGATTTTTGCCCGGCTGGCCGAACGTTTCGGCTTTGGCGAAGTGTTTAATCAACCGATTGAACACTATATCGAAAACTGTCTGGCCGGTACCGGCATCACCATTGAACAACTGCGCCACGGGCCGATCAAACCGGCGGAGGTGCCGTGGATCCCGTTCAGGGACGGTATCTTCCGCACACCCACTAAAAAAGCCCACTTCTTTATTGAAGCCTGGCAGAAGAAAGACTTCCCACCGATTGTGACCTATATGCAGGTTAAAGAGTCGCCGAAAGGGTCGCCGGAGCTGGCAAGAAAATACCCATTAATGGCCGTGCAGCGCAAGCTGGCCCGGAGTATTCACTCCAGCCACGGGATGAATGAATGGATCCTCGAAGTTCAGCGTAATCAGCCTAATATCATGATCCATCCGGAAGATGCCGCCAGTCGCAATATCCACAATGGCGCATGGGCCATTGCTTTCAATCATCGGGGAGAACACCGGGCATTGGCGGTAGTAACCCGCCAAATCAAACGCGGCGTGGTGTGCCTGGACAATGGCTGGTGGGAACAGCAAGGGGGCAGCAGCAGCCACGTAACTAACGATCATGCCGAAGTCCTGGGCTCTGGCCATTGTTGTAACAGCACCCTGGTTGACGTTAGGGCGGAGGCATAATCATGGTCAGACAATATGGATTTTTAGTGGATATGCGCGGCTGTTACGGCTGCAAAACCTGCTCGATGGCCTGTAAATCCGAAAATGCGACCCCGGCGGGCGTGCTCTGGCGTCAGGTCAGGGAATTTAGCTTTGACGATCCGAACGCGATGGCGTTTATCTCGATGTCCTGTAATCACTGTGACGATCCGCAGTGCATGAAAGTGTGCCCGGCAGATACCTACAGTAAACGCCCGGACGGCATCGTGGTGCAGGATCACGACAAATGTATTGGTTGCCGGATGTGCATTATGGCTTGTCCTTATAATGCGCCGGTTTTTGATCCGGTCGAAGGGAAAACCAGTAAGTGCAATCTGTGTGCTGAGCGACTGGATGAAGGATTGCAACCACGCTGTGTCGAGTCCTGTCCGGCCGGGGTACTGCAGTTTGGTGATATTGATCTGCTGCGGCAGAAATACCGGGCTGACTTAACCCGTATCGAAACCCGCTACTCACTGCCAAGCCACCAAATCAGCCACCCCAATATCGTGATTATTCCCGCCGGGGATAAGGAATAGAGGCCATGTCTGAATATGAGCTCCCTTTAGTCTTTTTTACCGTATTTTGTCAGTGGGCGGTGGGCGCAATTGTGGCCATCACAGTATTAATCGTCGCCCAACCAAGATGGCTGACGGAAGAAAAACGCTTTAATGCTCTGCGCAAAATGGCGGTGGCTATTTTGGCGGTCAATATTATCGGCTCGCTGCTGTCGCTATTGCATTTGGGTTCACCAACCGGGGCCTATCGCGCCATTCTGGGGATCGGTCATTCCTGGCTAAGCCGGGAAGTCGTCGCCTTCTTTCTGCTCAATGCGGTGGTATTTAGCTGGGCAGCCATCCTGTTTCGCTTTAATCGTAGCCAGGCTTTGATCCGCGGCGTTAGCCTGCTGGCCTCAGTCGCCGGGCTGGCGGCCATTCTGGTTTCAGCGCAGGTTTATTACCAGATGAGCAGCCACCCGCTGTGGCACTCGCCCATCACCCATCTCAGTTTTATTGCCACTGCGCTGCTGTTGGGGTTTACCACTCTTGGCTTAAGGATCAGCGTTTTCAATGCGGCGCTGGATAAGCATCAGCGACAGCTCCCCACCCAGCTGCCGGGAGGCATTTTGCTGGCGGTGGCACTGATGTTGGCGGTGATCCTGGGGTACAGCGCAGGTTTCAGTGAACAAGGCAAAATGTTGGCCAGTGCCATCGCCATCTTTGGCTCAGGCTGGATGAGTTGGCTGATTTTTGCCGGGCTGATTATCGCCACCGGACTGGCGACCTATCTTTATCGCCGACCGGTGTTGTCGGCAGGAGTCGCCAGTGTGCTGATGCTGGCGCTGCTCTCCGCCTCGCTGGGTGGCCGAATGCTGTTTTACTCTGGCGTGATGGGCCAATATCCTTGGTTTTGATGCTGGTGAGCCACTCTAATATTTGAAGTGATAGTTAGAACTACAAATGTATCAAGATAGATACATACGGAAATTTACATTATCCTAATGAAATAAAGTGCCATATGAAATGGAGATGGTATGAGTTCGATTAGTGAAATGACTACTGTTACTGCCGTTATTATTAGTGGAGTAAGTGCGATCTTTGCTTTAGTTGCCGTGAAAAATTTACAGTGGATAGCAATGAATGACGTACGCGTTCGCTTACTTGAAGAACGCATGAAGGTTTATCATTCCTTTAAAAAATTAGTCGGTAAATTTTCTAGCGATTTACATATAGATTCCGTTGAGTTAGCAGAAGCACAAAAGGTTTTTGAAACATCTTATTTTATATTCAGCGGGCTTGATGTACCTTTTTATTTAGAGCAAGTCATAGGGAATATTAAGCATCACCAACACCTATCTTCTTTAGATGATACTTTCAAAGGAGAAAATAGCCCATTCATGGATAATCAACGCTGGTTAACCCAGCAAAACATTGACGGCATACAGTTCTTTAGAAAACATATGTCAGTATTGGATACTTATAGAAAACAAGCTCAACCATAGCTTGGGCTGTTGGTTTAGAGAATTTTATCGTCTAAACGTTGTTAATTCTCGTTACTGAATCTCAATATGGTCGTACATCATATGGCAGCTTGGGCAGTCATGTAATGCCGCGCAAGAAGTATCGATGTTGAGACGCTACAACGACTCTAAAGACATGGTGAATTTTAAAAACCTGTTCTTCTACCCTCCGAACGAAGAGCCCGACGGTATCAAGATTGTGTCACTCAGCGATGTGGCGACGAAGGATGATTTCTTTAACATTAAAAAGGTCAGCGCCGCCGACCTGCTGGACGCCCATCGCATCCCCGATGGGTGGTAAGCCGGAGAACGTCGGGTCAGTGGGTGATGTGGAGAAGGCTGCAAAGATGTTCGTCCGCAACGAGCTGACGCCGCTACAGCAGCGCATCACTGAGGTGAATGGCTGGATCGGCTAGGAGATCATCCGCTTTAAAAAATACACCCTAGACAACGACGAGGAATGATAAACCGGCCGCCTGTTTGGCGGCTTTTTCATACCCATCCGCAAACCCCCTCAGACGTCCACCACGTGGCCGCCACACTACACGCACCCGCGAATCAAACCAGAATATCAAAACGCCATCACGGCGCGCTGACGCCGCCAATTCTGATAATTAAATATGTGCCTGCGCACAATGCTATCTCCGCCACGCCTGCCCGCGTCATGGGTCGGTTTTAATGCAGTTGCATTTTGCCACGCTTCCCCAGCCAGAGCTGAGAAATAGTGGCTATGTCCTCACATTATTTTACATGCAAATCCATTCACCCTAGACATTCAAGGGGGGTATGTTGTATTTCTTATGATTTACGAAGGTTGTCTCACTTGGAAAAGGCAACATTTACACTAAACAGGAATGTTCAGATGGGTTCCGAAACGTCGGTAATACAGCATTTTGAAATAATACGCGGACAAAGGTATATGTTTTTTATTTTTAATCATTTATCTTAAGCAAGTGGATTGTGATAAGCTTTTACACGTTCTATAAATATTTAAAGCAAGGAAAAGTTGATGTATAAAATACAAAGTGTTGCTATAAACGGATTCTGGCAAAGATTAGATTGCTTTTGCTCCTTCAATGACGATGTCAACATTATCATTGGTCGCAATGGTACTGGAAAGACAACTTTTATGAATATTTTGCATTCAATCTTATCACTTGATTTTGATGGCATTAATAACAACGACTTTAATAGTGCCGAAATAAAACTTAAAGATGGGAGAAAGTCTAAAACAATAAAGATAAATAAAATAGAAAACGAAACATCTCCTTATTCTAAAATAGAGTATCAACTGTCATCTAAAAAATATAATTTACGCGTTATGAACACTGATGATAGAAGAGTGCCTCTTAGTTATAGACGCAGGGTGCAAGAGGAATCTGAGGAATTAAGAACTGAACTCGGAAGTTTAGTTGCGCTCTCATCTTTATCCGTGTATCGGTTGAGAAATAGTGACGATCTTGAAGTTAGAGATAAATATGGCACTCGTTTCATAAACCCTGTCGATTATAAGCTTTCCGAGTTAATGCAAGAACTCACAAAATACCAGCTTGAATTATCACAACAGGCCAGAGACATTGCACTTGAACTACAAAAGGAAGTGTTAGCCTCGATACTATATAGCAGAGAGGACATTGATGATAAGGCTTATAATATTGACTTCGATAAAGAAAAAGAGAAACAGAATCTTTTAAGTGCCTATACTCAGCTCAATGCTATTGATTCTAATATTCGTCGTAAAATAAACTTCCACGTAGACAACATTGATCATACCATATCAAAATTAAAACAAGATAAAAAAAAGGCGATTGATATACGTTCAATTGAAGCGTTAAGGAAAACCCAAAAAATAATTAAAATGTCATTAACATCAAAGGACAAAACATCTCAAATTTTCGCACCTATTGAGCAATTCCTAAACATCCTAAAAGAGTTTGTAACTGATAAAACTTTTGAGTTTTTAGGTGGCGAGTTATTTATTAAAAACAGTCATGGGCCTATTAAACAAGAGAGTCTATCTTCCGGAGAAAAGCAATTATTAATTTTATTCATTGAAACTTTACTCCAGAGGGAACAACAGTACATATTTATAACAGATGAGCCAGAACTATCTTTACATATTCAATGGCAGAGAAACATTATACCAGCAATAAAAAAACTCAACCCTAACGCTCAAATAATTGCGGCTACGCACTCCCCTGAAGTTGCATCGAAATATAAGGAGTCTATTTTCAACATGGAGAAGCTCGTTAATGTCAAACAATGAATCAAATGTTGAAAATTTTGGCTGGTCGGATGAGGCTGAGAATGTCATTAGCATGTTCTATAATGCTGACATAATGGTTTACGTCGAAGGAATAGATGATATTGGATTTTGGGAGATAATTTTCAGAAAAAATGGGCGATTAAATGTTGAAATCCAAGATGTTGGTGGATGTGATGCTCTAATTCCTTATATGGAAAAAATTGCCTCGGGGCAAATAAATGCCATTGTTGCTAGAGATACAGACCTCAACTTTTTCTCATCAAGCATAACAAGTCATACCAATATAATTTATACAAGAGGTTACTCTATAGAGAATTGCATTCTCGATGAAAAAGTAATATCGAGAGTTCTAAAAAACATCGGAAAGTATAGCGCAAAAGAAATCCAAGATATAGATATAAACTCATGGCTTGGCGAGTTTTACGATAATGTTGAGAATTTAATCTCCCTTGACATTTATAATCATGTAAATCTTCGCGGACAATCTGTTGTTGGCGATTCATGCGAAAGATTTATGCGTTCTAAATCCTCATGCCACACATCTATAGAAAAAATAAACGCCTACATTCAAGATTTACCTGACGACTTCAAAGAACAAGGTTTGGCAATAAAAGAGAGACTTCAATTCCCGAACGAAACCACAATAAATTGTTGGCTTCGAGGACATTTTCTTTTCTCAGCGTCACTTAGATTTATAACAAACTACCTATCTAAAGATGAAAGAAAAAAATCCATATCAAAAGATAGTTTTTACGCTAATATATTAACAGCATTTGAGCTATACTTCACAGAGAAACATGATGATTATGAATATTACAGCCGAAAACTAGCGCTAATAGCCTAACCATTCTCAAAAGGAAAGACTGGAGAATTCATTCAGCCTTTCCTTATAATCTGTACTCCACTCGCGAAATAAATCCCCATATAACCTATCGGCATACACTTCAACTAACGGGTCTCCTGATATTTTAGACCACACATTCAGATTGACCGGAATATGATGTATAGAGAAAAGTTTAAGTATTACGTTGCACTTGCCCTTTCGTTTAAGGATAGCGTTGCATCGACCCGTTGAACTCACAACTCTTAAGTGACTGTCAGATTCAACATAGTCAGATAAAGTCGCAACTAATATACCTCATCATTGAATCCCGACCAGTCATCAAGGGGGATATGAAAATACTTTTCCGTTAAAACTTACCGTTGCCCCACGCGTCAACGCGTTTAGTTCCCAAGGTTCTGGGATAATCCCCTGCTGTACCAAATCAAACCAGATTTGCGGCATGCGGGTCCGCTCCGCCGTGGCCAATCGTGCTGACGGTACATCATTACGGCTTTTTTTCCAATTCCGGGAAATTTCTTGATGATTAGCTCTCGGCGACAGCCCCCTTATCACGTCTCTTAGCGTCTTGGCTACGTCGGCGTCATTCCAGCTAACATCCACTCAATCAAATTCATCACCGTCGTGACATACTCAGGCGTTGCTACCTGCATATCTGAATCAGGTTCTCGCTGAACCTCCGTTATTGACAGTACTCCGAGGCGCGCCGGAGGCGCTTAAAGGATTAACGTCAATGGCCTTGCGGACAATGCGCCATTCTGTTAACCGGGTTTCATGGATATGGCCCGCGCCAAGGTGTGGGGCAAAAATGCCGACAACCTTTTGTACCTCTTCGTCATAGGCGTTCGGCTCATCAGCCACCTTGCGCGCAACTCGAACAGTCTGCACATCACGCGGGACGTTTGCGCCACCCTGCCCGGCCATATTGGCGGCAAAGTCTCCAGCATCAGCCGCCGCACGCACTGCTTCGACTCGCTCGTCAAAGGAATCGGACAGGCTCACACCACGAAGGCAAGCGGCCCGGCACTCACGGTAATCGCCGGGTTGCCGTTTTATGCCTTAGCACTGGCGCGCGTTGAGGAGAAGCTATCAAGCTCAAAGCGGAGCATGTCATTCACAACCGCGTGACGTTTGTTCAAACAAAAAACGGTAAAAGACGCAGCGTTCCTATTTCTCAAGAGGTCTCTGACGAAATCTTGTCTCAGCCGTCAGGAATACTGTTTCCGCGAGCGTCTTACAATGCATTCCGAGAGATATTGAAGGCGACTAAACCTAACCTCCCCCACGGACAAGCATCCCATTCGTTACGCCATACATTCGCAACTCATTTCATGATGAACGGGGGCAATATCATCACGCTCCAACGAATACTTGGTCATGCGAGAATTGAACAAACAATGAACTACGCTCACTTTGCACCTGACTTCCTACAGGATGCAATTTCTTATAATCCACTGGGAGGGAAAATCAATGTCTAGCGTCCACAACGCGTCCACACATAGATGGTTTTCTGGTGGTTGTAGTTGCTTGTGGTGCAGTTTAACCCTCTGTTTTATATAGACAGCACTGATATTCAAAACAAGAAAAAGGCCGCCGAGGCGGCCTTGGTTAGCAGGCAGGTTTTAACTGTAGGCGTTGAGCGTACGCTGGCACAGGGCGGAGCGGACGCAGTCTTGTTTATCAAAGCGGATGATGCCGATCATTTCATCCTCCTCGAAGCGTTCCATCGCATCGCTGAGGCCGGACTTCACACCGCGCGGCAAATCGCATTGGGTTACGTCACCATTAACGATTACCGTTACGTTCTCACCCAAACGGGTCAGGAACATCTTCATCTGGCTGGCGGTCACGTTCTGGGCTTCATCCAGGATAACGACCGCATTTTCGAAGGTACGCCCGCGCATGTAGGCGAAAGGCGCGATCTCTACCTTGCCGATTTCCGGACGCAGGCAGTATTGCATAAAGGACGATCCCAAGCGGCGCACCAGAATGTCATACACCGGACGGAAATAAGGGGCGAACTTCTCAGAAATATCCCCTGGTAAGAAACCGAGGTCTTCATCCGCCTGAAGAACCGGGCGAGTAACAATAATCCGATCCACTTCTTTATGTATAAGGGCTTCTGCCGCTTTCGCAGCGCTGATGAAAGTTTTGCCGCAGCCGGCTTCACCGGTGGCAAAAATCAACTGCTTCTTATCTATGGCGATTAAGTAATGACCCTGAGCTTCGGTTCTAGCCTCGATGGTAGAGCTATCGCGCTTGTCTCGCGCCATGCCAATAGACTCAACACCACCCATTTGTACCAGCGAGGTAACGGACTCTTCTTCAAGCTGGCGATGACTACGAGCGTCACGACGAATAACGCGTTTCGCTTCACGACGTGCTTTGATCACTGCTTTTTGTCTCATAGTGGCACCTTACAGTTTGTTTCACCTACCGCGGCGGTCTGGACCGCGCGATTATGTTTCACACACAGATTAGGTTTTGGCTCCCTTTTGAGCCAACAATAGCCAAGAGTAAAAGTGAATACGCGGCGGGCGTGTTAGCACACCGATTTTTCACGGGAGAACGCGATTGCGTAATTAAACCTAGAGTAAAAAGTGACAAGAATTTGGAATGACGAGAGTGCGGAGTGGCCAGGAAAAGAGAGTCGGAGAGAGAACCCTCGTTACAACGAGAAATCAGGAAAGGTCTGTTATTTGTTCTTTCTAGCCCAACCAAGGACTTTACCATTAGCGATCCCCGCAGTGTTATTTACAGCTTCGAGCTGTGCACCTTGTGAAAACTACCGCCAGATGATTACAGTATAATGACATTCAAACCTCGCGCGTTGCTAAAATGTAAAAAAATTTAATCTTTTTTGTTTTTAGCCGCGGCCAGAACACTATATCACGCTGATTACGTCATTCAATAAATTTTTTATATTGATAATTATCAAATAGTTATGATTATAATCCGCAAATGACATTTTAGTTTCCTGATTAAATTTCGCACACTTCATAACCGCCCCGTCAGCAGAAATTTATTAATAAAAAAGGCGGGATAGCTCCCGCCCTGTTGCTGAGTGATCAAGCCGATAAACTCATCCGGCGGTTACTCGAAGGTATAAGAAACGCTCAATCCGCCGCCCCAGTTTCTACCCGGTGCCGGTTCGTAGTAACGGCCATTGCCTTCATTGACGATCACCGAACCGACATATTGACGGTCAAACAGGTTATCTACCCGGCCAAAAACGTTAAGCATCCAGTTGCCCAGCGGATAACGGTAGCCGGTATTTAAGCCGACGGTGGTATAAGCCGGAGCCTGTTCGCTGTTGGCGTCATTAACCTCGATATCGCTCATATAGCGTACCTCGGCACCGGCATACCACCCTTCCGGCGGTGACCAGGCCAACGAGGCATAACCCATATTACGCGCAATGCCCGGCATCCGGTTGCCACTCGGTACCATGTTGGTCGCCGAACACTGGCTATCACCACAAACATCGTCGCGGTAACGCGCATCCAGCAACGTCCAGGCTAACTGTACCCGCCAGTCATAAGCGAACTGCTGATCCAGCGCCAACTCAAGCCCACGTCTGCGGGTCTGTCCAGCGTTTTTGTAGCTACTGCGTCCGTTGCTGCTTTCATCAACCACAATTTCGTTGCTGGTGTCGGTCTGGAACACTGCGGCGGTCAGCAACCCATTGCCAATACGGGTTTTACTGCCAAATTCTACCGTATCGCTGGTCGATGGGTTCAGGCCGAAGTTGAGCCCGGACTGATTGCCGGAACGGTAGGACAGTTCATTAATGGTCGGGGTCTCAAAGCCACGGCCGGCGGAAAGATACAGGTTCCAGCCGCTCATCACCGCATAGTTAAGGGAACCGGCCGGTAACCACTTATGATAACTGGCGTTACCGCTGTCATCGCCATTAGCGCCGGTGATGTAGTGATCGTTGGAGTCAAAATTGACGGTGCTGTAACGCATACCGACATCCAGCGTCAGTTGCTGGGTTAACTGCCACGAAGTTTGCAGATAAGGGTCGAGGTTCCACATCAGGTTGCGTTCATTACGGCGCAGCGCCCCCTCGGTGCCAAGCTCGGTTACGCCGTTGACCTGAGTAAAGTTTTCATACCCTTTACGCTGCTCGGTCATGGTTTCATAATCCAACCCGCCGGTCAGGGTGTAAGGCACGCCCAGCTCACCACGGTGCGTCCAGCGAGTATCAATTCCCTGATAATGGCGCGTCAGGTCAATCACCCCGCCCGGATGCTGCGCACTGCGCTGCTGCACCGCGACCGGGATCGACTGGTACTGGGTGGTTTCGCGCTCACCGGCGTACATCATGATGCTCAGGTCATCATTGGCACCCATCTGGCGCTCATAATGTAGCCCGGCCTGGGTCTGTGACGTGGTTTTGCGTGTGTTGTACTGATCGGCTCGTGGTGCCTGGCGCGGATTATCGTGCCATTCGGCAGAAGTCAGACCGCCTGGATCATTGGCGTCGATATCAACACTGTTGAACAACAGCGTCAGCGTGCTGACATCGTCGATGCGCACGCCCAGCTTGGCATTACCGAGGTTTTTCTGCGCGCCGCTGTGATCGCGGAACCCCTGGGTGGTGAAACGGGTACCGGAAATCGTGTAGTTAACATCGCCGGCTTGGGTGCCGTCGCCGGTCGCCCCGGTGGCCTTGACGCCATAGCGCCAGGTGCCGTAGCTGCCGAAATACGAGCTGGCCTCCAGGCGAGTCGGCTGTTGGCCGGTTTCGGTTTCCACATTCACCATGCCGCCGGAGGCATTCCCGTAAAGGGCGGAAAACGGTCCGCGCAGCACTTCCACCTTCTCGACCGAGTTAAGGTCGATATTCGAGGTCTGCCCCTGGCCGTCTGGCATGGTGGCAGGAATACCGTCGACATAAATACGCACGCCGCGCACACCATACATAGAACGGGCACCAAAACCACGCACCGACAACTGTAAATCCTGCGCATAGTTCTGTCGGTTCTGAATTTGCAGGCCCGGCACGCTACCCAGGCTTTCCGACAGGTTGATCTGCGGTCGTGCCTCACGGATTTTATCACCCGTGACCACGCTGACGGCAGCCGGGGTTGAAAGTTCAGAAAGACCGCTGCGCTTGGCGGTGACCACCATGGTCTGTTCGCTATCCTTGTCCTGCGCAAAGCTGGCAGAAACAGGCAGTAGGGCTGGAATAACCAGCGCCGAAACTGCCAACCGGTTTTTATGAGTGCTTTTCATCTGGAGAATGCCGTTAAAGGGATCGGAAGGTATGAACCATTTGGAACGTTATGGCCGACATGTTTATGCTTTTAACAAAAAATGAAAATAGTTACCTAATTAAAGCCCGTTCCCCCAATTGCGCAAGGACAGGGTTGATTTCAATAAACGGTGGTGCACGGCAGAGATCAGAAAAATGAGGCGGGGAAACCCCGCCTTGTAACAGGTGGCTTAGGCTTTCAACAGGCCGCAGCCCAGGTAATCATTGGCGTCTTTTACCCCCGGCAACGCAAAGAAGTAACCGCCGCCGATCGGCTTGACGTACTCTTCCAGCGCCTCGCCGTTCAGACGTTTTTGCACCGTCAGGAAACCTTTTTCCAAATCGGCCTGATAACAGACAAACAGCAACCCCATTTCCAGTTGACCGGAATTGGACACGCCAATCGAATAGCTGTAACCCCGCCGCAACAGCAAATTGCTCTGAGTTTGCGGCGTGCGCGGGTTTGCCAGGCGAATATGCGCATCCATCGGGATCAGCTTGCCTTCGGGATCTTGCGCGTAGTCCGGCTCGTCATGCTCATGCTTCATGCCAAGCGGCGCACCGCTGTGCTTGTCGCGACCGAAGATGGTTTGCTGTTCCTGCAACGGCGTGCGATCCCAGAACTCCACGTGGAAGCGGATAATACGTGCAGCCTGATAGCTGCCGCCCACCGCCCATGCGGGTTCTCCGGCGTTATCCGCCACCCACACCACCTGATCCATCAGCGGTTTATCGCTGGTTTTCGGGTTGGCGGTGCCGTCTTTAAAGCCCAGCAGGTTGATCGGTGTTTCTTTGCCTTTGCTACGTGCGGCGTGGGCAGAAATAAACCCTTCCCGCTTCCAGCGCACGCTGAGCAGATCCGGCGAATGCTTGATAATGTCGCGCAGCGCGTGGATCACCGTTTCATTGGTATTGGCGCAAATCTGCAATACCAAATCCCCGTGGCACAGGCTGGCGTCCAGCGAGTCGTTAGGGAAGCGCGTCATTTTTTGCAGACGCAGCGGTTTTTGTTCCTGCAACCCGAAGCGTTCGTCAAACAACGAGGTGCCGACCGACACGGTGATGGTCAGGTTATCCGGATAAATCTCCGGCCCCATGATGCCCGAATCGAGCGGCGGCAGCTTGGGATCCACCTCCGGTGCCCTGCCGCCGGTCGTCAGGAAGGCAATGCGGGTGGTCAGCAGCCGGAACAGCCGCTCCAAATCCTGCTTGTTGCTGGCCAGCACGTCAAACGCCACCAGCATCATCGCAGCCTGCTGTGGGGTGAGGATCCCGGCCTGATGCGCGCCATAGAACGGCTGCTTCTGCCACCGTTCATCCTGCGGCACCGCCAGCGGTTCTGCCACTTTATCTGCCGCCTGAGTCAGGCGGCTGCCGCCCAACGCCAACACGCCCAGCCCCAAGCCTTGCAGCAAACGGCGGCGCGACGGTGACGCCGCGTCCTGCGGCTGTGGATGCGGCCCGTTTGCCGGGCCGATCTTGTTACTCATTATGCTTGCCTCAATCCAGACCCAGAACGCCACGCAGTTGTGACAGGTCTTCCGCCAGAGTGGTGATTGGCCCTTTCATGGCATTGCGATCGGCATCGGTCAGCTTCTCATAAGACTCATAGCCATCTTTGGTTTTGTACTTCGCCAGAATGGTATCAACGGTTTTAAAGTTGGCGTCGATCTTGTCCAGCAACGGCTTGTTGGCCTTCACCAGCAGCGGACGCAGCAGGTTAACGATTTTCTGCGCGCCGTCGACGTTAGCCTGGAAGTCCCACAGATCGGTGCGGCTATAACGGTCTTCTTCACCGCTGATTTTGCTCGCCGCCACTTCTTCGATCAAACCGGCCGCCCCGCCCACCACTTTGCTTGGCGGGAAGGTCAGGTCAGTGACGCGTTTTTGCAGCTCGACGGTGTCGTTGTACAGTTGATCGGCGTATTTGCTCATGTCTTTGGTGGTGTTATCGGCAAACAGCGCTTTCTCCAGGCGGTGGAAACCGGTGAACTTCGGATCTTCCGCTTTCTTCTCGTAATCGTCTTCACGGGCGTCGATGCTGCCGTCCAGATCGGAGAACAGTTCGGCGATTGGCTCAATACGCTCGTAGTGCTGACGTGTCGGCGCATAGAGTTTGCGCGCCTGTTCCACGTTGCCGGCTTTGATCGCGTCGGTGAACAGCTTGGTCTGCTTGACCAGCCCTTCTACTTCTTTGGTCACATAAACTTTGTATTCGGCAATTGGTCCAACCAAATCCATCGCATTCGGTTTACCGTCGGTGGCGGCACCCGCAGCCGCAGTCACGGTCAGCTTGCCTTTCGGATTGCTGAGCAGCCCGCAGGTCATGTCGTATTCACCCGCTTCCAGATTAGCGGTCATCTTCTGGGTGAAGCCCGGCGCGATGTTCTCACGCTCTTCTACCACCATCACCCCTTTGAGGATTTCCCATTCAACGTTTTTCTGGCTGGTGTTGTGCACCACAAACTGGGTTTTACCGGCCGGTACCGTCAGCTGCATCGGCTCACACTGCTTGTCGTTAACGGTAATCTTCACCTGCGGCACATCCGCCGCCTGGGCATTGATGCTCAGCGCGAACGCCGGGAGTGCCAGTAATGCTGCGTGCAACGCCTTGCGGCGGAATAATGGAGTCGACATACAAGATTCCCTATTAAAATTAATGATTGATTTTACGTTGCGCCGAAACCGCTGCCGGTTCCGCACGCTGCGGCAGGAAAAAGAAAATCAGCGCCGGGATCAGATACAGGAAATAGACCGCCACTTCGCTCACCGTTGGCGTTTCCTGGTAGCCGAAGATGCCTTCGAGCAGGGTGCCAAACAGCGAATGGGTCGACAGATGGTTACTGAGATCGAACGTGATATCCTGGAAATGGTTCCACAGTCCGGCCTCGTGGAAGGCGCGGATCGCCCCGGCAGCCAGACCGGCGGCAACGAACAGAATAAACAGGCTGGTCCATTTGAAGAATTTGGCCAGGTGCAGCTTCACGCCGCCCCAATAGATAGCCATACCCAGCACGATGGCGGCCACCAGACCGAGCACTGCACCGATCGGGGCTTCAATACCCACATCTTGCTGGAAGGCGGCCAGCAGGAAAAACACCGACTCCAGCCCTTCACGCGCCACGGCAAAAAACACCATCGCCACCAGTGCCCAGCCCTGGCCTTTGCCGGAGTTGAGCGCGTTGTCGATAGCGCCTTCCAGATGTACCTTGACCGACTTGGACACCTTACGCATCCAGAACACCATATAGGTGAGGATCAGTACCGCCACCACCGCAACAATGCCTTCGAACAGCTCTTGCTGTTTCTGCGGGAATTCGCCGGTGGTTTCATTGATGAAAATGCCGAGCGCCAGGCACAGGGCAGCGGCAACAATCACCCCTATCCATACCACGCCTAGCCATTGACCCCGCTGGGTGCGTTTCAGGTAGCTGGCGATCAGGCTGACGATCAACGCCGCCTCCAGCCCCTCACGGAACATGATAAGGAAGGGAACAAACATAAATAATAACCCCTAAAAAGGCATCTGCTGCGAAGCGTCCGCACGCCGGAAATGGCGGCAACGCCAATGTAAAGAAAAGTAAAACACAACGATAGTGATTATCATTCTGGCTGGAAGAAATACAAGGGCCGCAAGGGTGATTTTTTCTAATCAAATGTCGCCAGGTGTTTCAGGCAGATGACAGAAAACGGCGGAATGAAAAATGACAAAGGGCGCATTAAGCGCCCCCAGACTACGGATAAAGCCAGTTATTAGGGAGAGCGTGCCGAAGGGGTCGTAGTAGCTTTAGCTGCCGGAGCGCCCCTCGGTGCGCTAGGCCCGAGTATCTCGGACTAATAAACAACTTTATAAAGGGCGTATTAAGCGCCCTTTGAGACTCGTGCTGCGCGAGGATTAAACGGTTTTGAACTCGGCTTCTGCCTGATCAAAACGTTCGGTGATAGTCGCCGAAGGCTGACGACCCATCAGGCTCACCGTCACGATGGCGATACAAGCAAACAGGAAGCCCGGGATGATTTCATACAGATCCAGCCA
The DNA here is from genome assembly GCF_002607755.1 of Serratia sp. BW106. Classification (NCBI taxonomy): domain Bacteria; kingdom Pseudomonadati; phylum Pseudomonadota; class Gammaproteobacteria; order Enterobacterales; family Yersiniaceae; genus Serratia; species Serratia sp. BW106. The sequence goes on from NZ_MCGS01000023.1 coordinate 258,102, forward strand.
GGCAAAGTGTTTCCAGACGATCACCGTCACCGCCCCGACCAGCATGCCGGCCAATGCGCCGTTACGGGTCATGCGTGACCACATTACCGAGATCAACACCACCGGACCAAAGGCCGCACCGAAGCCGGCCCAGGCGTAGCTCACCAGACCCAGCACGCGGTTTTCCGGGTTTGCCGCCAGCGCGATGGCGATCAGCGCCACCACCAGCACCATAAAGCGCCCGACCCACACCAGCTCACGCTGGCTGGCACCTTTACGCAGGAAGGCTTTGTACAAGTCTTCGGTAATCGCGCTTGAACACACCAACAGCTGGCAGCTCAGGGTACTCATCACCGCCGCCAAAATGGCCGACAGCAGAATGCCCGCAACCCAAGGGTTGAACAGAATCATCGCCAGTTCGATAAACACGCGTTCACCGTTCTGCGACACATTGCCCGCCTGATCCGGGTTGTTGGAGAAGTAGGCAATACCGAAGAAACCGACGGCAATGGTCCCCGCCAGACACAGGATCATCCAGGTCATGCTGATGCGGCGTGCGCTGCGAATGGTGCGGTGAGAGTCCGCCGCCATAAAGCGCGCCAGAATGTGTGGCTGACCGAAGTAGCCCAACCCCCAACCCAGCAGTGAGAGGATCGCCACAAAGTTCAGGCCTTTCAGCATATCGATATTGGCCGGGTTCTTCGCCTCAATCACCAGCATCGAGGTGTCAATGCCACCCACGGCCATAATCACCATTACCGGCGTCAGGATCAGCGCGAAAATCATCAGACTGGCCTGCACGGTATCGGTCCAGCTCACCGCCAGGAATCCACCGATAAAGGTATAGAGGATAGTAGCGGCGGCACCGGCCCACAGCGCGGTTTCGTAGCTCATCCCAAAGGTACTTTCGAACAGACGCGCACCGGCCACAATGCCGGAAGCACAATAGATAGTGAAGAACACCAGAATAACGATGGCAGAAATCACCCGCAGCAGCTTGCTTTTGTCTTCAAAGCGGCTGGTGAAGTAATCCGGCAGCGTCAGGGCATTATTGTTGGCTTCGGTATGCACACGCAGCCGCCCCGCCACCAGCTTCCAGTTAAGATAAGCGCCGATCGTCAAGCCAATGGCAATCCAGCTTTCGGAGATGCCGGACAGGAAGATGGCGCCCGGCAGGCCCATCAGCAACCAGCCGCTCATATCCGATGCGCCGGCAGAGAGCGCGGTCACCACGCTGCCCAGGCTACGGCCGCCCAGAATGTAGTCGTCAAAGTTATTGGTTGCCCGGTAGGCAAGTAAGCCGATTAACACCATCCCGAAGATATACACCAGGAAGGTCACCAGCATTGGTGTGCTCATTGTCATGAAATTCTCCACTCTCATTATTATTTCGCGCTGTATTGCGATAGTTACTGCTTGCCCATCCGCCGGAACGTGGCGAAATTGCAGGTACCCCGCAGGTGAAAATAGTTTCCGCCCGCAATTGTCTGGCCGACGGCTATCCTAGATGACCCTTTCATTATCCAACAAGATATTTAACAACAAAGTTACACAAAGTTTACCCTGCGTCACATTTAACCGCTCTCAGGGTTACACCTTTCACCCCTAAACAGAGTTGCACCTAATATAATTCTGATGTTACCCCTGATATCACTGGGGACAACGTACTTAAACTCCGTCTTCATCCCTCCCTGCCCAGAGGCTGAGCAAGAAGCATGCCGGTTATTGATGTTAAAAAATCGATGGAACTCACACTTCGCTCATCAGCCTGATTTAACACGGTTGCACAAAGTTGCAACATGCTGGATATTGTCTGCATTCATCACAGCACTCAACGCACGAACCTATCCCCGCAGCCTCTCTGGCCCGCAGTTTGTGTATAGGTTCTTAAACACAGGAGTTGGATTGGCATGGGCACTACCACCATGGGCGTAAAGCTCGACGAGGCAACTCGCGATCGCATTAAAAGCGCAGCACAAAGTATCGATCGCACGCCGCACTGGCTGATCAAACAGGCCATTTTCAATTATCTCGAGCGTCTCGAGAACGGTTCCGAACTGCCTGAAATCCCTGCTGTTGCCGCTGCCGGCCAGACCGAAGCGGACGACATTATGCCGCAAGTGCAGGAAGAGTCCCACCAGCCATTCCTTGAATTTGCTGAACAAATCCTGCCGCAGTCGGTTAACCGCGCCGCCATCACCGCAGCCTATCGTCGTCCTGAGACCGAAGCGGTTCCGATGATGCTCGAACAGGCACGCTTACCGGTCGATCTTGCCAAAGCCACCCATAAGATGGCTTACAACATCGCCGAGAAGCTGCGTAACCAAAAAAGTGCAAACGGCCGCGCCGGTATGGTGCAAGGTCTGCTGCAGGAATTCTCACTCTCCTCACAGGAAGGCGTGGCGCTGATGTGCCTGGCGGAAGCCCTGCTGCGTATTCCGGACAAACCAACCCGTGACGCGCTGATCCGCGACAAAATCAGCAATGGCAACTGGCATTCCCACCTCGGCCGCAGCCCATCGATGTTCGTGAACGCCGCCACCTGGGGCCTGCTGTTCACCGGCAAGCTGGTTTCAACCCATAATGAAGCTAACCTGTCGCGCTCGCTGAACCGCATTATCGGCAAGAGCGGTGAACCGCTGATCCGTAAAGGCGTGGACATGGCGATGCGCCTGATGGGCGAACAGTTCGTCACCGGCGAAACCATCGCCGAAGCGCTGGCCAATGCCCGCAAGCTGGAAGACAAAGGCTTCCGCTACTCTTACGACATGCTGGGTGAAGCCGCCCTGACCGAAGCCGACGCTCAGGCCTATCTGGTGTCCTACCAGCAGGCCATTCACGCGATCGGCAAAGCGTCTAACGGTCGTGGCATCTATGAAGGCCCGGGTATTTCGATCAAGCTCTCCGCCCTGCACCCGCGCTACAGCCGTGCACAGTACGAACGCGTCATGGAAGAGCTTTACCCCCGCCTGCTGTCATTGACCCTGCAAGCGCGTCAATATGATATCGGCATCAATATCGACGCCGAAGAAGCCGACCGCCTGGAGATCTCACTCGATCTGCTGGAGAAACTGTGCTTTGAGCCACAGCTGGCCGGCTGGAACGGCATTGGCTTCGTGATCCAGGCCTATCAGAAACGCTGTCCGTTCGCCATCGACGCCGTGATCGACATGGCGCAGCGCAGCCGCCGTCGCCTGATGATCCGTCTGGTGAAAGGCGCTTACTGGGACAGCGAGATCAAACGTGCCCAAATGGACGGGCTGGAAGGCTATCCGGTTTACACCCGCAAGGTTTACACCGACGTCTCCTACCTGGCCTGCGCCCGCAAACTGCTGGCGGTGCCCAATCTGATTTATCCGCAGTTCGCCACCCATAACGCCCACACCCTGAGCGCGATTTACCATATGGCAGGCAACAACTACTACCCAGGTCAGTATGAGTTCCAATGCCTGCACGGCATGGGCGAACCGCTGTATGAGCAAGTGGTGGGTAAAGTGGCCGACGGCAAATTAAACCGCCCGTGCCGCATTTATGCCCCGGTCGGTACCCATGAAACGCTGCTGGCATACCTGGTGCGCCGCCTGCTGGAAAATGGAGCCAACACCTCGTTCGTTAACCGCATTGCCGACGCCACGTTGCCGCTCGACGAACTGGTGGCCGATCCGGTCACCGCAGTCGAAGCCATGGCCGCCAGCGAAGGGCAAATTGGCCTGCCGCATCCGCGTATTCCGCTGCCGCGCGAGCTGTATGGCGAGAAACGCACCAACTCCAGCGGTCTGGACTTGTCCAACGAACAGCGTCTGGCTTCTCTGTCCAGCGCATTGCTGAGCAGCGCTACTCAGCCATGGCGTGCCGAGCCGATTATCGACGCCGAGCTGGATCAGGGCGTGGAACAACCGGTGATTAACCCTGCCGAACCGGGCGATATCGTCGGTTACGTGCGTGAAGCCACCGAAGGTGAAGTCAGCCGGGCGCTCGACGCCGCTGCCGCTGCCGGTCCAATCTGGTTCGCCACTCCACCGTCCGAACGCGCCGCCATTCTTGAACGCGCCGCAGAACTGATGGAAGGCCAACTGCAGAGCCTGCTGGGCATCCTGGTACGTGAAGCAGGTAAAACCTTTAACAACGCCATCTCCGAAGTGCGTGAGGCGGTCGATTTCCTGCATTACTATGCCGGTCAGGTGCGCGATGACTTCGCCAATGACAGCCACCGCCCGCTGGGCCCGGTAGTTTGTATCAGCCCGTGGAACTTCCCACTGGCGATCTTCACCGGCCAGATTGCCGCGGCACTGGCGGCAGGCAACAGCGTGTTGGCTAAACCGGCCGAGCAAACTCCGCTGATCGCCGCACAGGCAGTACGCATTCTGCTGGAGGCCGGTATTCCCCAGGGTGTGCTGCAACTGCTGCCAGGCCAGGGTGAAAGCGTCGGCTCAGTGCTGGTCAATGACGCCCGCGTCCGTGGCGTGATGTTCACCGGCTCCACCGACGTTGCCGGCATTTTGCAACGCAGCATCGCCGGTCGTTTGGATCCGCAAGGTCGCCCAACGCCGCTGATCGCCGAAACCGGGGGCCTGAACGCGATGATCGTCGACTCTTCCGCCCTGACCGAACAGGTGGTGACCGACGTGGTCGCCTCTGCCTTCGACAGCGCCGGTCAACGTTGTTCTGCCCTGCGTATTCTGTGCATTCAGGAAGACGTGGCGGACCATACGCTGCAAATGCTGCGCGGTGCGATGGCCGAGTGCCGTATGGGTAACCCGGAACGCCTGTCTACCGACATCGGGCCGGTGATCGACGCCGAAGCCAAGACCGGTATCGAACGCCATATTCAGGCAATGCGTGCCAAGGGCCGCAAGGTCTATCAGGCGGCGAAAGGCAATGCACAAGATGAGAAAGAGTGGTCACGCGGGACCTTTATCAAGCCAACGCTGATTGAACTGGACAGCTTCGACGAGCTGCAAAAAGAGATCTTCGGCCCGGTACTGCACGTGGTGCGCTTCCAGCGCTCCAATCTGGAGTCATTGGTCGATCAGATCAACGCCGCCGGTTACGGTCTGACGCTGGGTATTCACACCCGTATCGATGAGACCATCGCCCGCGTCACCGAACGTGCCAAGGTGGGTAACCTGTACGTGAACCGCAACATGGTAGGTGCCGTGGTCGGCGTGCAGCCGTTTGGCGGCGAAGGCCTGTCCGGCACCGGTCCGAAAGCCGGTGGCCCGCTGTACCTGTACCGCTTGCTGGCTAACCGTCCGGATGACGCAGTGCTGCGCACCCTGAGCCGTCAGGACGATGAACGCCCGCTGGAAGCCACCGCGCGCCCACAGTTGCTCAAAGCCCATCAGGCGCTGGAGCAGTGGGCAGTAGCCGAAAAACAATCTGAGTTGGTGACGCTGGCACAACGCTACGCCGAGCTGGGTCAGGGCGGCACCCTGCGCCCTCTGCCAGGCCCAACCGGTGAGCGCAACACTTATGCCCTGCTGCCGCGTGAGCGCGTACTGTGCCTGGCCGATAACGAAGCCGATGCCCTGACTCAGTTGGCTGCGGTACTGGCGGTGGGCAGCAGCGTGCTGTGGCCGGAAGCCGAGCTGCAACGCGCCCTGTATCGTCGCCTGCCGGCGGCGGTTCAGGCCAGCATCAGCCTCAGCAAAGACTGGCAGCAGGACAAGGTGGAGTTTGACGCCGCCATTTACCACGGCGATGCCGATCAGTTACGTACTCTGTGCGAGCAAATCGCCCAGCGCAGCGGCGCGATCGTTTCAGTACAAGGCTTTGCCCACGGCGAAACCAATATCCTGTTGGAGCGCCTGCTGATCGAACGCTCGCTGAGTGTCAACACCGCCGCCGCCGGCGGTAACGCCAGCCTGATGACCATTGGTTAACGACCTCAGTTAATCAGCCCAAGGGCACAGTGTAATAGCTGTGCCCTTTTTTCTTGGCCAACATCCGGTGGGCCGAACATGTTCGGCCCCTACAACGGACTCTGCGAACCTGTAGGGGCGCTGCATGTGAACTGACCCCAAGAAGT
>NZ_MCGS01000024.1:0-63573 GCF_002607755.1 Serratia sp. BW106
ACTTCTTGGGGTCAGTTCAATGCTGAGCCCTTGAGGGGAATTAAATCTCGACCTGGGTGCCCAGTTCGATCACCCGATTGGGGGGTATCTCAAACTGGTCCGGCGCACGTAGTGCGTTGCGGCTCAGCGCAATAAACAGCTTGCCGCGCAGGAACAGGTACCACGGCCGCTTGGTCAGGATCAACGACTCATGCGACATAAAGAACGAGGTTTCCGTCATCCGACAGGGCAGCCCTTCCAGGCCGCAGCGGTGGAACACTTCCTCAACGTTCGGCGTTTCACGCCAGCCGTAACTGGCCACTACCCGCCAGAAGGTCGGCGAAAGCTGTTCGATGGTCACCCGTCGTACGTTATGGACATAAGGGGCATCCTCGGTACGCAGCGTCAACAGCACCACCCGCTCATGCAGCACCTTGTTGTGCTTCAGGTTATGCAGCAGCGCAAAAGGGATCACGTTGATGGCGCGCGACATAAAGACCGCGGTGCCAGGCACCCGCACCGGCGGCGATTTCTCCAGCGAGGCGATCATCGCTTCAAGGGAATTACCGTGTTCGTGCATGCGACGCAGCAGGCGGAAACGTTCGCTCTTCCAGGTGGTCATGATGATGAACATCACCAGCGCTAACAGCAACGGCAACCAACCGCCGGAGAACAGCTTCAGGGCGTTGGCCGCGAACATCGGCACATCGATAATCAGCAGGATAACCAGAATGCCGACGGCGAAGAAACGGTTCCAGTGCCAGTTTTTGATCGCCACTGAGGTCACCAGAATACTGGTCAGCACCATGGTGCCGGTCACGGCGATACCGTAAGCCGCCGCCAAATTGCTGGAGTGTTCGAAACCGATAATCACCAGCACTACCGCGATATACAGCGTCCAGTTAATCACCGGGATATAGATTTGACCGGATTCCATCTCAGAAGTATGGATGATACGCATCGGTGACAGGTAACCCAGACGCACCGCCTGGCGAGTCAACGAGAACACGCCGGAGATCACCGCCTGCGAGGCGATGACCGTAGCCAGCGTCGCCAGAATCAATAGCGGGATCAACGCCCAGTCCGGTGCCAGCAGGAAGAACGGGTTCTTGATGGCCTCCGGGTTTTTCAGCAGCAAAGCGCCCTGACCGAAGTAGTTCAGCACCAGCGATGGCAGCACCACGGTGAACCAGGCCAGGCGGATAGGGAATTTACCAAAGTGCCCCATGTCGGCGTACAACGCCTCAACGCCGGTGATCGACAGCACTACCGCGCCCAGCGCAAAGAACGACACCTTCTTATATTCAATAAAGAAGTTCAGCGCCCATTTCGGGTTTAACGCCTGCAAGACTTCTGGATTCGCCATGATGCTGCGTGCGCCCAGCACCGCCAGAACGATAAACCACAGCAGCATCACCGGCGCGAACAGCTTACCCACGCTGCCGGTACCGTGTTTCTGGATGGCAAACAACACCGTCAGCACCAGGATGGAAAGGGGAACAATATAGCCATCAAGCGACGGCGCGGCGATTTCCAACCCCTCTATCGCCGACATCACCGATATCGCCGGGGTGATCACCACCTCGCCATAGAAAAAGCTGCCGCCAATCAAGCCCAATATCACCAACACGGCGGTGGTACGCGCCGAAGTATGACGCCCGGCCAACGACATCAGCGTCAGGATGCCCCCTTCACCGGCGTTATCCGCCCGCATGACGTAGGTGAGGTACTTGAGGGAAACAATGATGATTAACATCCAGAAAATCAGCGACAGGAAGCCGAAAACCACATCTGGACGAACATCGAAGCCGTAATGGCCGGAGAAACACTCTCGAAGAGTATAGAGAGGGCTGGTGCCGATATCACCGTAAACCACCCCAATTGCCGCCAGGGTTACCGCCGATAAGGACTGTTTATGCTCTGCGCTCATAATTCGTTTCTTTATTAGAACATCCGTTAGCGATGCATCCGCATCAGCCAGAGATACGGGCTCTAAGATCCGTTACGCCCACTAAAAGGCGCACAGTATGCACGATTTATACTGCTTGCCTATCCTTATATCAGACCCTAAAAATAAACAAAATGTGAACCAGCCGCTCTTTTGATAATAGAAAGATTTTACTAATCAACAAGCTATACCATTAAAAATAATGGTGGTTTATCATCGGATTATCCACCAAGATTGGCTAACACTCGGACAACACGACAATAATATGGCGCCATCATCTCTTCTGGCAGAACGGATTTCCCGCCTCAGCAACGCGCTAGAGAGCGGTCTTTATGAACGACAGGATGCCATTCGCCTGTGTTTGCTGGCGGCGCTCAGCGGTGAAAGCGTGTTTCTGCTTGGCCCACCCGGCATCGCCAAAAGCCTGATTGCGCGCCGGTTAAAATTCGCCTTTCGCAGCGCGCGTTCATTTGAATACCTGATGACGCGTTTCTCAACCCCGGAAGAAGTCTTCGGCCCCTTGTCGATCCAGGCGTTAAAAGACGAAGGCCGCTATCAACGTCTGACCGCCGGCTACCTGCCCGAGGCGGAAATCGTATTTCTGGATGAGATCTGGAAGGCCGGCCCGGCGATCCTCAATACCCTGCTGACGGCGATCAACGAACGCCGTTTCCGCAACGGTAATACGGAAGAACCGATCCCGCTGCGGCTGCTGGTCACCGCCTCCAACGAACTGCCGGATGCCGACAGCAGCCTGGAAGCCCTTTACGATCGCATGCTGATACGCCTGTGGTTGGACAAAGTGCAGGACAAACAGAATTTCCGCTCACTGCTGGTCAGTCGCCAGAACGAGAATGAAAACCCGGTGCCTGAAGCACTGAGTATCAGTGATGAGGAGTATCACCAATGGCAACCGCAGATCGACAAAATCAAGCTGCCCGAGACTTGCTTTGAGCTGATATTCCAGCTGCGCCAGCGGCTGGATGCGTTGGATAATGCCCCTTACGTCTCCGACCGTCGCTGGAAAAAGGCGCTGCGGTTGTTGCAGGCCTGCGCCTTCTTCAGCGGTCGCGACGCCGTGGCGCCGATCGATTTATTGCTGCTGAAAGACTGCCTGTGGCACGACCTTACCTCGCTGAAGCTATTGCAACAGCAGGTAGAACAATTGTTGAACGAATCGGCTTATCAACAGCAATCGCTGCTGATCCAACTGCAACAGATCCATACCCGTTGGCTGCAGCATCAACAGCAGCAGAGCGACAGTCAGGCGATCGCCCTGGTGAAAAAGGGCGGCATGTTCAGCAGAAAACCTCAGTTTGCCCTGGCTACGCCGCTCGGCACCGGTACCCTGACCCTGTTGCTGCAAAAACCGCTGCAACTGCATGATATCCAGGTCAACCATCTGAGTATTGAAAACAGCGCGCTGGAAAACTGGCTGCAAAAAGGCGGCGACGTGCGTGCCAAGCTGAACGGCATTGGTTTTGCCCAGCAGATCGATCTGGAAGTGGACGAGCAACTGCATCTGACGGTGCTGGACGTCAGCCGTCAACCTGCACTGCTGGCCCTGCCCGGCAAACAGACCGGCGGCACGCCGCAGGCGATGCTGGATGAAATGGAGCAGTTGGCGCAGCGCCTGGCGGAACAGCGCCGGTTGTTCAGTCAGCACCAGCCCTGCCTGTTTACCCCCGCCGCCAGGCTGGCAAAAATTGAGGCCAGCCTGTTGCAGGTGGCGGAACAAATCAAACAGCAGCACCAGCAAATGCGCGGCCAGTAAGTATGCTCAGCCTGGAAACGCTCGATCTGCTGCTGGCGATCACCGAAGGTGAGCTGATCGAGGAGATGATCATCGGCATGCTGGCGGCACCGCAGCTGTCGATTTTCTTCAAAAAGTTTCCGGCAATCCGCCGGGCACTGGATCGCGACCTGCCGCGCTGGAAGCTGCAACTGAAAGAACGTCTCCACGAAGCCATGGTACCGCCCGCGCTGGCGCAGGAGTTTTATCGCTATCAACAGTGCCAACTGGAGAACAACACCCAGTTCTTCCATAACCTTAACGACACCCTGGATTTGCTGCGCCAACTGGTTTCCCCCTTTTATGAGCAGGCCCGCTCGCTGGTGGATGCCGCCGATCTGCCCAACCATCCGCTGGACGACAGCTTCCAAACTCTGTTCCTGCAGCGCTGGCGCATCAGCCTGACGCTACAGGCCACCATGATGCATCACCAGCTATTGGAACAGGAACGCGAACAGCTATTGGCGGAGCTGCAGGAACGTCTGGCGCTGAGTGGTGCCCTGGAGCCGCTGCTGTCGGAAAACGACACCGCAGCCGGGCGACTGTGGGATATGAGTAAAGGCCACTTGCAACGGGGTGACTATCAAAGGCTGGTGGAATACGGCAACTTCTTGCAGCAGCAACCTGAACTGAAAAAACTGGCGCAGCAGCTTGGGCGCAGCTATCAGGCCAAGGCGGTACAACAGCAGGACGCATTGCCCGAGCCGTACCGCGTGATGGTGCAGGTACCGGCCACGCTGCCGGAAGAGGTCAGCGGTATTCACCAGAGTGACGATATTCTGCGCCTGCTGCCACCCGAGTTGGTCACGCTGGGCATTGAAGAGTTGGAGTTTGAGTTTTATCGCCGCCTGCTGGAAAAACAGCTGTTGAGCTATCGCCTGCAGGGCGATGTCTGGCAGGAACAGGTTCTGATCCGCCAGGTCACCCACCAGCAGCAGGATCAGCAACCGCGCGGGCCGTTTATCGTCTGTGTGGATACTTCAGGTTCGATGGGCGGTTTCAACGAACAGTGTGCCAAAGCGTTCTGTCTGGCACTGTTGCGCATTGCGCTGGCGGATAACCGCCGTTGCTACATCATGCTGTTCGCCAACCAGATCGTGCATTACGAACTCACTGCTGCCAGTGGTATTGAGCAGGCGGTGCGTTTTCTCGGCCAGCACTTCCGTGGCGGTACCGATCTGGCGGCTTGCCTGAACGCCACCGTCAGCAAAATGACGGAAAGCGGCTGGTTCGACGCTGACGCGGTGATCATTTCTGACTTTATTGCCCAGCGATTACCGGAAGAGATAATAAAGAAGGTCAAACAACAGCAGCAAAGCCACCAGCAACGCTTTCACGCGGTGGCGATGTCCAACTACGGCAAGCCCGGCATCATGCGCATCTTCGATCATATCTGGCGCTTTGATACCGGGTTAAAAAGCCGTTTAATGCGCCGCTGGCGGCGCTGAGCATTACAGCAGGCCGTCGACCGCTTCACGCACCTGCGGAGACCACACGCCACACTGTACCTGCCCAATGTGCGACAGTTGCAGCAACAGCATCACCAGGCGCGACTGACCGATACCGCCACCGATAGTTTGTGGCATATCGCCACGCAGCAGAGACTGATGCCATTCCAGCGTCAAACGATCTTCATCCCCGGTTTGCGCCAACTGGCGTTTCAGCGCACTGGCGTCAACGCGGATCCCCATAGAAGAAAGTTCGAAGGCATCCTGCAGCACCGGGTTCCATACCAGGATATCGCCGTTCAGGCCGGCCAGCCCTGCTGCTGCTGGGGTGGTCCAGTCATCATAATCCGGTGCACGTACGTCGTGTGATTTGCCATGCGACAGCTTGCCACCAATCCCCATCAGGAATACCGCACCCAGCTCTTTGGTAATTGCCCGCTCACGGCCTTTGGCATCCAGCTCCGGGTAGCGTTGCAGCAGGGTTTCGCTGTGAACAAAATGGATTTGCTCCGGCAGGAACGGCGTTAAGCCGTATTCGCGACTCACTTCACCTTCGGTTGCTTTAATTGCCGCATAAATGCTGCGCACGGTGCTTTCCAGGTAATCCTGGCTGCGTTCGCCATCGCCCATCACCCGCTCCCAGTCCCATTGATCAACGTAGACCGAATGGATCGCGCTCAGACGATCTTCGTCCGGGCGCAGGGCTTTCATATGGGTATACAGGCCTTCACCGGCGCCGAAGTCATAGCTGCCCAATGTTTTGCGTTTCCATTTGGCCAGCGAGTGCACCACTTCAAAGGTGGCGTCCGGTAGGGTTTTCACCTTGACCTGCACCGCTTTCTCACTGCCAGACAGGTTGTCCTGGGTACCGTCACCCAGACGACTGAGGATCGGCGCCTGCACTTCGATCAGGCCAAGCTGTTGTTCCAACTGGCGGGAGAAGAAGGATTTAACCAGGCTGATTTGTTGTTGTTTTTGAATAAACTGTTTTTTCATTGCCGTATCTCTTATAAACCTGTCTCTGTTGCCAACGATTAAGCAACAGAACGGCACTACAATTCAATATCCGCTAATCAATATTGCCTTTTCACTTTTAATCGTTCATTTTGATGCGGTAATAATTCAACAATCAGCAATTAGTGGGGGATTAAATGGCTGAAAATTATCAGATCGATAATCTCGATCGCGGCATCCTTAACGCCTTGATGGAGAATGCACGCACACCTTATGCCGAACTGGCGAAAAACTTTGCCGTCAGCCCCGGCACCATTCATGTGCGGGTAGAGAAGATGAAGCAGGCCGGTATCATCACCGGTGCGCGGGTCGACGTGAACCCCAAACGCCTGGGTTACGACGTCTGCTGTTTTATCGGCATTATATTAAAGAGTGCTAAAGACTATCCTTCCGCGCTGAAAAAGCTCGAAAGCCTGGAGGAAGTGGTCGAGGCCTATTACACCACCGGCCACTACAGCGTGTTTATCAAGGTGATGTGCCGCTCGATAGATGCGTTGCAACAAGTACTTATCAACAAGATCCAAACGATTGACGAGATCCAGTCTACTGAAACCCTGATCTCGCTGCAGAACCCCATCATGCGTACCATCACTCCCTAGCCAACTAATTACTATACCCATATTATCCACAGGTAGATCCCAGCCGATTCACAGCGTACAATGCTGCCACTTTGAGAAGGCTGGGATCATTCATTTCATGGCAGACATTACTCTGATCAGTGGCAGTACGCTTGGCAGTGCCGAGTACGTAGCCGAGCACCTGGCTGAAAAGCTGGAAGCGGCAGGCTTTACGACCGAGACCCTGCATGGCCCTGAATTGGATGAATTGACCCTGTCCGGACGCTGGCTGGTGGTGTCTTCTACCCACGGTGCCGGCGATTTACCGGATAACCTGCAACCGCTACTGGATCAAATAGAAGAACAGCTTCCTGATTTATCTCAGGTGCAGTTTGGTGCAGTCGGTTTAGGCAGCTCTGAATACGATACTTTCTGTGGTGCGATCCAACGGATCGACGATCTTCTGATTGCTCGTGGAGCAAAAAGGATCGGCGATCGGCTCGAGATCGACGTGACTGAACACGAAATTCCTGAGGATCCAGCAGAGGAATGGGTGAAAAATTGGATTAATTTACTCTAATTTGTTCAAAGATCACCCGAACGATTGTGGATAACTATGCTTAAAAGCAGGGTAAAAGCAGTAGTTATCCCAATAACAACCTTAGGTCGCTTTTTGTCCTGTGCATAACATGCCATTTAGATCCCAGCTTATAAGCCATAGGATCACCGATCATTCACAGCTAACGATCCTCCTTAATTAGCTGATCTCAATCGCGAATAATCACTTATCCACAGAAGATCGCGATCCTAATAAGAGATCTAATAAAGAGATCTTTAAATAAAAAGATCTTCTTTTAATTACTCAAGGATCCTGACCACTTGGTCGATCGACTAAACTTGAGTAGAATCCTCCACCCTAGGGCAATACAACGATCGTTCGCAATACGACGAGGTGCAGTTCCATGTTTTATCCAGAGCAATTTGACGTCATCATCATCGGTGGTGGCCATGCCGGTACCGAAGCCGCTATGGCTGCGGCACGTATGGGACGTCAGACTTTATTACTGACTCACAATATCGATACCCTGGGGCAAATGTCTTGCAACCCGGCGATTGGCGGTATTGGTAAAGGGCATCTGGTTAAGGAAATTGATGCACTTGGCGGGCTGATGGCTACGGCGATCGATCATGCCGGCATCCAGTTTAGGATACTAAACGCCAGCAAAGGCCCTGCGGTACGAGCCACCCGAGCTCAGGCTGACCGAGTGCTGTATCGCCAAGCGGTACGTACTGCCCTGGAGAACCAGCCAAACCTGATGATCTTCCAGCAGCCCGTCGAAGATCTGATTGTGGAAAACGATCGCGTTGTCGGTGCCGTTACCCAAATGGGGCTGAAATTCCGCGCCAAGGCGGTCGTGCTGACCGTAGGCACCTTCCTGGACGGCAAGATCCACATCGGTCTGGAAAATTACAGCGGTGGCCGTGCCGGGGATCCTCCGTCGATCTCGCTTTCACAGCGACTGCGTGAATTGCCTTTGCGGGTTAACCGTCTGAAAACCGGTACGCCACCGCGTATCGATGCACGCACCATTGATTTCAGCGTACTGGCACCGCAACACGGTGACACACCGATCCCGGTATTTTCGTTCATGGGCAACGCCGGGCAACACCCGGAACAAATGGCGTGCTACATCACCTACACCAACGAAAAAACCCATGACGTGATCCGTAATAACCTCGATCGCAGCCCGATGTACGCCGGGATCATCGAAGGGATCGGGCCACGCTACTGCCCGTCGATCGAAGACAAGGTGATGCGCTTTGCCGATCGTAACGCACACCAGATCTTCCTCGAGCCGGAAGGCCTGACCAGCAATGAAATTTATCCAAACGGCATCTCCACCAGCCTGCCGTTTGACGTACAGATGCAGATCGTGCGTTCGATGGAAGGGATGCAGAATGCCCGAATCATTCGACCTGGCTATGCCATCGAATACGATTTCTTCGATCCCCGTGATTTGAAGCCGACGCTGGAAAGCAAATTTATCCAAGGCCTGTTCTTCGCCGGCCAGATCAACGGCACCACCGGTTACGAAGAGGCAGCTGCACAAGGCCTGTTGGCCGGTCTGAATGCCGGACGTTACGCCAACGAAGACGAAGGCTGGTCGCCACGTCGCGATCAGGCTTATCTGGGTGTGCTGGTGGACGACCTCAGCACCCTGGGTACCAAAGAGCCGTACCGCATGTTCACTTCACGCGCCGAATACCGCCTGATGCTGCGTGAAGACAATGCCGATCTGCGTCTGACGGAAAAAGGCCGCGAGCTGGGTCTGGTGGACGATGCCCGTTGGGCACGCTTTAGCGAAAAGCTGGAGCGCATCGAACAGGAACGCCAGCGTCTGCGTGATATCTGGATGCACCCGCACGCCGAGAACGTCGAGCAGGTGAACGCGCTGCTGAAAGCACCGCTGTCGCGCGAGGCCAACGGTGAAGAACTGCTGCGCCGTCCAGAAGTGGATTACACCCAATTGA
This sequence comes from Serratia sp. BW106, assembly GCF_002607755.1. Classification (NCBI taxonomy): domain Bacteria; kingdom Pseudomonadati; phylum Pseudomonadota; class Gammaproteobacteria; order Enterobacterales; family Yersiniaceae; genus Serratia; species Serratia sp. BW106. The sequence continues at coordinate 9,271 of NZ_MCGS01000024.1, forward strand.
CCTCCGTTGCGGCATTTGCTCCGCCACTGGCCGATACTCAGGCCGCCGAGCAGGTTGAGATCCAGGTGAAATACGAAGGTTACATTGTTCGTCAGCAGGAAGAGATCGAAAAACAGCAGCGCAATGAGAACACCGTGCTGCCGCTGGATCTCGATTACCAGCAGGTTTCTGGTCTGTCGAATGAAGTGATCGCCAAGTTGAATGATCATAAACCGAACTCGATCGGCCAGGCTTCACGCATCTCCGGCATCACGCCGGCGGCGATCTCCATTTTGCTGATTTGGCTGAAAAAACAGGGGCTGCTGCGCCGCAGCGCATAAATCCCGTTTTTGGGTGGCCGTTTGTTGACTTGATGAGCAAACGGCCGCTGACATCTTTTCGGACCTGAATTATCATGGCCACCTCCTTGGCCAGCCCTACCTGGCTTGCCGTTGTGCGCCAGTCTGAGGACCCGTTGTGCAGAAAAAATTAGATTCGTTGCTCAAAGCGGCAGGCATTGTGCTTCCCGATCAGCAAAAACAGCAGTTACTGGGCTATGTTGGCATGCTGGATAAGTGGAACAAGGCGTATAACCTCACTTCGGTGCGTGATCCACAACAAATGCTGGTGCGCCATATTCTCGACAGCATCGTGGTAAACCCGCATCTGCAGGGCAGCCGTTTTATCGATGTTGGCACCGGTCCTGGCTTACCAGGCATTCCGCTGGCGATTGTTCGCCCTGATTCCCATTTCACCTTGCTCGACAGCCTGGGCAAGCGCGTGCGCTTCCTGCGTCAGGTACAGCATGAACTGGGCCTGACTAACGTTGAGCCGGTACAGAGCCGTGTTGAGGCGTTCCCCGCTGAACCGCCGTTTGACGGTGTCATCAGCCGTGCCTTTGCTTCGCTGCAGGATATGCTTACCTGGTGTCACCATTTGCCGGCAAAAGGGCAGGGGCGTTTCTACGCGCTGAAAGGGGTGCGTCCGGATGAAGAACTGGCGCAGTTGCCTGAAGGCATCGAACTGGAATCGGTGGTTCGTCTGCAGGTACCGGAACTCGAAGGTGAACGTCACCTGGTGGTACTTAAGGCAAACTGAGTTTGTTTTTGATCAAGTAAGCGCGAATTAAAATATAGTGGCAATGGTTAAAGTAAGCAGGCTAATCAACGGGTGGTTTTTTTAGTTAATTTACTTTTTATTAACACAAAAATAGCCGCTAATTGGCGACAATAGGGTAATTGCAGATCGTAATAGTTACGTTAGCAACGATAAGTGAAGGATCCTGCTTTGCTGCTAATGTTAATTAGCTGTTGGAATACTATCCCCGAAGCTGTCAATAAAAGGTTTTTAGTGGGTATACGGATTGTTTTTGAACAGTTAACTTGTAATATTATGATTTATAATATCTTTTTGATCGCCCGATTTGCTAAAGACGCTTTAACCGACCCTGGGCTATAAATCAGTAATAGGTATTATTGTGAGCAACTACACGTTTCTTGCTGTAACACTGGAATAATCAGACAATTAAATGAGCCCTATTATTCCGACCGTTTTCTTGTGAAAATAGCCTGAAATGGGAGAATTTAAATAATTGTTCACCTTTTCGCTACTTATCGATTGAATTCGTTGGTATGCCCCGTATAATTTGCTCGTTTTTTGCTGCTTGACTCAGAGCAGTAAAGACAGTTTTATACGTCACTCAGCATACCCCCTCTGGGGTACGGAGAGAACAAACGTCATGTCTGTGTCCCTTTACAGCGGAAAAGTTGCTCGCAAATTGCTGTTTCTGCAGTTAATGACTTTTGTTCTGATCAGCGCTGCTTTCGGTCTGAAAAGCCTGGAATGGAGCGGTTCGGCGCTGGCGGGCGGTCTCGCTGCCTGGTTGCCGAGTACCATGTTTATGCTGTTTGCCTTGCGCCATCAGGCGCAGACGCCGGCACCCGGTCGGGTTGCCTGGTCGTTCGCCATCGGCGAGGGATTAAAGGTCTTGATCACCATAGTTTTGTTGATCGTGGCGCTTGGGGTGTTCAAAGCGGCATTTTTACCGCTTGGCCTGACCTATTTAGCGGTGTTAGTGGTGCAGATAGTGGCACCGGCCGTGATTAACAGTTACCGAACTTAACTAAAAGGGTAAGAGGCATCATGTCTGCATCTGGAGAAAATGGGACTGCAAAGGACTATATCAGCCACCATCTGAATAACCTTCAGTTGGATCTGCGTACTTTTCAGTTAGTTGAACCACACTCTGGTAACCCGACATTCTGGACGTTGAACATTGACTCATTGTTCTTCTCTGTCTTGTTGGGGGCTGTTTTCTTGTTTATTTTCAAGAAAGTGGCTAATACAGCGACCAGTGGTGTACCGGGGAAACTTCAAACTGCCGTCGAACTTATCATGGGCTTCGTCGACAGCAGCGTTCGTGATATGTATCACGGTAAGAGCAAGGTGATTGCTCCGCTGGCGCTGACGGTGTTCGTCTGGGTATTCCTGATGAACATGATGGATCTGTTGCCAATCGATCTTCTGCCGTTTATTGGCGAACATGTGTTTGGTTTGCCGGCGCTGCGTGTTGTTCCTACCGCAGACGTAAGTATTACGCTGTCGATGGCGTTAGGCGTATTTGTCCTGATTCTGTTCTATAGCATCAAAATGAAAGGCATTGGTGGGTTCGTTAAAGAGTTAACCATGCAGCCGTTCAACCATCCGTTATTCATTCCAATCAACCTGATTCTTGAAGGTGTCAGCCTGCTGTCCAAGCCTGTTTCACTCGGCCTGCGACTGTTCGGCAACATGTATGCGGGTGAGTTGATCTTCATCCTGATTGCCGGTTTGTTGCCGTGGTGGTCACAGTGGCTTCTTAATGTGCCTTGGGCCATTTTCCACATCCTGATCATTACGCTTCAAGCCTTTATTTTCATGGTTCTGACGATTGTCTATCTGTCGATGGCATCTGAAGAGCACTGATTTTCTTAAAACACTTACACTTTTAAACTGAAACAAACTGGAGACTGTCATGGAAAACCTGAGTATGGATCTGCTGTACATGGCTGCCGCTGTGATGATGGGTTTAGCGGCAATCGGTGCTGCGATCGGTATCGGCATCCTGGGTGGTAAATTCTTGGAAGGCGCTGCACGTCAGCCTGACCTGATTCCTTTGCTGCGTACACAGTTCTTTATCGTTATGGGTCTGGTTGACGCCATCCCGATGATCGCTGTTGGTCTGGGTCTGTACGTGATGTTTGCTGTCGCGTAAGTAGAGAATTTCTCTACACTGAAACCACACTATTAACTTTTAAAGAGGCATTGTGCTGTGAATCTTAACGCAACAATCCTCGGCCAGGCCATCGCGTTCGTTCTGTTTGTCTGGTTCTGCATGAAGTACGTATGGCCGCCGATCATGGCAGCCATCGAGAAGCGTCAGGGAGAAATTGCTGACGGTCTCGCTTCTGCAGAACGTGCCAAAAAAGATTTGGACTTAGCGCAAGCCAATGCGACCGACCAGCTGAAAACTGCTAAAGCAGAAGCTCAGGTGATCATCGAGCAAGCAAACAAACGCAAAGCTCAGATCATGGATGAAGCGAAAGCGGAAGCCGAGCAGGAACGTAACAAAATCGTGGCGCAGGCTCAGGCTGAGATCGAAGCCGAACGTAAGCGCGCTCGTGAAGAGTTGCGTAAGCAAGTCGCGATGCTGGCAATTGCCGGCGCCGAGAAGATCATCGAACGTTCCGTGGATGAAGCTGCTAACAGCGACATCGTAGATAAACTGGTCGCTGAACTGTAAGGAGGGAGGGGCTGATGTCTGAATTTGTAACTGTAGCTCGCCCCTACGCCAAAGCAGCTTTTGACTTTGCCGTTGAGCATCAAAGCTTGGATCGCTGGCAGGATATGCTGGCGTTTGCTGCTGATGTCACTCGCAATGAACAGATTTCTGAACTGCTGGCTGGCGCTGTCGCGCCGGAGACGCTGTCCAGAACGTTCATCGCGGTATGTGGCGAACAACTCGACGAACATGGCCAGAACTTTATCCGTGTAATGGCCGAAAATGGACGTTTACTGGTTCTTCCTGCGGTGCTGCAGCAGTTCATCGAACTGCGCGCCTTGCTGGAATCCACCGTCGAAGTCGACGTGCTCTCTTCGAGCGCACTGAGCGACAAGCAGCAGGCTAATATTGTCGCTGCGATGGAAAAACGTCTGTCACGCAAAGTTAAGCTGAATTGCAAAATTGACAAGTCTGTACTGGCCGGCGTAATTATCCGTGCTGGCGATATGGTGATTGATGGCAGCGTTCGCGGTCGTCTAGAACGCCTGGCAGACGTCTTGCAGTCTTAAGGGGACTGGAGCATGCAACTGAATTCCACCGAAATCAGCGAACTGATCAAGCAGCGCATTGCTCAGTTCAATGTGGTGAGCGAAGCTCACAATGAAGGTACTATTGTTTCCGTCAGTGACGGGATCATCCGCGTACACGGTCTGGCCGAAGTTATGCAGGGCGAAATGATCGCGCTGCCAGGCAACCGTTACGCAATCGCATTGAACCTGGAGCGCGACTCCGTAGGTGCCGTGGTTATGGGTCCGTACGCGGATCTGGCCGAAGGCATGAAGGTAAAATGTACCGGCCGTATTCTGGAAGTTCCGGTTGGCCGTGGCCTGCTGGGCCGTGTAGTTAACACCCTGGGCGCACCTATCGACGGTAAAGGCCCGGTTGATAACGACGGTTTCTCCCCGGTTGAAGCTATTGCCCCTGGTGTTATCGAGCGTCAGTCCGTAGATCAGCCGGTTCAAACTGGCTACAAATCTGTTGACGCCATGATCCCAATCGGCCGTGGCCAGCGTGAGCTGGTGATCGGTGACCGTCAGACAGGTAAAACTGCACTGGCGATCGATGCGATCATCAACCAACGCGATTCCGGCATCAAATGTGTTTACGTGGCTATCGGCCAGAAAGCGTCCACCATCGCTAACGTGGTGCGCAAACTGGAAGAGCACGGCGCACTGGCAAACACCATCGTTGTGGTTGCTACCGCGTCCGAGTCCGCTGCACTGCAATACCTGGCGCCATATGCCGGTTGTGCGATGGGTGAATACTTCCGTGACCGCGGTGAAGATGCGCTGATTGTTTATGATGACCTGTCCAAACAGGCCGTTGCATACCGTCAGATCTCCCTGCTGCTTCGTCGTCCACCAGGTCGTGAAGCTTACCCAGGCGACGTATTCTACCTCCACTCCCGTTTGCTGGAGCGTGCTGCGCGTGTTAACGCCGACTACGTTGAAGCCTTCACCAAAGGTGAAGTCAAAGGCCAAACCGGTTCACTGACGGCTCTGCCGATCATTGAAACCCAGGCAGGTGACGTTTCCGCGTTCGTTCCGACCAACGTAATCTCGATTACCGATGGTCAGATCTTCCTGGAATCCAACCTGTTTAACTCCGGTATTCGTCCGGCAGTTAACCCGGGTATCTCCGTATCCCGTGTGGGCGGTGCAGCGCAAACCAAGATCATGAAAAAACTGTCCGGTGGTATTCGTACCGCGCTGGCACAGTACCGTGAACTGGCTGCGTTCTCTCAGTTCGCTTCCGATCTGGATGATGCGACCCGCAAACAGCTGAGCCACGGTCAGAAAGTGACCGAGCTGCTGAAACAGAAACAGTATGCGCCGATGTCCGTCGCACAACAGTCTCTGGTGCTGTTTGCCGCAGAACGTGGCTTCCTGAACGACGTTGAAGTCGCGAAAGTCGTGAGCTTCGAAGCCGCGCTGGTTGCTTACGCAGACCGCGAGCATGCCGAGTTGCTGAACCACATCAACCAAACTGGCAATTTCAACGATGAGATCGAGGGCAAGCTGAAAGGCATCCTCGAGACCTTCAAGAAAACCCAGTCCTGGTAACGCTCAGCGGCCTGCAGTTGTAAGACAGCAGGCCGTCTGGCAATGAGGAGAAGCAGACATGGCCGGCGCAAAAGAGATACGTAGTAAGATCGCGAGCGTGCAAAACACGCAAAAGATCACTAAAGCGATGGAAATGGTCGCCGCCTCCAAGATGCGTAAATCGCAGGAACGCATGGCGGCCAGCCGTCCTTATGCAGAGACCATGCGCAAAGTGATTGGTCACCTTGCGTTAGGTAATCTGGAATATAAGCACCCGTACCTGGATGAGCGTGATGTTAAGCGCGTCGGGTATCTGGTGGTGTCTACTGACCGTGGTCTCTGTGGTGGCTTGAACATTAACCTGTTCAAGCGGCTGTTGTCAGAGATGAAAGGCTGGTCCGAAAAAGGTGTCGAAACTGATTTGGCACTGATTGGCTCTAAAGCGGCTTCTTTCTTTGGTTCCGTGGGCGGCAACGTGGTTGCCCAGGTTACCGGCATGGGGGATAACCCTTCCCTGTCGGAGCTGATCGGCCCGGTGAAAGTGATGCTGCAAGCCTACGACGAAGGTCGTTTGGACAAGCTGTACATTGTCAGTAACAAATTTATCAATACGATGTCCCAAGAACCACAGATCGTTCAGCTGCTGCCGTTGCCGCCTGCCGATGACGGTGAGCTGAAGAAAAAATCTTGGGATTACCTGTATGAACCCGATCCAAAAGTGCTGCTTGATACCTTGCTGCGCCGCTATGTGGAATCTCAGGTTTATCAGGGCGTCGTGGAAAACCTGGCCAGCGAGCAGGCCGCACGAATGGTAGCGATGAAAGCCGCAACCGATAACGGCGGTAGCCTGATCAAAGAGCTGCAGTTGGTATACAACAAGGCTCGTCAGGCCAGCATCACTCAGGAACTCACCGAGATCGTTTCGGGAGCCTCCGCGGTTTAAGCTAGGTTTACGAATTACGTAGAGGATTCAAGATGGCTACTGGAAAGATTATCCAGGTAATCGGCGCCGTAGTGGACGTCGAGTTCCCTCAGGATGCCGTACCAAAAGTGTACAACGCTCTTGAGGTAGAAAACGGTGCCAATAAGCTGGTGCTGGAAGTTCAGCAACAGTTGGGCGGTGGCGTGGTTCGCTGTATCGCAATGGGGACCTCTGATGGTCTGCGTCGCGGTCTGAAAGTGACTGACCTGGACCACCCGATTGAAGTACCGGTAGGTAAAGCTACCCTGGGCCGTATCATGAACGTATTGGGTGAACCAATCGACATGAAGGGCGATATCGGCGAAGAAGAACGTTGGGCGATTCACCGTCCGGCGCCAAGCTACGAAGATTTGGCCAACTCCCAGGATCTGCTGGAAACCGGTATCAAGGTAATGGACCTGATCTGCCCGTTCGCCAAGGGGGGTAAAGTCGGTCTGTTCGGTGGTGCGGGCGTAGGCAAAACTGTAAACATGATGGAGCTGATCCGTAACATCGCGATCGAGCACTCCGGTTATTCTGTGTTTGCGGGCGTGGGTGAGCGTACTCGTGAGGGTAACGACTTCTACCACGAAATGAACGACTCCAACGTACTGGACAAAGTATCCCTGGTTTACGGCCAGATGAACGAGCCACCGGGTAACCGTCTGCGCGTTGCTCTGACCGGTCTGACCATGGCGGAGAAATTCCGTGACGAAGGCCGTGACGTTCTGCTGTTCGTTGATAACATCTACCGTTACACCCTGGCCGGTACCGAAGTGTCCGCACTTCTGGGCCGTATGCCATCGGCGGTAGGTTATCAGCCAACGCTGGCGGAAGAGATGGGTGTTCTGCAAGAACGTATCACCTCTACCAAGACTGGTTCAATCACCTCCGTACAGGCCGTTTACGTCCCTGCGGATGACTTGACTGACCCGTCACCAGCCACCACCTTTGCTCACTTGGATGCAACTGTGGTACTGAGCCGTAATATCGCTTCTCTGGGTATCTACCCGGCCGTTGACCCGCTGGATTCCACCAGCCGTCAGCTGGATCCGCTGGTAGTTGGCCAGGAGCACTACGATGTAGCGCGTGGCGTGCAGTCTATTCTGCAACGCTATCAGGAACTGAAAGATATTATCGCAATCCTGGGTATGGACGAGCTGTCTGAAGAAGACAAACTGGTCGTATCCCGTGCGCGTAAAATCCAACGCTTCCTGTCTCAGCCGTTCTTCGTGGCAGAAGTCTTCACCGGTTCTCCGGGCAAGTTCGTATCGCTGAAAGACACCATTCGTGGTTTCAAAGGCATTATGGACGGCGACTATGACCACCTGCCTGAACAAGCGTTCTACATGGTTGGCACCATTGAAGAAGCAGTGGAAAAAGCCAAGAAACTGTAACGTCTTGAGAGGAGGGTGATATGGCTATGACTTACCATCTGGATGTAGTCAGCGCGGAAAAACACATGTTTTCCGGCCTGGTGCAAAAGATCCAGGTGACAGGTAGCGAAGGCGAACTGGGGATTTTCCCTGGCCATGCGCCGCTGCTGACTGCCATCAAGCCTGGCATGGTGCGTATTGTTAAACAACACGGTGAAGAAGAGTTCATCTACCTGTCCGGCGGTATCCTTGAGGTACAACCGAGCGTGGTCACCGTGCTGGCTGACACTGCTATCCGTGGAACGGACCTCGACGAAGCGAGAGCGCTGGAAGCTAAGCGTAAAGCTGAAGAGCATATCAGCAGCTCTCATGGCGATGTCGACTATGCTCAGGCATCTGCAGAACTGGCGAAAGCGATCGCAAAACTGCGCGTTATCGAACTCACCAGAAGATCGATGTAATATTTTGGCGCGTTCATAACGCAACCAAAATTAAGAAAGCGGCCTATTGGGTCGCTTTTTTTTTGCTTTAAAATAAGCGTTTCAGCCCGGCGGGTATGGTGATGTATAACCCCCCGTTGGGGCTGAAAATGTCTCCGATCGCCGACAGTTCTGCCCACTGCCGGGTTATGTGAGTGTTAATTGCTGTGTGCCTAGTGCCCCATGGCCTACACTGGGTTCGTGCAGAGAAATATGTAGTAATATCGTCACTAAAGGGTTCTACTTTCGTCTATCAAAATGGAGTTATCAGGTTGCTTATGTCGAACAGCGCAATGAGTGTGGTGATCCTCGCCGCGGGCAAGGGAACACGCATGTATTCCGATCTTCCCAAGGTATTACATCCGTTGGCTGGCAAGCCGATGGTGCAGCACGTCATTGATGCCGCGATGAAACTGGGCGCGAAAAACGTCCATCTGGTGTATGGCCATGGCGGCGATCTGCTGAAAAACACCCTGACCGACGGCGCACTCAACTGGGTGTTGCAGGCCGAGCAATTGGGTACCGGCCATGCCATGCAGCAGGCGGCACCGCATTTTGCCGATGATGAAGACGTGCTGATGCTGTACGGCGACGTCCCGCTGATTTCTGTCGATACTTTGCAGCGTCTGATGGCCGCGAAGCCACAGGGCGGCATTGGCCTGCTGACGGTGAAGCTGGCTGATCCGAGCGGTTACGGGCGTATCGTGCGTGAGAACGACCAGGTGGTGGGCATTGTTGAGCACAAGGATGCCAGCGAAACCCAGCGCCAGATTAATGAAATCAACACCGGTATCCTGGTGGCCAATGGGCGTGATCTCAAGCGCTGGCTGGGGATGCTGAATAACGACAACGCACAGGGTGAATTCTACATCACCGATATCATTGCGCTGGCCCACGCCGACGGCAAGAAAATTGAAGCTGTGCATCCGTCACGCCTGAGCGAAGTGGAAGGTGTGAATAACCGCCTGCAACTGTCGCGGCTTGAGCGCATCTACCAGGCAGAACAGTCTGAAAAATTGCTGTTGGCTGGCGTTATGCTGCTGGATCCGGCGCGTTTTGACCTGCGCGGGGAACTTGTCCACGGTCGCGACATCTCTATTGATGCCAACGTGATTATTGAAGGCACGGTTAAGCTGGGGGATCGAGTGAAAATCGGTGCCGGCTGCGTGCTGAAAAACTGTGTGATCGGTGATGACTGCGAAATCAGTCCGTACAGCGTGCTGGAAGATGCCGTGCTGGCAGCGGAATGCACAGTGGGTCCTTTTGCCCGCTTGCGTCCGGGTGCTGAACTGGCAGTGGGTGCCCATGTGGGCAACTTCGTCGAAATGAAAAAGGCGCGTTTGGGCAAAGGGTCCAAAGCGGGTCATCTGAGCTACCTGGGCGATGCCGAGATTGGCGACGATGTGAATATCGGTGCCGGTACCATCACCTGTAACTATGATGGCGCCAACAAGCATAAAACCATTATCGGCGACGGCGTGTTTGTCGGTTCCGACACCCAGCTGGTGGCACCAGTGTCCGTTGGCAAAGGTTCCACCATCGCCGCTGGTACTACTGTGACCCGTGATATCGGCGAAGACGAACTGGTGCTGAGCCGCGTCAAGCAGGTGCACATCCAGGGTTGGCAGCGCCCGGTCAAGAAGAAGTAACTCGTGTGTTTTGCGTTGGGCTCCGCTTACGAGCCCAATACAAAACATAAAAGTCCTCAATAGATTTTGAGCTGCTGCTAGGCGGTAAGAGGATAATCCCCATTCTCTACAGGCTCGGGGAAGCACGGTAAAAACCGGCAAAATCAGGTCAAGACATCGAAAGCGCCCCGAAAGGCGTTTAATTAGGAATACAACTGATGTGTGGAATTGTAGGCGCAGTAGCGCAACGTGATATTGCAGAGATTCTGTTGGAAGGGTTACGCCGTCTTGAATACCGTGGCTACGACTCAGCCGGTTTGGCGGTGGTGGATGCCGAAGGTAACGTCAGCCGTTTACGCCGCGTGGGCAAAGTTAACAAACTGGCCGAAGCCGCTGAACAACATGAATTGCATGGGGGCACCGGTATTGCTCACACCCGCTGGGCAACGCACGGTGAACCTACCGAAGCTAACGCGCACCCGCATGTTTCTGATTACATTACAGTGGTGCATAACGGCATCATCGAAAACCACGAACCGTTGCGTGAACTGCTGATCGAACGCGGTTATCACTTCAGCTCTGAAACCGACACCGAGGTGATTGCTCACCTGGTGCATTGGGAACAGCGCCAGGGCGGTACCTTGCTGGAAGTGGTTCAACGCGTGATCCCTCAGTTGCGTGGCGCATACGGCACCGTGGTGATGGACAGCCGTGATCCCAGCGTGCTGGTGGCTGCGCGTTCCGGCAGCCCGCTGGTTATCGGCCGTGGCGTGGGTGAAAACTTCCTGGCTTCCGATCAACTGGCGCTGTTGCCGGTAACCCGTCGCTTTATCTTCCTGGAAGAAGGTGACGTGGTGGAGATGACTCGCCGCACCGTCAACATTTTCGATAAGCAGGGCAACGCCGTTGAGCGTCCTGAAATCGAATCCCAGGTGCAGTACGACGCTGGTGACAAAGGTGCTTACCGTCACTACATGCAAAAAGAGATCTACGAACAGCCACTGGCGTTGAAGAACACCCTGGAAGGGCGTTTCAGCCACGGCCAAATCAACCTGAGCGAGCTGGGCCCGCGTGCCGACGAACTGTTGGCGAAGGTGCAGCACGTGCAAATCATTGCCTGTGGGACCTCTTACCACTCCGGCATGGTTGCCCGCTATTGGTTCGAATCGCTGGCCGGCGTGCCTTGCGACGTGGAGATTGCGTCAGAATTCCGCTATCGCAAATCTGCCGTACGTCCGGGCAGCCTGATCATTACCTTGTCGCAGTCCGGTGAGACCGCCGATACGCTGGCGGCACTGCGCCTGTCGAAAGAACTGGGTTATCTCGGTTCGTTGGCTGTATGTAACGTGGCCGGTTCTTCACTGGTGCGTGAATCCGATCTGGCGCTGATGACCAAGGCCGGCACCGAAATCGGTGTGGCTTCCACCAAAGCTTTTACCACCCAGCTTGCGGTGCTGTTGATGCTGGTGGCGCGTTTGGGCCGACTGAAAGGTATGGCGGAAAGCGTTGAGCATGAAATCGTACACGGCCTGCAGGCGTTGCCGGCGCGTATCGAACAGATGCTGTCGCTGGACAAAAGCATTGAAGCGCTGGCGGAAGGCTTCTCCGACAAGCATCACGCGTTGTTCCTCGGCCGTGGCGATCAGTACCCGATCGCGATGGAAGGCGCACTGAAGCTCAAAGAGATCTCCTATATTCACGCAGAGGCCTATGCGGCCGGTGAGTTGAAACATGGCCCGCTGGCGTTGATCGATGCCGATATGCCGGTGATCGTGGTGGCGCCGAACAACGAACTGTTGGAAAAGCTGAAGTCCAACATTGAAGAAGTGCGCGCGCGCGGCGGCCAGCTGTATGTGTTCGCCGATCAGGATGCCGGTTTCGTCAGCAGCGAAGGCATGACTATCATCCCGTTGCCGCACGTTGAAGAAATCGTGGCACCGATCTTCTACACCGTGCCGTTGCAGTTGCTGTCCTACCACGTGGCGCTGATCAAAGGCACCGACGTTGACCAGCCGCGCAACCTGGCGAAGTCTGTCACGGTAGAGTAACTCGCTGCTGTTAACCTCTAAAAGCCGGCCGCTGTGCCGGCTTTTTTCATGGCTGCAGCAAATATGACAATGGTGCGACAGCAGGGATAAAAGTTGTCATATTCAAGCGGATAGGTGAGATGGAAAGGGTTTTTTTATTGATTAATTACTGAGTGTTTTTATCTTTAATTGGCTGATTTTAAATACATAATCATCACGGTGCTCGCGTTGTAATATAACTGTCATATTTCGTACATTTTACTGTCACCAAACTGTCCTATTTTCCCTCCTGCAGCAATACTTACTCTGATGAAAACGACTTGAAGTCGATTTTTGAATATCCCATTAGGAGGGATTATGAAACTGATGCGTACCACCGTCGCCAGTATTGTGGCAGCGACTTTCTCCCTGACCGCCGTGTCCGCGTTCGCTGCTGCTAGCCTGACCGGTGCAGGTGCGACATTCCCCGCTCCGGTTTATGCCAAGTGGGCAGATTCTTATCAGAAAGAAACCGGCAACAAAGTTAACTATCAGGGCATCGGCTCTTCGGGTGGCGTGAAGCAAATCATCGCCAATACCGTTGACTTTGGGGCTTCTGATGCACCTTTGACTGACGAAAAACTGGCGGCTGATGGCCTGTTCCAGTTCCCTACCGTGATCGGTGGTGTGGTGCTGGCAGTTAACATCCCGGGCATCAAATCCGGTGAGCTGACCCTGGACGGTAAAACTCTGGGCGATATCTATCTGGGTAACGTGAAGAAATGGAACGACCCGGCGATCACCAAGCTGAACCCTGGCGTTAAATTGCCGGATCAGAACATTGCCGTTGTGCGTCGTGCTGATGGTTCAGGCACCTCGTTCGTGTTCACCAGCTACCTGTCCAAAGCCAACGCGCAGTGGAAAGAGAAAATCGGCGCAGGCTCTACCGTTAACTGGCCAACCGGTCTGGGCGGCAAGGGTAACGACGGTATCGCGGCCTTCGTACAGCGTCTGCCAGGCTCTATCGGCTACGTGGAATACGCTTACGCCAAGCAGAACAACCTGGCTTATACCAAGCTGATTTCTGCCGATGGCAAAGCGGTTAGCCCGACAGAAGAGAGCTTCAGCGCAGCGGCTAAAGGCGTGGACTGGAGCAAAACCTTCGCACAGGACCTGACTGACCAGAAAGGCGACAACGCCTGGCCAATCACCTCTACCACCTTCATCCTGGTGCACAAAGAGCAGAAAAACCCGGCTCAGGGCACCGAAGTCCTGAAGTTCTTTGACTGGGCGTACAAAACGGGCGCCAAGCAGGCTAATGACCTGGATTACGCCACTCTGCCGAACGAAGTTGTCGAGCAGGTGCGTGCAGCATGGAAAACCAACGTAAAAGACAGTTCCGGTAAAGCGCTGTACTAACAACGCAGGGGCGCGGGATCCAACGCGCCCCACTCAGTTTTTCAGGGTCTGACCTATGTTGGGCCTGCCAGGGTTAAAACAGAGAGTGATCTATGGCTGAGTACAAGCCGACCATTAAAGCACCGAGTAAAAATGGTGACGTCATCTTCAGCGCGCTGGTTAAACTGGCAGCGCTGATTACCCTATTGTTGCTGGGCGGCATTATTGTTTCACTGATCTTCGCCTCCTGGCCGAGCATCCAGAAATTCGGTTTCTCCTTCCTGTGGACCAAAGAGTGGGACGCGCCTGCCGAGCAGTTCGGTGCGCTGGTGCCCATCTACGGCACCGTGGTCACCTCGTTGATTGCACTGATTATCGCCGTGCCCGTCAGCTTTGGTATTGCGCTGTTCCTGACCGAGCTGGCGCCAAACTGGCTGCGACGCCCACTGGGCATCGCCATTGAGCTGCTGGCGGCAATCCCAAGTATCGTTTACGGCATGTGGGGTCTGTTCGTGTTCGCCCCGCTGTTTGCCGAATATTTCCAGACTCCGGTTGGCGACGTGCTGTCCGGCATTCCGATTGTCGGTGAGCTGTTCTCTGGCCCGGCATTCGGTATTGGTATTCTGGCTGCCGGGGTGATCCTGGCGATTATGATTATTCCTTACATCGCTGCCGTAATGCGCGACGTGTTCGAGCAGACCCCGGTGATGATGAAAGAGTCGGCCTACGGCATCGGCTGCACCACCTGGGAAGTGATCTGGCGTATCGTGCTGCCGTTTACCAAGAATGGCGTGATTGGCGGTGTGATGTTGGGGTTGGGCCGTGCGCTGGGGGAAACCATGGCGGTGACCTTCATCATCGGTAACACCTACCAGCTCGACAGCGTCTCGCTGTATATGCCGGGTAACAGTATCACCTCTGCGCTGGCCAACGAATTCGCCGAAGCGGAATCTGGGGTGCACACCGCAGCGTTGATGGAGCTGGGTCTGATTCTGTTTGTTATCACCTTTATCGTCCTGGCGCTGTCGAAGTTGATGGTCATGCGTCTGGCCAAGAAGGAGGGACGCTAACGTGGCGACTATGGAAATGCAAAACAACCTGGCGCTGTTGGAAAGCCGTCGCAAAATGCAGGCCTGGCGCCGTCAGAAAAACCGACTGGCGCTGTTCATGTCGATGGCGACCATGGTATTTGGCTTGTTCTGGCTGGTGTGGATCCTGTTCTCCACGGTGACCAAAGGCATCGACGGCATGTCGCTGGCGTTGTTCACCGAAATGACACCGCCACCGAATACTGCCGGCGGCGGCCTGGCTAACGCCATCGCCGGTAGCGGGTTATTGATCATGTGGGCGACGATATTCGGCACGCCGCTGGGCATCATGGCCGGCATTTACCTGGCGGAATACGGCCGTAAATCCTGGCTGGCGGAAATTATCCGTTTTATTAACGACATTCTGTTATCGGCACCGTCGATCGTCGTCGGCCTGTTCGTGTACACCATTGTGGTGGCGAAGATGCAGCACTTCTCCGGCTGGGCTGGGATCATTGCACTGGCGTTGTTGCAGGTGCCGATCGTGATCCGTACCACCGAAAACATGCTGAAACTGGTGCCGGATACGCTGCGTGAGGCGGCTTACGCGCTGGGTACACCGAAATGGCGCATGATTTCCGCCATCACGTTGAAGGCCTCTGTTTCCGGCATTATCACCGGCGTACTGCTGGCGATTGCACGTATCGCCGGGGAAACCGCACCGTTGCTGTTTACCTCGCTGTCGAATCAGTTCTGGAGCACCGATCTGATGCAGCCGATCGCCAACCTGCCGGTGACCATTTTCAAATTCGCCATGAGCCCGTTCGCCGAATGGCAAGAACTGGCCTGGGCAGGGGTGTTGTTGATTACCCTGTGCGTATTGGTCCTGAATATCTTGGCGCGTGTGGTTTTCGCCAAGCAAAAGCATTCATAAAATTTTGAGCGCGGCCCTGGCGGCGCTGATGAAAAGAGAGAAGTCTTGATGAGTATGGTTACTGACGCTTCCAGCAGCAAAATTCAGGTACGCGATCTGAACTTCTACTATGGCAAATTCCATGCGCTGAAAAACATCACGCTGGATATCGCCAAGAACAAGGTCACCGCGTTTATAGGTCCATCCGGCTGCGGCAAATCAACCCTGCTGCGCACCTTCAACAAGATGTATCAGCTATACCCCGAGCAGCGTGCCGAAGGCGGCATCCTGCTGGATGGGCAGAACATTCTGACCGACAACTCGGATATCGCCCTGCTGCGTGCCAAGGTTGGCATGGTGTTCCAGAAGCCGACACCGTTCCCGATGTCGATATACGACAACATCGCTTTCGGTGTGCGTCTGTTTGAAAAGCTGTCGCGTGCCGACATGGATGAGCGCGTGCAGTGGGCTCTGACCAAGGCAGCGCTGTGGAACGAAACCAAGGACAAGCTGCACCAGAGCGGTTACAGCCTGTCCGGCGGCCAGCAGCAGCGCCTGTGTATCGCCCGCGGCATTGCCATTCGTCCGGACGTATTATTGTTGGATGAACCCTGCTCGGCGCTGGATCCGATTTCCACCGGTAAAATTGAAGAGCTGATCAGCGAGCTGAAGTCTGACTACACCGTGGTGATCGTAACTCACAACATGCAGCAGGCGGCGCGTTGCTCGGACTCCACGGCATTTATGTATCTGGGCGAACTGATCGAGTTCAGTGATACTGATACCCTGTTCACCGCGCCACAGAAAAAACAGACCGAAGACTACATCACTGGCCGTTATGGTTGATAGGATGCATCATGGATAACCTGAATTTAAATAAACACATTTCCGGCCAGTTCAACGCAGAACTTGAGCACATCCGCACCCAGGTGTTGACCATGGGCGGGCTGGTGGAACAGCAACTGACCGACGCCATTACCGCGATGCATAACCAGGACGGTGAGTTGGCCAAGCGGGTGATCGAAGGCGATGCCAAGGTCAATATGATGGAAGTGGCGATCGACGAAGCCTGCGTGCGGATCATCGCCAAACGCCAGCCGACCGCCAGTGACCTGCGCCTGGTGATGGCGATCATCAAAACCATCTCCGAACTGGAACGTATCGGCGACGTGGCAGATAAGATTTGCCGTACCGCGCTGGAGAAGTTCTCGCATCAGCACCAGCCACTGTTGGTGAGCCTGGAGTCGCTGGGCCGCCATACCGTGCAGATGCTGCATGACGTGCTGGACGCTTTCGCGCGTATGGATCTGGATGAAGCGATCCGAATTTACCGCGAAGACAGAAAGGTCGACCAGGAATATGAAGGCATTGTGCGTCAGCTGATGACTTACATGATGGAAGACACGCGCACCATTCCCAGCGTGCTGACTGCGTTGTTCTGCGCCCGTTCGATCGAGCGTATCGGAGATCGTTGCCAGAACATTTGCGAATTTATCTTCTACTTCGTCAAAGGTCAGGACTTCCGTCATATTGGCGGCGATGCGCTGGAAAAGCTGTTGTCGTCCGACGGTAAAGACGAGAAAAAAGAGTAATTCTCCCCACGAGTTACCCTCCAAAGGCGCAGAAAACTGCGCCTTTATGCTGTTTAAAACCCCTAAAGATAAAAAGGTTATAAATATAGCTTTTTATATTATTTCCTGACCTAAGCGGGTCTTGCTAGCGTAGCAGCCAGCAGGACATCAACCCCTTAGGAGCAACTCATGAAACATCGCGTTTTGGCCTTAACTTTGTTAGCCAGCCTGACCAGCCTCGCCACCGGTGCCGCGCATGCGGACAAACTCGACGACATCAAGAAAGCCGGCGTAGTGCGTATCGCGGTGTTCGACAGTAATCCTCCGTTCGGTTATATCGATCCGCAAAGCAAAAAGTTGGTGGGTTATGACGTTGATGTGGCCGATGCGATCGGCAAAGCGCTGGGTGTGAAGGTGGAGCTGCGAGCCACCAATCCTGCCAACCGTATTCCTTTGTTGGTGTCGAAAAAGGTCGATTTGATCGCCGCCAACTTCACCATTACTGACGAGCGCGCCAAGGAAGTGAACTTCAGCGTGCCGTACTTCGCCACCGGCCAGAAATTTATCGCCCATAAAGGCGTGCTGAAAACCCCGGAAGATATCAAAAAACTGCGCATTGGCGCGGACAAGGGCACGGTGCAGGAAATTACCCTGCGTGAACATTATCCGACGGCCAAAGTGATCTCTTACGACGACACACCGCTGGCGTTCGTGGCGCTGCGTAACGGCAACGTTCAGGCGATCACCCAGGATGATGCCAAACTGGTGGGCCTGCTAGGCAACCTGCCGGCGGCGCAGAAGGCTGATTTCGAGATCTCGCCGTTCAGCATTACCAAAGAGTACCAGGGGGTCGGTATTCCCAAAGGCGAAGATCGCCTGACCGCCAGCGTGAATGACACGCTGATTAAACTGGAAAAAGACGGCGAAGCGGTGAAGATCTACGATCGCTGGTTTGGCCCGGAAACCAAAACCGCGCAGCCACGCGGCAATTTCACCATCGCACCCCTGGATCAACAGCCGAAAGCCTGATCCGCGAGGGCTGTGAGGTGTGAACGGAGGGGCGCAGCTTGCTGCGCCCCTGGCGCATTCTGCAATACAAGGATTTAGCATGCATCTGCAACAACTCTCAGACTGGCTGCTGGCGCCGCAGTATCTGAGCTGGCTATGGCAGGGTTTCCTGCTGACGCTGTGGCTTTCCGCCTGCGCGAGCCTGGCCGCCACGCTGTTGGGGTTTTTACTGACGGCAATGCGTGACAGCCGCCTGTGGGGACTGCGCTGGCTGGCGGTGGGGTACAGTTCGTTGTTTCGTAATACGCCATTGCTGGTGCAGCTGTTCTTCTGGTATTTCGCTGCCGGGCAGATCCTGCCTTCTGCCGCCATGCAGTGGCTGAACACTTCACATCAAATCGGCCCGCTAGAGTGGCCGTCGTTCGAGTTTCTCGCCGGCTTCTTTGGCCTGACGTTGTACTCCAGTGCATTTATCGCCGAAGAGATCCGCTCTGGTATCCGTGGCGTCGCCGGCGGGCAAAAATATGCGGCCAACGCGCTGGGATTAACCGGCTGGCAGGCCATGCGTTATGTGGTGCTGCCGCAGGCGCTGAAAATCGCCATGCCACCGCTGCTGGGTCAGTATATGAACGTGATAAAAAACTCCTCGCTGACCATGGCGATCGGCGTTGCCGAACTGTCCTATGCTTCGCGTCAGGTAGAAACCGAGACGCTGCGCACCTTCCAGGCGTTTGGTGTGGCGACGTTGCTGTACATTGCCATTATTGCGTTGCTGGAAGGCTGGGGCATGTGGCGACAGCAGCGTAAACCGCTGAGAGGGCATTAAGATGGATTTCAGCGTCATTTACGACAACCTGGGCTATCTGTTGTGGGGCACCTGGCCGGACGGACCGCTGGGGGGCGCCGCGCTGACGTTGGCGATCAGCCTGATGGCCGGTGTGGCTTCGGCCATTCTCGGCACGCTGTTAGGCGTGGCACTGGCGATGTCGAGCGGCGTCGCTGCCGGATTACTGGCCATGCTGCTGGGCTTCTTCCGCGCCATCCCGGTGATCATGCTGATTTTCTGGACCTATTTTCTGCTGCCGATGGTTTTTGGCGTGGATATTCCGGAAATTACTACCGTAGTTTGCGCATTGGCGTTGATCGCCTCGGCCTATCTGGCTCATGCGGTGAAGGCGGGAATTGCCGCCATCGGCCCGGGCCAGTGGCAAGCGGGTTTATCACTGGGGTTAACCCGCTGGCAGACGCTGCGGATGATCGTATTGCCCCAGGCGCTGCGCATGATGGTGCCTTCGTTTATCAACCAGTGGATTTCGTTGATCAAGGACACTTCGCTGGCCTATATCGTCGGTGTCGGTGAGCTGACCTTTCTGGCAACCCAGGTCAACAACCGCAGCATGGTGTACCCGATGGAGGTGTTCCTGTTTATCGCCCTGGTGTACTTCGTTTTTTGTCTGGCGCTGGATCTGCTGGCCAATGCGGTCAATCGCCGCTTTAGCCCGCAGACCCGGGCGTTGAAACGCTCATGGCGCTGGTGGCGTAACAAACCGCCGTTGCCGGCTAGTTAGTCAACTGCCAGCCACGTTCACGCCACAACGCAGGTAATTGCGCCAGGCTGTCGAATGCGGTGACCAGGGGATGGTCGATCGGTTTATTGTGCGGATCGGCACAGAAGTAAAATACCGGGATACCCGCAGCGATCCCGGCCTGCGCCCCGGCGGCGGAGTCGTCCACCAGGATGCAACGCTCCACCGGTACCTGCATTTTTTCGGCGGCGTGAAACACGATAGCCGGATCCGGTTTCCAGCGCTGGATGTCATAGCCGCTGAACAACCGGTCATCAAAATAGTGCAGCATGTCGGTCAGGCCGAGCGAGTGCTGCATTTTGCTGACCGGGCCGTTAGACACGGTACACATAGGGACTGACACCTGTGCCAGCAGTTCACGCGCACCGGTAATCTGCTGCAATTCGCTGTCGAACAGACGGGCCACTTCCTGGCGGTATAACGGCTCCAGTTCTTCCTTCGGCAAGGCGACTCCGTGCTCCGCATTAACCTGTTCGATAATCTCGTACAGCTTCACCCCCTTGTACTTTCTGAACACCTCGTCCAGCGAAAGGTGAATGCCATAGTGGGCAAACATGTGCACGTAGGCTTTGCTGCACAGCACTTCGCTGTCCACCAGCGTGCCGTCGCAATCAAACAAAATACAGTCAATCTGCTTCATCAGGGGCCGTGTCCTTAGGTTATGCGGTGATAATGCCACTTTAACCGCATCAGGCAGGATTGCGACCCCAGAATCACGGTTTACCGATCAATCTCAGTAAATACAATCTGTTGGGGGTTTTAGCCGTAAAGACGGCGAAAAAAAGCTGTGAGCGGCGTCAAAACCCTGACTTTTTGTTATAGGATAGCCAGCGACTCTCCATTCCCTTCTTCGGAATTCTGATAATGAGCAAACAAGTCACTGGCCTTGACGTTGAGCAAGGCTTGCTTGGGCGTGTGTTTAAACTCAAGCAACATGGCACTACGGCGCGTACGGAAACGATTGCCGGTATTACTACCTTTTTGACCATGGTGTATATCGTGTTCGTTAACCCGCAAATTTTGGGCGCGGCGGGTATGGATACGCAGGCGGTGTTTGTAACCACCTGTCTGATTGCCGCTTTTGGCAGTATTTTGATGGGCCTGCTGGCGAACCTGCCGGTGGCACTGGCGCCGGCAATGGGCCTCAATGCGTTCTTCGCCTTTGTGGTGGTGGGCGCGATGGGGATTTCATGGCAGATCGGCATGGGGGCCATCTTCTGGGGCGCGGTCGGTTTATTGCTGTTGACCATTTTCCGCGTCCGCTACTGGATGATTGCCAATATCCCCATGAGTTTGCGGGTGGGGATCACCAGCGGTATCGGCCTGTTTATCGGCATGATGGGGCTGAAAAATGCCGGCATTGTGGTGGCTAACCCGGATACGCTGGTGACCATCGGTAGCCTGACCTCGCACAATGTGCTGCTGGGCGCGCTGGGCTTCTTTATCATTGCCGTGCTGTCCTCCCGTAACTTCCATGCGGCGGTGCTGGTTTCCATCGTGGTGACCACCCTGATCGGCTGGGCATTGGGCGATGTGAAATACGGCGGCGTGTTCTCGATGCCACCCAACATTACCTCGGTAGTGGGCCAGGTTGATCTGGCGGGGGCGTTGAACATTGGCCTGGCGGGGGTGATTTTCTCCTTTATGCTGGTGAACCTGTTCGACTCCTCCGGCACCCTGATTGGCGTGACCGACAAGGCCGGTCTGACCGATGCAACGGGCAAGTTCCCACGCATGAAGCAGGCGTTGTACGTGGACAGCATCAGTTCGGTGGCCGGCTCCTTTGTCGGTACCTCCTCCGTGACGGCCTACATTGAAAGCTCTGCCGGGGTTTCCGTCGGCGGCCGTACCGGTCTGACCGCGGTGGTGACCGGGATCCTGTTCCTGCTGGTGATTTTCCTGTCGCCGCTGGCGGGCATGGTGCCGGCTTACGCCGCTGCCGGTGCGTTGATCTACGTGGGCGTGCTGATGACATCCAGCCTGGCGCGGGTTAAGTGGGATGACCTGACCGAAGCGGTACCGGCGTTTGTGACTGCGGTGATGATGCCGTTCAGCTTCTCGATTACCGAAGGTATCGCACTCGGCTTTATTTCTTACTGCGTCATGAAGTTGGGTACCGGCCGCTGGCGTGAAATCAGCCCATGCGTGGTGGTTGTCGCGCTACTGTTTGTGCTGAAGATTGTTTTTGTAGACGGTCATTAATGCGAACAGGGCCGACAAACGTCGGCCCTGGGTTTGCTTTTAGCCTGAGATACTCGGGCCTAGCGCACCGAGGGGCCATTATGGGACACATCCGTGTGTCCCACCCTCCGGGCCGACTGAAAGTCGTTCCAATTTGCTCCCGGCAAATTGGTCGGCAGCTGAAGCTGCTACGACCCCTTCGGTACGCTCTCCCTAATAATCAACTTTCTCATAGCCTGCAAGTCAATGCGCGTAGTCACATCAGGCGCCCGGTGTTGCGTCGGGTACCTGATGCAACATCCACTGCAAAGGCCGTTTGAAACGCGCCTGCCAGCCGCCATCGGGGTTCTCACCCTGGGCAAAATGCAAAGCCTCTACCTGATTATTCTCACTGAACAGATTGGCGAAGTGCATTGCCAACGCCTGATCGCTGAAATTTTGCCGATCGTAGTACGCCACCACCAGCCGCTTATGGGCTGCCAGCGACTGCTGTGCCTGTTTGATCTCGCCATTAGGGGCGATCAGCATCGCTCCGGCATAAAGTTGCGGGTACTTGGCCAGCAGATTGGCAGCATGCAGTGCTCCCTGCCCGCGAGCGGTAAGGTAGACCTGTTGAGGGTTGAGCTTTAATTCTTTGGTTAACGGCTGCAAAGCCCGCTGAATTGCGCTCTGAGTGCTTTCATCACTGTAATTTGACCAACGGAAACAGTTTTCTGACAGCATCTGGGTGCCGTTGATCTCAACATAGGTGACGCCGATCTCACTGAAAAACAGGCGCTCTTCAGGCGTGATACCGGCGCTTTTGCCATAGGCGTGCAGATACACCACCGTTGGCCAGCCTCCGGGTGGGGGGGGACCGTCCGGTATGGCGTAGCTGGCTTTGCCTTCGAACCAATGCGCATGTTGCAGATAGCGCGCTTTGGTTATCGCCAGAATCGACTGATAGGTGCTGCTGTGTTGGATGTTGTTGAAGGCGTCGTCCTCCAACAGATTGTAGTAATACCACAACCCGCGATCGGCGCTCAGTTGCAGATAACGCTCTGCCAATTCGGTCTGGCCCTTTTCTGCTGAGGAGGCCGCCAACTGGTAAGGTGCCCATACATTACGGCCATCTTCACGCATCAGCGTCAGATACAACGACATGGCGGCGATCTTTTTATCTTCCTGGCTCTGTGCGGTGCGGGGTAACTGGGTGCTAAGCGGGCTATGTACCGGCAGCTCGATCGGCTCTTCTCCGGCGGGATAATGCATTTCTGTGGCTAGTAGTGGTCTGGTGATGAAAGCCAGTAATATGGCTAAAATAAAGAAATACATAATTTAATGACTTTATTTTTAATGGGTTGGTGATTTTTTTCTCATGATAATGACGCCATCAGTCAATTTTTGCTGAAGGCGTCAAAAAAGACATTTATTTCAGACGACGGATGTAATCGCTGAAGGCGGACAGCTGCCCCGTCAGGAAGTCCAGCGTACCCTGGTCATTCAATTCTTCCGTCTGCGCGTCCACTTTGTTCTGGATCACGCCACCCATAAATTCTGGTTTGTTCATCACCATTGCGTCGAGGAACACCAGGATCTGGCGCAGGTGATACTGGCAGCGTGCGCCACCAATTGGCCCCATTGAGCTGGTCTGAATAGCCACTGGCTTACCGGCCAAGGGTTGATTTGGCAGACGGGAAAGCCAGTCGATGGCGTTCTTCAATCCGCCCGGCACCGAATAGTTATATTCCGGGGTTACGATGATCACGCCGTCAGCCTGGCGGATTTGTTCGGCAATGGCTTCCACCGCGGCGGGGAAACCTTCTCCCTGCTGCATATCGGCATCGTACAGCGGGATATCACGGATAGAGGGGAGTGCTTCGATGGTAACACCTTGTGGGGCAAGGCCGGGTAAGGCACGGGCGACCATCGCGTTGTAAGAGCCTTTACGTAAACTGCCGAGCAGGGTGACGATTTTTAATGCTTGGTCTGACATGGTGATTCTCCCTTTCGAATGAACAGATTCAGCTTAGAACACCCGAAGATAGTAGGGCAAGAAGGGCAGTGAGAATAGATGATTGCTGAATATTTAGCTGACTTTGCAGTTTTATGCAGAAATTTATCCGTTAAAGAAAGTTTTATCTTACGGATCCGTCATTAATCGCCGATGTCAGCGGTGGAGCGCCAGACTGGTTAATTTCACAAAGCGGGTGGAGATGGCTGGGGTTCGCGGGGAGATTTCGCCGTGCTTCTGCAGGCCTTTGTCCGCTTCGTATTGCCAACAGATTAAGCGCTCAAGGCTGGGTTCACGCGCACAAGCCCAACTCAGGTATTCATCGGCATCGCTCATCACATGGACCTGCGGGGTGATACTGGAGCGCAGATGGCCGGAAAAAGGATGCAGCAGCAGCGTCGACTGCCCGCTGTTACCCAGGCCGGAAAGTTTCAGCACGCTCTGGCGGATACTCCACAGCTGGGTTTCTGCCTCCAGTCGATCGTATTGCGCACTGATCCAGGCGCTTTCGGCCGGCGTTTGGTATTGGTGCTGCCGCTCTTTATGTTGCCCGCCGCGGGCGCGCATGACTTCAATATCCAGCCCTACCTTGCCTTCCTGGCTGAGCAAGACCCCCACCGTATCGCTGGCATAGGCCAGGCTGAAATCGGGCAGGTGATTGTCGACGAAACAGGGGCGGCCGGTTGGGGTGGTGGCGATAGAGGGTAATACCGGCAGCCCATAAAGATAGAACATCATCTCTGCGAGCAGGATGCGCCCCTGCAGGAAGCGCTGGCGGCGTTTAACGGAAAAAGAAGCGGTCGCAGCAACCACGTCTGCGGAGAGTCTCCGGGTATCCAGTGCGGTGGATGTGGGGATCCATCGGGCAAAATGACACGCCATTATTCACTCCATGACAGAGGGGCAGCAGAAAACGCAGGGGGGTTAGATTAAGCATAAGTCGCGGATTTATCATTAAAAAACAGTATGCGTTTTATCCTATTTATCTTCCTGTTCAATATTATTGTCCGGTGCCGCGTCACTCCACCATTGGATCATTGATGCGTTAGGCGTCAAATCAAAATGGGGTTTACCGAGGAGATGATTGAGAATGCGGGCAGAGCGCCAGGCCATCAGGCTGAGCCCACCCTCGGCGCTGCCGTGACTATGTATACCGGCATTCACCGCATAAATACGATTCTGTTCAGGTCCTTGCCACTCAAGGTTAAAATCCGGCAGCAGCGGCAAATGCTGCTGATCGTCAAAGGGAATGCGCGGCAACAGGGGTTTTAGACAGGATGGGAGCGAAGGGCGGTAACCTGTCGCTAAAATAACGATGTCGGCATGAAATCCTTCCTGGCGATTTTCCAAACCGTGGCGGGTACGCAGCTGGTAGCCCTTATCCGTCGGTTCGATTGCCAGCAGCGTGCGGTGCGGCAAAAGACGGACATTGCGTGGCTGATGCATGACATCGAAACGCATGTATAACTCTCGGTACAGCGTGCGCAGCGTATGATTGCTGATACCGTCGGCAGGCAGTTTCTGTGTCCTGATTTCGCGTTCGCGAATATCCTGCGGCAGCGTATAAAAATAATCGACGTATTCCGGGGTGAAATACTCATTGGTGAAAGCGGACTCGTCCAGCGGTTGGAAGTTCGGGCGGCGGGAAATCCAATCCAGTTGCGCCGGTTCTCCCCAGTGACCGCGCAGCGCGTTCAGGAAAATATCTGCACCGCTTTGACCCCCCCCAATTACGGCCACCCGTTTACCCGTCAGATCTGGATTGCGAATGGCTATTTCGGCGGCATGCAGACAATTCTCTCCCAGCGCCGGGTAAAACTCCGCCGGTAACCAGGGGTCATGGCCGGTACCCAGGCAAATATTCTTCGCCCACAGGGTCTGGTTGAGGGTGCGTACCTCGAACAACTGCTGGTCATCGTCAAAATCAATACTTTCAACCGACTGCGAAAACTGTAGCCCATCTAATCTATCGCAGGCCCAACTCAGGTAGTCCGAGAACTCTTCACGGCTGATAATTTGCTGTTCGGTGATCAAAAAACGATAAATTTTTTTCTGCTCGACCAGGTAATTGATAAAGGAGAATTGGCTGCGGGGTGTCACCGCTGTGACCAGATCCTGCAGCACATAGGTCTGCATATAGGCAGAAGGCAATAGCATGCCGGGATGCCAACGGAAGCTGGCGTTTCGATCGAGGAAGGTATAATTGAGGGCACCACTTTCATAGGCCAGGGCGGCCAGGCTGAGGTTGAAAGGGCCAAGGCCGATACCCAGTAAATCCAGTGGTTCATTCATTTTTTCTTATCTCTCCCGACAGAAATCGCTGAGATAAGCTTAGGCGATTTTTGGCAAGCCAGGGGAGATAGCGGACCCTGTTCAGGGGGATGGCGGTAAAAACTAATGTGCTTGTTAGCGTTTTATTCCAGAACGAAAGTGTCTCCCGTCGCCGGCGATATCATCTCCGGCAGCCACAGCCGTCCCCATGTGCCGGTACAATGACATCCCATGATCTTATCCGGTTTTTGCTGACTCAGAAAATGCCTGACCTGCCATAACAGGCGCGGTGAGGCGCAGCGCAGGTGGAAACCGCCGATCAACGCATGGATCTTATTGATCCCGGTGATCTTTTGGCAATGACGCACGATGTTAATGATCCCACGATGCCCACAGCCGGTAATAATAACCAGCCCACGATCGGACTTATAAATCAGCACACCCTCGTCGCTAACGTAATCCACCGCCTCCGTTTTGCCACTGATTACGCCATAGGCCTTTGGCTCGGCAACCGCGATTTCTCCGGACCAGATAAAACGTTCGCTGATATGCAGTGGTTCACTGCTGTACTCCATTTGATGCCGTGAGTAATCGATATCCAGCGATAATTTTTTGATTTTCCGGGTTTTACCCAGCAGTTTCACTGCCGAATAGCGTTCATTGGCGATGTGCGGATGGCAGATGATACGGCTGTTATCGGCTAGCCAGGGGACGCCACCGCAGTGGTCATAATGGCCATGTGACAGCAGCGTCGCGGTTAGCCCGGACAGGTCGACGCCCATCAGCTCTGCGTTATGCAGGAAACTGTCATCAGGGCCGGTATCGAACAAAACCGAGTCCGTTTCATCCTGAATCAACAGGCTTAGGCCGGCTTTCACCCGCAGCGATGGGTCCACGCCTGCGGCACGCCGATTTTCCAGTAACACCCTGAGGGTTAATGCCATGCTGCTCTTTCCTGAGAAGGGATCTTTTGTCACTCAGTATATCGCGCTGGCCCTGAAGGGTGCTGTGACCGGCCGCTCAGGCATCAATCACCGAGAGCAGGTAAAAAATTTACCCGCTCTGGCGGAGAAAACCGGCTATCGGTGGTATTTGATGGCTTACTTGCCGATGCAGAAGCTGGAGAAGATGCGTCCCAGCAGGTCATCGGAGGTGAATTCGCCGGTGATTTCACTCAGCGCTTGCTGGGCCAGGCGTAATTCCTCGGCCAACAGCTCCCCCGCGTAAGCGCTCACTAACTGTTCTTTGCCCTCGACCAGATGCTGGGCCGCTTGTTCCAGCGCTTGCAGGTGGCGACGGCGGGCCAGGAAGCCGCCCTCCATATTACTGGTGAAGCCCATGCTCTGCTTCAGGTGGTCGCGCAGCAGATCGATGCCCTCACCGGTACGCGCCGACAGGCGAATAAGTGAGTGACCATTTACTTCGGTCATACCCAGCGTTTCACCAGTGATGTCGGCTTTATTACGTACCACGGTGATCGGCAGGCGGTGCGGCAGACGCGTCATAAACTCTGGCCAAATCTCAGCCGGTTCGGTGGCCGCGGTGGTGGTGCCATCGACCATAAACAGCACGCGATCCGCCTGTTCGATCTCGTTCCATGCACGTTCGATACCAATGCGCTCAACTTCGTCGATAGCTTCACGCAGGCCGGCGGTGTCGATGATGTGCAATGGCATGCCGTCGATGTGAATATGTTCGCGCAAAACGTCGCGGGTGGTACCGGCGATATCGGTAACGATGGCTGCCTCTCGGCCAGCTAACGCGTTCAGCAGGCTGGATTTACCGGCGTTTGGCCGCCCGGCGATCACCACCTTCATTCCTTCACGCAACAGGCTGCCCTGGCGTGCTTCTGCGCGTACGTTGTCCAGATCGGCCATGACGCCATTGAGCTGCGCTTCGATTTTACCGTCAGACAGGAAGTCGATTTCTTCATCGGGGAAGTCGATGGCCGCTTCCACGTAGATCCGCAGGTGAGTAAGTGCTTCCACAAGCTGGTGGATGCGGGTGGAAAAAGCCCCCTGCAGCGAGTTCATGGCTGAGCGGGCTGCCTGCTCGGAACTGGCGTCGATCAGGTCGGCAATCGCCTCGGCCTGTGCAAGGTCCAGCTTGTCATTGAGGAATGCACGTTCGGAAAACTCGCCGGGCCGCGCGATACGCATGCCGGGAAGCGCCAGTACGCGTTTGAGCAGCAGATCGAGGATCACCGGGCCGCCGTGGCCTTGCAGTTCCAGCACGTCTTCGCCGGTAAACGAATTGGGCCCCGGGAACCACAGCGCAATGCCCTGATCGAGGGTCGCACCCTCGGCATCACGGAATGGCAGATAATCGGCGTAACGCGGCTTCGGTAGCTTACCGAGCAGGGCCTGGGCCACGTCTTTGGCGCCACGGCCGGAAATACGCAGAATGCCGACGCCGCCGCGTCCCGGCGGAGTGGCTTGGGCTACGATGGTATCGGTGGTGCTCATAGTGACTCTCTCTGACAATTCAATATGCAAAAAGGCGGTCTTAATGACCGCCTCTTATCTATCGCTGCAAGGGTTCAGCGCGCCGAACCCCTACAATACGCTTAGGTCTTTTTCTTGTCGCGGCTGTGTAAGCCACGTTTTTCCAGGCCGCGATAAATCAACTGCTGCTGGATGATGGTCACCAGGTTACTGACGATGTAGTACAGCACCAGACCGGACGGGAACCACAGGAAGAACACTGTGAAGATCACCGGCATAAAGGTCATGATTTTCTGCTGCATCGGGTCAGTCACGGTGGTCGGCGACATCTTCTGGATGAAGAACATCGTCACGCCCATCAGGATTGGCAAGATGTAGTACGGGTCTTGCGCCGACAGGTCATGGATCCACAGGGCGAACGGCGCATGGCGCAGCTCAACCGAGCCCATCAACATGTAGTACAGCGCCAGGAAGATTGGCATCTGGATAACCAGCGGCAGACAACCCCCCAACGGATTCACTTTCTCAGACTTGTACAGCGCCATCATCTCTTGGCTCATGCGCTGTTTGTCATCACCGATACGCTCACGCATCGCCTGCAGTTTAGGCTGCAGCATGCGCATTTTCGCCATCGAGGTGTACTGCGCTTTGGTCAGCGGGTACATGATGCCACGCACGATGAAGGTGATGATGATAATTGAGAAGCCCCAGTTACCGATAAAGCCGTGGATGAACTTCAGCAGTTTGAACAGCGGCTGGGAGATGAACCACAACCAACCGTAATCCACGGTCAGGTCCAGATGCGGCGCCAGTTGGGCCATCTGATCCTGCAGCTCCGGGCCAACCCACAGGGTCGCGTTCAGTTGTTGCTGCGCACCAGGCTGCACTACTACCGGAGTAGATTTGAAGCCGATGGTGGACAGGTTGTCGCCAGGCTTGGCGGTATAGAAGGTATTGCTACCCTGAGTTGCCGGTACCCAGGCGGTGGCGAAGTATTGTTGCAGCATCGCAACCCAACCGCCCTGCGTGGTCACACTCAGGTTCTCGTCCTTATCGAACGCATACTTCTGATATTTGTCATCGCTGGAAGAGTACGCCGCGCCACGGAAGGTGTGCAGGGCGAAGTTGTTGCTGCCGGTGTCACGGTGCTTAGGCAGCTCGGTGGTCTGCTTCAGTTGGCCGAACAGGGTCAGTTCCAGCGGAGTGGTGCTTTTGTTGTCGACGTTGTAGTCAACGCCAACCGCGTAATGGTTACGCTTGAGCACGAAAGTCTTGGTGTAGATGGCACCGTCTTTACCGGTAAAGGTCAGCGGAATGCGCAGCTCTTCCTGGCCTTCCGGCAGGGTGTAGCTGTCCTGCGCCGCCTGGAACAGAGGACGTTCGCCGTTTGCCGGGTTATCCGGACCGTTTCTGCCGGTCAGGCCGCTTTGCGCCTGATAAACAAATGACGGTGTGGTTTCCAGCAATTGGAATGGCGTCGATGAACCCAGAGTGTCCGGGTAGGCCAACAGTTTAGCCTGCTCGATATCACCACCACGGGTGTTGATGGTCAGCGACAGCACGTCAGTGTTAACGGTAATCAGTTTACCCTGGCCACTGGCTGGAACTGCTGAGCTTGCGGCATCACCGGTAGCAGTGTTCGAAGTCTGTTGCGTGGTCTGCGCGACTGGTTGCGGAGCATTGTCCGTTTGCCAGGCTTGCCAGATCATGAAAGACACGAACAGCAGAGCGATGAGGAGAAGATTGCGTTGCGAATCCATCGTTAGTGTTCTCTGTTATCGTCGGGTTTCGGCGGCACGGGATCATCGCCACCTGGGTTCAAGGGGTGGCATTTTAATACGCGTTTCAATGCTAACCAACTGCCTTTTATCATGCCAAACCTGCTTAATGCCTCAATTGCGTAATGAGAGCATGTCGGCTGGAAGCGACAACGAGGCCCAAGCAGCGGACTGATGACGAGCTGGTAAGCCCGCACCAGCCCGATCAGGATGCGGGAGCCTGGCGACAGTGGCGACGCCATAATTTTTCCAAAGCTTCCGTCAGCGCGCGGTTATCCAAATCCGCTATCCCTTTTTTGGCCACCACGACAAAATCCATCGCCGGTAACTCGTGCTGAAGTAAACGGAAGCTTTCGCGGGTTAGGCGTTTGATCCGGTTGCGTTCATGCGCGCGTTTGACGTGTTTTTTGGCGACGGTAAGACCGATGCGGGGATGCCCCAGCTGGTTCAGGCGGCCGAGGATGGTGATTTGCGGCGTGCCAGCCCGTTGTGGCTGCTGGAAGACGAAAGTGAAGTGAGTGGGAGTTAACAAACGTAACTCCCTGGGAAAAGCGAGCTTAACCACTCAGCGGGTTAGCTTTTATTACTTAGAAACAGTCAGACGAGAACGGCCTTTCGCACGACGGCGGGCCAGAACTTGACGACCATTCTTGGTTGCCATACGAGCACGGAAACCGTGGCTACGGTTACGCTTCAATACGGACGGTTGGAAAGTGCGTTTCATGGCGATTTCTACCTAAACTTAAAATAATTACTGATCAGTAAACGCGTTTGGCTATTCGGCGTGAAGACGACCGACGCCTCAATCGCAATATATAAAGAGGCGGGATTGTAATAATTGTACAGTCCTGAGTCAATTCACATTGCGCTAGCCTACCTGGTTGTCTGCCAATTCGGAGTAAAATCCGGTATTGGCCCGTGGTCACCGCAGAATCCTGTCTGGTTAATGACACACCATTTAGGAACCAGGTACACACGTAGGGCGAAGATTATACGGACTCGGAGGTAAATCGCAAGGATCCCGATGCGATCCTTAGGGGGAAAAGCAAGGATCTTGCGTGGATAACAGGGTATAACCGGTTGACAATGTAAAAAATCCCTTTCCCCACGCGGGATTTTGCCTGCAATTTAACGAGACTGGCGAAAAGATCGCCGCAGGCCGGGGCCTGTGGATAAAATGGATCTAATCTGTGATGAAGGGGAGGATCTCTTGCGCGGATTGCGCTATGATCCGTCATTCCGATCGCGATCTCTCAAGCGGGGATCGTGAGGGACATAAACCGTGAAAGGCGGTTCGCATCCCCCACAGGCAAACAGCCGATGCCGGGTATGTGTCAAAAATCATGAGTTATAAAAAATTAGCCTGATTCTTTTCTTTTATTGATCTTGTTCGAGTGGAGTCCGCCGTGTCACTTTCGCTTTGGCAGCAGTGTCTTGCCCGATTGCAGGATGAGTTACCTGCCACAGAATTTAGTATGTGGATACGCCCATTGCAGGCGGAACTGAGTGACAATACCCTGGCGCTTTATGCGCCCAATCGTTTTGTGCTGGATTGGGTTCGCGATAAATACTTAAACAATATCAATGGCCTGTTGAATGATTTCTGCGGTACGGATGCCCCATTACTGCGTTTTGAAGTGGGTAGCAAACCGCTCTCCCAAATCATCAGCCAGACCGTTACTGCCAGCGTAAGTGCACCCAGCGCGCCAATAGTACGCGTCGCGGCACCTTCGCGCCCAAGCTGGGACAACGCGGCACCGCAGCCTGAACTTTCTTACCGCTCCAACGTTAACCCAAAGCATACCTTTGATAACTTTGTAGAGGGTAAATCCAACCAATTGGCGCGCGCGGCGGCCCGCCAGGTGGCGGATAACCCGGGCGGAGCCTATAACCCGTTGTTCCTTTATGGCGGTACCGGTTTGGGTAAAACTCACCTGTTACATGCGGTGGGCAACGGCATCATGGCACGCAAGGCCAACGCCAAAGTGGTCTATATGCACTCGGAACGCTTTGTGCAGGACATGGTCAAAGCCCTGCAGAACAATGCCATTGAAGAATTTAAGCGTTACTACCGTTCGGTCGATGCGCTGCTGATCGATGACATACAATTTTTTGCCAATAAAGAGCGTTCGCAGGAAGAGTTCTTCCATACCTTTAACGCCCTGTTGGAAGGCAATCAGCAGATTATCCTGACCTCCGACCGTTATCCGAAAGAGATAAACGGGGTGGAAGATCGTCTGAAATCCCGCTTCGGTTGGGGGCTGACGGTAGCGATCGAACCGCCGGAGCTGGAAACGCGCGTAGCGATCCTGATGAAAAAGGCCGATGAGAACAATATCCGTCTGCCGGGCGAAGTGGCGTTCTTTATCGCCAAGCGCCTGCGTTCCAACGTGCGTGAGCTCGAAGGGGCGCTGAACCGCGTGATCGCCAACGCAAACTTTACCGGCCGTGCCATTACCATTGATTTCGTGCGTGAAGCGCTGCGTGATCTACTGGCGCTGCAGGAAAAGCTGGTCACCATCGATAATATTCAAAAGACGGTGGCGGAATACTATAAAATTAAAATCGCTGATTTGTTGTCCAAGCGGCGTTCGCGTTCCGTTGCTCGTCCGCGCCAAATGGCGATGGCGCTGGCAAAAGAACTCACCAACCACAGCCTGCCAGAAATCGGCGATGCGTTTGGTGGCCGCGACCATACCACGGTGTTGCACGCCTGCCGGAAGATTGAGCAGTTACGTGAAGAAAGTCACGACATCAAAGAAGATTTCTCCAATTTAATCAGAACATTATCTTCCTAGCGCTATGAAATTTATCGTTGAACGTGAGCATCTGCTAAAACCGCTGCAACAGGTGAGCAGCCCGCTGGGCGGCCGCCCAACACTGCCAATTCTGGGTAACCTGCTGCTGCAGGTGACGGAAGGCTCCCTGCTGTTGACCGGTACCGATCTGGAGATGGAGATGGTGGCGCGCGTTGCCCTGTCCCAACCCCATGAAGCG
This sequence comes from Serratia sp. BW106, assembly GCF_002607755.1. Taxonomy (NCBI): domain Bacteria; kingdom Pseudomonadati; phylum Pseudomonadota; class Gammaproteobacteria; order Enterobacterales; family Yersiniaceae; genus Serratia; species Serratia sp. BW106. The sequence goes on from NZ_MCGS01000024.1 coordinate 42,730, forward strand.
GGCGCGACTACCGTCCCCGCGCGTAAACTCTTTGATATCTGCCGTGGCTTGCCTGAAGGGGCCGAGATCACTGTAACGTTGGAAGGCGAGCGTATGCTGGTGCGTTCCGGCCGCAGTCGCTTCTCTCTCTCTACGTTGCCCGCGGTAGATTTCCCGAACCTGGACGACTGGCAGAGTGAAGTTGAATTTTCTTTGCCGCAGGCGACGTTGAAGCGCCTGATCGAAGCCACGCAGTTCTCGATGGCTCACCAGGATGTGCGTTACTACTTAAACGGCATGCTGTTTGAAACCGAAGGTGAAGAGCTGCGTACCGTGGCGACCGATGGTCACCGTCTGGCAGTGTGTTCGATGCCGATCGGTCAGCAATTGCCGTCGCATTCGGTGATCGTGCCGCGTAAAGGGGTGATGGAACTGGTGCGTCTGCTGGACGGCGGCGATACGCTGCTGCAACTGCAGATCGGCAGTAACAACATCCGCGCCCACGTCGGCGACTTTATCTTCACTTCCAAGCTGGTTGACGGTCGTTTCCCTGATTATCGTCGCGTATTGCCGAAGAATCCGGACAAAACGCTGGAAGCCGGTTGCGATCTGCTCAAGCAGGCATTTGCTCGCGCGGCCATTTTGTCGAACGAAAAGTTCCGTGGCGTGCGGCTGTATGTCAGCCAAAACCAGCTCAAGATCACCGCCAACAACCCTGAACAGGAAGAAGCGGAAGAGATCCTCGATGTCAGCTACGACGGCACCGAGATGGAAATTGGTTTCAACGTCAGTTACGTGCTGGATGTATTGAACGCGCTCAAGTGTGAAGATGTGCGCCTGCTGCTGACCGACTCGGTTTCCAGCGTGCAGATCGAAGACGGTGCCAGCCAGGCAGCGGCTTATGTCGTCATGCCGATGCGGTTGTAGTCTCATTACCTTGAATTACAGCACCGTCATCGGTAAAGAGATTGCATGGCTCTGACGCGTTTACTGATTAAAGATTTTCGCAATATAGAAGATGCAGATTTGGCGCTGGCGCCGGGATTCAACTTCCTGGTGGGGCCCAATGGCAGCGGAAAGACCAGCGTGCTTGAGGCGGTTTACACCCTCGGGCACGGGCGGGCTTTTCGCAGCCTGCAGGCCGGTCGGGTGATCCGCCACGACCAGCCGGAGTTTATTTTGCACGGCCGTATTGACGGTGCAGAACGTGAAATATCCGTAGGATTAAGCAAGAGCCGTCAAGGGGACAGCAAGGTACGCATCGATGGCAGCGACGGCCACAAAGTGGCTGAACTGGCGCAGCTATTGCCGATGCAACTGATTACCCCCGAAGGTTTTACCCTGCTAAACGGTGGGCCGAAATTCCGGCGCGCCTTCCTGGACTGGGGCTGTTTTCATAACGAACCCGGTTTTTTCACCGCCTGGAGCAACCTGAAACGGTTACTGAAGCAGCGCAATGCCGCGCTGCGCCAGGTCAGTCGCTATGCGCAGATCCGCGCCTGGGATCAGGAACTGATCCCCTTGGCCGAGCGTATCAGCGAGTGGCGGGCAGCTTACAGCGACGCGATTGCCGCGGATATTACCGCGACATGCGCGCAGTTTTTGCCCGAATTTGCCCTGAGTTTCTCTTTCCAGCGTGGCTGGGACAAAGAGAGCGACTACGGAGAGCTGCTGGAGCGCCAGTTTGAGCGTGACAGGGCGTTAACCTATACCGCGGTGGGGCCGCATAAGGCGGACTTTCGCATCCGTGCCGACGGCACGCCGGTAGAGGATTTGTTATCGCGCGGTCAGCTTAAACTGCTGATGTGCGCGTTGCGCTTAGCGCAGGGTGAGTTTCTCACCCGGCAGAGCGGGCGGCGTTGCCTGTATCTGATTGATGATTTTGCCTCCGAGCTGGACACCGGCCGTCGCCGGTTACTGGCCGATCGCCTGAAAGCCACCCAGGCCCAGGTCTTTGTCAGTGCCGTGAGCGCTGAACAAGTGACCGATATGGCCGGTGAAAAGGGCAAGATGTTCCGCGTGGAACAAGGTAAAATAGAGGTTCAACCACAGGACTAAAATGAGCGAGAAACGTTGATGTCGAATTCTTATGACTCCTCAAGTATCAAGGTATTAAAAGGGCTGGACGCGGTGCGTAAGCGCCCGGGCATGTATATCGGCGACACCGATGATGGCACCGGTCTGCACCACATGGTATTCGAGGTTGTGGACAACGCTATCGACGAAGCACTCGCTGGCCACTGTAGTGACATCCAGGTGACCATCCATGCCGATAACTCCGTTTCGGTACAGGATGACGGCCGTGGTATCCCGACCGGTATTCACGAAGAGGAAGGGGTTTCTGCGGCACAGGTGATCATGACCGTGCTGCATGCCGGCGGCAAATTTGATGACAACTCCTACAAGGTTTCTGGCGGTCTGCACGGCGTGGGTGTTTCGGTTGTTAACGCCCTGTCTGAAAAACTGGAACTGGTGATCCGTCGCGAAGGCAAGGTGCACGAGCAAACCTACGCCATGGGTGAACCACAGGCGCCGCTGAAAGTGGTCGGTGAAACCGATCAGACCGGCACCACGGTGCGTTTCTGGCCGAGCTATGAAACCTTCACCAATAATGTCGAATTTGAGTACGATATTCTGGCCAAGCGCCTGCGCGAACTCTCATTCCTGAACTCTGGCGTGTCTATCCGCCTGAAAGACAAACGCACGGACAAAGAAGACCACTTCCACTATGAAGGCGGTATCAAGGCGTTTGTTGAGTACCTGAACAAAAACAAAACCCCGATCCATCCAAACGTGTTTTATTTCTCGACCATGAAAGACGACATCGGTGTGGAAGTGGCGTTGCAGTGGAACGACGGTTTCCAGGAAAATATCTACTGCTTCACCAACAACATCCCACAGCGTGATGGGGGTACCCACCTGGTCGGTTTCCGTACCGCGATGACCCGTACCCTGAACAGCTACATGGATAAAGAAGGCTACAGCAAAAAAGCCAAAATCAGCGCCACCGGTGACGATGCGCGTGAAGGCCTGATTGCTGTGGTTTCGGTGAAAGTGCCGGATCCGAAGTTCTCTTCTCAGACCAAAGACAAGCTGGTTTCTTCTGAGGTGAAAACGGCGGTTGAAACGCTGATGAACGAGAAGCTGGTCGATTATCTGATGGAAAACCCGAGCGATGCGAAAATCGTCGTCGGCAAAATCATCGATGCGGCACGTGCTCGTGAAGCAGCGCGTAAAGCGCGTGAAATGACCCGTCGTAAAGGCGCATTGGATCTGGCCGGCCTGCCGGGCAAACTGGCGGATTGCCAGGAACGTGACCCGGCACTGTCTGAACTGTACCTAGTGGAAGGGGACTCAGCGGGCGGCTCTGCCAAGCAGGGGCGTAACCGTAAGAACCAGGCGATCCTGCCGTTGAAAGGTAAAATCCTCAACGTTGAGAAGGCGCGCTTCGACAAGATGCTGTCTTCACAGGAAGTCGCGACACTGATCACTGCACTGGGTTGCGGCATTGGCCGCGATGAGTACAACCCGGACAAGCTGCGCTATCACAGCATCATTATCATGACCGATGCCGACGTCGATGGCTCGCACATCCGTACGCTGCTGTTGACCTTCTTCTACCGTCAGATGCCGGAAATCATTGAGCGCGGTCACGTGTTCATTGCCCAGCCGCCGCTGTACAAGGTGAAAAAAGGCAAGCAAGAGCAGTACATCAAAGATGACGAGGCGATGGATCAGTACCAAATCGCCATCGCGATGGACGGTGCCACCCTGCACACCAACGCCAGCGCCCCTGCGCTTGCCGGTGAGCCATTGGAGAAACTGGTTGCCGAGCACTACAGCGTGCAGAAGCTGATCGGTCGCATGGAGCGCCGCTACCCGCGTGCACTGCTGAACAACCTGATCTACCAGCCGACGTTGTTGGAAGGCGATTTGAGCGATCAAGCCAAGGTTAAGACCTGGATTGATTCGCTGGTGAAATTGCTGAACGATAAAGAACAGCACGGCAGCAGCTATGACTCGGTGATCTTTGAGAACCGTGAGCGCCAGATGTTTGAGCCGATCCTGCGCATTCGTACCCACGGTGTGGACACCGACTACGCGCTGGACTTCGAATTCATCCACGGCGGTGAATACCGCAAAATCTGCGTGCTGGGTGAGAAACTGCGCGGCCTGATCGAAGAAGATGCCTACATCGAACGTGGTGAGCGTCGTCAGCCGATTGAAAGCTTCGAGCAGGCGTTGGAGTGGCTGGTGAAAGAGTCACGCCGTGGTCTGGCAGTACAGCGTTATAAAGGTCTGGGCGAAATGAACCCAGAGCAGCTGTGGGAAACCACCATGGATCCGGAAAGCCGCCGCATGCTGCGCGTGACGGTGAAGGACGCCATTGCTGCTGACCAACTGTTCACCACCCTGATGGGTGATGCGGTTGAACCTCGTCGTGCCTTTATCGAAGAAAATGCCCTGAAAGCGGCAAACATCGATATCTAACCCCTTTCTCCCCAAAATAATTCAGGTTGCATCAAGGCGGCAACTGAGCGAATCCCCAGGAGCTTAGATAACTAAGTGACTGGGGTGAGTCAAGGCAGCCAACAAAGAGGCAGCCTGAAGTATGATGGGGGCATTGAAAATCCGCGCCGGGCAACCCGCGCGGATTTTTTTACGCCGTTTTTGGCGCTGACATTACGGGCTGAAACGCGTTAGCATGGGGAAAACCACTGGGAGAGGCTCTAATGGCTATTGAATTGATTGCGATTGATATGGACGGCACGCTGCTCAACCCGCAGCACCAGATTACGCCGGCGGTAAAGCAGGCGATCGCCGAGGCACGCCGCAAAGGGGTGCATGTGGTGCTGGCCACCGGGCGGCCTTACGTCGGCGTGCAGGATTATCTGCGTCAGTTGGATATTCAGGGCCCCGGTGATTTCTGTATTACCTATAACGGCGCACTGGTTTTACAGGCGGCAGACGGCGCCTGCATCCTGCAGGAAACGCTGGGTTTTGAGGATTACCTGCACTTCGAGAAGATGGCTCGCGAGTTTGGCGTCCATTTCCAGGCGTTTGATTTTGACACTTTGTATACCCCGAACAAGGATATCGGCAAATACACCGTACATGAGTCTGAGATGACCGGTATTCCGCTGAAATACCGCAGCGTGGAAGAGATGGATCCTTCGATTCGTTTCCCGAAAGTGATGATGATCGACGAACCGGAGCTGTTGGATCGCGCTATCGCTCGCATCCCGGCAGAAACGCGGGAACGTTACACCATCCTGAAAAGCGCGCCTTATTACCTGGAAATCTTGCATCAGAAAGTGGATAAGGGGGCTGGGGTGAAAATGCTGGCCGATCATCTCGGTATTGCGCGTGAAAATGTGATGACGTTGGGCGATCAAGCCAACGACACGGCGATGATTGAGTATGCCGGGTTGGGCGTGGCAATGGGCAATGCTATCCCGGAACTGAAAGCGGTAGCACAGTACGTTACCACTACCAACACTGAAGACGGTGTAGCCCGCGCCATCGAGAAATTTGTGCTGAATGCCTGATAGTATTTTGCCTCCAAGGGGCGCAGCCGCGCCCCTTTAAGCCGCTTATAACCGCGCTAAAATGCCCTTCACAATCTGCACGTCCTGAATCGCCAGCCCGGTCAGATCGGCCAGGGTGATTTGCTGAGGGTCGCTGCGCACTTTTATCCCCTGAGCCAATGCGGTACCCAGTTCGACGATCGGCGTCGATTTAAGCAAACCCTGCCGGTAAGCAGTAGCGATCTCACCAAACTCGGTACATTGTGCCAAAGAATCCACCAACAGCACATCCGCCCTGGCCACCAGATCGGCTGCCAGCTCTTGCTTGCCGTGACTGTCCGCGCCGACCGCGGTGATGTGGGTACCGGGCTGGATATCCGCCGCCTGCAGAATGGGTTCGCGACTCGGAGTGGTGGTGACAATCAAGCGGCAGTGCGCTGCCAGTTCCGCCGCATCCTGGGTGATCTGCACCCGGAAACCTTCGGCTTCGGCATCGCACCGGTAGGCTTGCAAAGCGACTTCGTTGCGACCCCATACCCAAACCTCGCGGCAGGCGGTCTGGGGTTTTAACTGTTGCAACTGCAACCGGGCCTGCATGCCGCAACCGACGATGCCAATCGCCGGGATCTCCGCCGGAGCGCAGAGTTCGGCGGCAATTCGCCCGGCCAGCGCGGTGCGTAATGCGGTTAGCCAACCTTCGTCCAGCAACAGTGCCTGCGGCTCACCGGTTTGCGCCGAGAAGGCCATCATCAGCCCCTGATTACTGGCCAGCCCTTGCGCCGGATTACGGTAAAAGCCGGAAGAGACCTTGACGACAAATTGCTCGTCGCCTTCCAGCCAGGCCGATTTAATGCAGCTGTCACCAGCCGCCTGTTCAAACAGAAAATGCTGTACCGGCGGCTGTTGCACTTGTTGCTGTGAATAGGCAATAAAACCCTGTTTGAGCAACAAAGTGACGGCATCTGCATTGAAAACGTCAAGGATCTGCCGTTTGTTAATGATTTTCATCGGCAATGGCCTTGAGGTATTTCTCCAGCACGATGTTTTTCCCGCACAGCACCACCGCCACTTTTTTTCCCTGGAATTCCGCTGCCAGTTTGATGGCGGCGGCCAAGGCCACCCCGGCGGCGCCTTCGATGATCCAGCGATCGCTGGCGGCTATCTGACGCATGGCCTGTTTGATTTCCGCTTCACTGACCAATATTTTGCGATCGATTACCTGCTGGCACAGCGGGAAGGTGATGGCACCTGGTTCGACACCGCCCGCGGTACCATCGGACAGGGTGTCCTGCTCTTCTACCGGGTAAATATGACCGGCCTGTAGCGCGCTATACATGCTGGTGGCATTTTCCGGCCAGCAGGCAATAAGCTGGGTTTTCGGCGACAATTGCTGCAAAACGGTGCCAATTCCTGAGATATAACCCCCGCCGCCCACGGCGACGAATACCGCATCCAAATCCGCTTGTTGCTCCACCAACTCCATGCCGCAGGTACCCTGGCCGGCAATCACCTGTGGGTCGTTATAGGGGGAAATATAGACCTTGCCCTGTTCAGCGGCGGCCTTTTCTCCCGCCTGTTCGGCATTCAGCGCGTCGCCCGGTACCAGCTCGACCTTGCCACCCAGCGCACGGATGGTCTCGAGTTTGATCGCTGCTGCTGTCTCCGGGGCATACACCGTCACGCTGACGCCCATCAATTTTCCTGCCAGCGCGACGGCCTGGCCGTGATTGCCGGTCGAGGCAGCGATCACTCCGCGACTGCGCTGTGACTCACTCAGCAGCCGCAGTTTGTTGCTGGCGCCGCGAAACTTGAAAGAGCCGGTATGTTGCAGATGGTCGCATTTCAGATACAGCTCGCAGCCCAACTGCTGTGACAGCAGCACGCTGCGTTCCAGCGGGGTCACGCGAACCTGCGGGCGCAATTGCTGATGGGCGGTAACAATCGCGTCAAATAGCTGACTCATACAGACTCCTTGATATTTTTCAGATAGTTGTAGACGGTAGCGCGGCCGATGCCGAGGATTTTGGCGACGTAGCCGGCGGCATTTTTTCCTTTGAAGGCCCCTTGGTGATACAGCGCCTCCACCATGGCCCGCCGGCCAGCGCCGTTAAGCGAGCTGAGCGTTTGCTGGCGTTGTTGCAACCATTGGTGAATAAAGGTGTTGATGCGCTCCTGCCAGTCGTCCTGGAACAGCACGTCCGGCTGCGGTTGCAGGGCATTGCCGCCAAGAAAGACTTCCAGCGCGGCTTTGGCGCTTTCCAGCACGGTGATATCAAGATTGATGCACATCAGACCAATAGGGTCGCCATTATCATCGCGCAATACTGCGCTGATAGAGCGCAGTTGGCTGCCATCCCAATTGCGCTTCAGATAGGGGCCGATCACCTGCAAACCACGATCGTCCTGTAGTTCGCTCAGGTTGGAGTCTTCGCCCAGCTCACGCTGCGATCGGTTATTGCTGATGTAAACCAGCTTCTGGCTGGCAAGATCGTGAAGTGCCACTTCGGCGTAAGGGGCAAACAACAACGTAATGGCATCGGCGATGGCGTGGTAGCGGTTCAGCATGGTGATCTTTTTTTAGATTTAAAAATCCAATTTAGAATTTATTTTCTAGTTTGTAAATCACTAAGCTTCCCGATTCGGTGTTTTTTTGTGATCAATCTTGTATTACAAGATGGTTTTTCGTGCTTACAATGCGCGGCAGCCTATTAAGTAATCAACCGGGTTTTAATCTTCATTGGCAGGTTTGTTCGGCTGACGAGATGGAAACACCATTGGATGCGTGGTTTATCAGAAACAGATCGCGCAAAAAGAACGTATTGCTCTGGGGGATAGATTATGGATGCCAGTACTTATTCCACGACAATCAAAAAGATGAACCGACGTATTATTCCATTTATTATGCTGCTTTATCTTATTGCATATATAGACAGATCTAATATTTCCATTGCTGCGTTGCAGATGAATGCCGATTTGGCGCTCAGCGCCGAGATGTATGGTATTGCCGCCGGGATTTTCTATATTTCCTACATTATTTTTGAAGTCCCCAGCAACATATTATTGAGCCGTATCGGTGCCAAGATATGGATTGCGCGCATCATGGTCACCTGGGGCATTATCGCTGCCGGTATGAGCCTGGTACAAACGCCGACGCAGCTCTATGTGATGCGTTTTTTACTTGGCGTGGCAGAGGCCGGGTTTACCCCAGGAATTATTTATTATCTTTCCTGCTGGTATCCGCGCAGCGACCGTGCGCGTGCCATGTCGATGTTTTACATCGGCGCAGCCTTGGCTTCGGTTATTGGCCTGCCGCTTTCCGGCAGTATCCTGAATATGCACGGCTTATTTGAAATAGCCGGATGGCGCTGGCTGTTTTTGCTGGAAGGTATCCCGGCGGTGTTATTGGGTATCCTGACCTATTTTTATCTCGATGATGCGCCGCAACAAGCAAAATGGCTGGCACCTTCGCAACGCCAATGGCTGGTCAAAAAAATGGCCGGCGAAATGGCGGAGACTGCGGGGGGACAATCACATCGCTGGAGCCAGGCACTGACCAACCGGCGGGTTTGGGCGCTGAGCTTTATGTGGTTGTTACAGGCGTTCGGCACCATAGGTATCACGCTATTTTTGCCTTTGATCGTCAAAGGGGTCGTCACGCAGCAAAGTTCCTTTGTCGTCAGTGTCCTTTCCGCCATCCCGTTTTTCTTTGCCTGCATTTTCATGTATTTCAATGGTCGACACTCAGATTTGACCGGTGAGCGTTCGCTGCATTTGGGCGGGCCGCTGATTGCCGCCGGTCTGCTGCTGCTGGCAGCGATTTATTGCCAAAATCTGGTGTTGGCCTACGGCATGTTGGTGCTTACTGTCGCGTTGAACTGGGCGATCACCCCTATTTTCTGGGCGGTAACTACCGAATCGATCGCCGGTGTGGCGGGGGCGGCGTCAATTGCCTTGATTAACGCCGTTGCCAATATTGCCGGCCTGGTGTTTCCGCCGGTCATGGGACGAATTAAAGATGTTACCGGCAGCTATGATATCGCGTTGATGGCCATTGCTGCGGCGTTAGTGGCGGGGGGCATTATAGGCCTGCGGCTCGGCAAGCCTGTGTTGGCTGGCGCTGGCGTGGCGGCTTTGCGGGAGAACAATAATGGCTGAGAACATTTTGCAGGCCTCACCCTTGCCGCAAAGTCTGGTGGTGCGGCTGCGTCAACATTTTCCGTTGGTGGATATGCGCGAGCTGGCGCCCTTGGCATTGGCATCACTGGCTGACGAATTCACCGTACTGCTGGTTGATGGAGAAACGGCGGTCAGTGCGGCGCAAATTACCGCCTTGCCGCAGTTAAAACTGATCGCGGTATTTGGTGTGGGTTATGAGCGGGTGGATGTGCTGGCTGCAAGGGCGAAGGGGGTTCGGGTAACCCATACGCCCGGGGTGCTGACCGATGACGTTGCCGATCTGGCGATTGGACTGCTGCTGGCGACGGCCAGACAGATTGGCGGCGCACAACGTTTTATCGAGCGTGGAGGTTGGCTGCAAGGCAGCTATCCATGGACGCGCAAGGTCAGCGGCGCACGCCTGGGCATTCTTGGTCTGGGGCGGATCGGGCGGGCTATCGCTCAGCGGGCGGCGGCCTTCAATATGGCCGTCAGTTATCATTCCCGCCAACAAGCTGCCGACTTCACCGGGCGTTTTTTTGCGACTCCGCTGGCATTGGCAGATCATTGCGATTTTCTGTTGGTTTGCACTAACGGCGGGGCCCAGACGCGTGCGCTGGTGGATGCCAGGGTCCTGGCAGCGCTGGGTTGCGACGGCATTTTAATCAATATTGCGCGTGGTTCGGTGGTGGATGAAGCGGCATTGGTGACGGCGATTGATCGGGGAACCATCGCCGGTGCCGGTCTGGATGTCTTTGAATGTGAGCCGCAGGTGCCTGCCGCGTTGATGGGGCGGGACAATGTGGTACTGACGCCACATATGGCCAGTGCGACCCACTGCACGCGACGGCTGATGGTCGATCTGGTGTTCGACAACATAGCGGCCCATTTTGCCGGTCGCCCCTTGCCAACGCCGGTTGTGGAAAGCCCCAATGCTTAGCATCACCCTTTCTTTATTCCTGCCTGATGATCACTCAACGATCGCTGTAGGTTATTGGCCCCCTTCACATGAATTGTCTGTTTTGTGATCTTGATTGTAGTACAACATTATTTGTTGGTACTACAATGCGGGCAAGGTTACTTAGGTAAGTCATAAAGATTGTGCTGCAACCGCAGGACGCCAGTGGGAGACGCGGGTAAAGTAAATCCGTTATCACAGGATGGCGAATGCCACGGAGAAACCATGAACAAGCAGCAGATCGGTAAAACCGACCGCATCATCATCGAGATGGGCCAGCAGATCGTCGGCGGCAAGTATGTCCCGGGCGCGGCGTTACCGTCAGAGGCTGAGCTGTGCGAAGAATTTGAAACTTCACGCAATATCATCCGCGAAGTCTTACGTGCGCTGATGGCCAAGCGACTGGTGGAAGTGAAGCGCTATCGCGGCGCATTTGTGACGCTGCGTAACCAGTGGAATTACCTGGATACCGACGTCCTTAACTGGGTGCTGGCACAGGATTACGACCCACGTCTGATCGCATCGATGAGTGAGGTTCGCAACCTGGTGGAGCCTACCATCGCCCGCTGGGCGGCAGAGCGGGCGACTTCCAGCGAACTGGCGGTGATAGAGGCGGCGCTGAACGACATGATAGCCCACCATCAGGAGCGTGAACGCTTCAATGAAGCCGACATTCGCTACCACGAAGCGGTGCTGGCGGCGGTGCATAACCCGGTACTGCAACAGCTCAGCGTGGCGATCAGTTCTCTGCAACGCGCGGTGTTTGAGCGTACCTACATGTCGGATGAGGACAATATGCCGCGTACCCTGCGTGAACATCAGGAATTGTATGACGCTATCCGTCATCAGGATGCGGATGCCGCAGAGCAGGCGGCAATGGCGATGATCGCCAGCTCGACCAAACGCTTAAAGGACATTACTTGACTGCTCCCCGTACTGGGCGAGGTCTTCAGAGGGCTATTTGATGAGTGACAGCTTTATCGCGATTGACTGGGGTTCCACCAACCTGCGCGCCTGGCGTTACGAACAGGGCGTCTGTGTCGACAGCCTGCAGTCAGAGGCCGGTGTTACCCGCCTTGGCGACCGCACGCCGCAGCAGGTTTTCAGCGAGCTGATGGCGCGCTGGGAGGCACCGTTGCCGGTGGTGATGGCGGGAATGATCGGTAGCAATGCCGGCTGGCAGCAGGTTCCCTATCTGTCTTGTCCAACCCGCCTGACCGAGGTTGCCCACCAGTTAACGGCGGTAGAGCCGGCTTTACCTTACCGGGCCTGGATTATTCCGGGTATCTGTGTCGAACGTGAAGACAATTGCAACGTTATGCGCGGTGAAGAAACCCAGTTGATAGGTGCCTATGCGGAACAGCCGTCGGCGCTCTATGTCATGCCCGGCACTCACAGTAAATGGGTGCGAATGGAGGGTGACATTCTGGCAGATTTCCGCACGGTGATGACCGGCGAACTGCATCATCTGTTGCTCCGCCATTCGTTGATCGGCGTGGGGCTGAACGAGCAGCAACCGTCACCGCAGGCATTTTCGCGCGGGCTGGAAACCGGCATGAATGAAAGCCACATCGTGCGCCGTTTATTTGAAACCCGCGCTGCTCACGTGCTCGGCAAACTGGAGAAAAGTTCGGTCAGTGACTGGCTTTCCGGGTTGCTGATTGGCAACGAAGTCGCGCAGATGCAGCGTGAATACCCGCTGCCGTCGAGTGCCTCGTTAACGGTGATCGGGAATCCGCAGTTGGGCGAGCGCTATGCCCAGGCATTGAATCTGGCCGGAATACGCTACCAGCTACTGGACGGCGATCGGGCTTTCCAATCGGGAATAAGGAGCATTGTGCATGAGCTGGAACACTGAACTGCCGCTGATTGCCATTCTGCGCGGTATTACGCCACAGGAAGCGGGTGAGCATGTACAAACGTTGCTGGACGCGGGGTTCGATGCGATCGAAATTCCGATGAACTCGCCGGGCTGGCAACAAAGTATCGGCGATACGGTGAAAAAATTCGGCGACCGGGCCCTGATTGGCGCAGGCACCGTGCTGCAACCGATGCAGGTGGATGAACTGGCGGCGGTGGGCGGAAAGCTGGTAGTAACGCCCAATACTCAGCCGGCGGTGATCCGTCGGGCAGTGGAACTGGGCATGACGGTTTGCGCCGGTTGCGCTACCGCTTCAGAAGCATTCAACGCTCTGGAGGCCGGTGCTCAGGCGCTGAAAATTTTCCCGTCGGTTTCTTTCGGCCCAGATTACATCAAGGCGCTGAAAGCGGTATTGCCGCCGCAGATCCCCGTTTTTGCCGTCGGCGGGATCACGCCGGAAAACTTGCCTTTGTATCTGGCCGCAGGCTGTGTGGGGGCGGGGTTGGGAGGCGATCTCTATCGCGCTGGCCAATCGGTGGAGCGCACCGCTCAGCAGGCTGCCGCTTTCGTTTTAGCCTATAAGGAAGCCACCCAATGAAAATAACCAAAATGACCACCTACCGGCTACCGCCGCGCTGGATGTTCCTGAAAATTGAAACCGATGAAGGTATCGTCGGCTGGGGCGAGCCGGTGATTGAAGGACGGGCGCGCAGCGTGGAGGCGGCGGTGCACGAGCTGTCAGAATATGTGGTTGGCCAGGATCCCGCACGCATTAACGATATCTGGCAGACGCTCTACCGTGGCGGTTTCTATCGCGGAGGCCCAATCCTGATGAGCGCGATCGCCGGCATTGATCAGGCTTTGTGGGATATCAAAGGCAAGGCGCTGGGTGTACCGGTTTATCAGCTGCTGGGCGGCCTGGTACGCGACAAAATCAAGGCTTATAGCTGGGTGGGCGGAGATCGTCCTTCTGACGTGATCGCCGGCATCAACAAGCTGACGGAAATCGGCTTCGACACCTTTAAACTCAACGGCTGTGAAGAGATGGGCATCATCGACAGTGCGCGTAAGGTGGATGCAGCGGTGGCGGTGGTGGCGCAGATCCGCGAAGCCTTTGGCAACCGTATCGAGTTTGGTCTGGATTTCCATGGCCGCGTCGATGCGCCGATGGCGAAAATCCTGATCAAAGAACTGGAACCCTACCGTCCGTTGTTTATTGAGGAGCCGGTACTGGCGGAGCAGGCAGAGTACTATCCACGTCTGGCAGCGCAAACGCATATCCCGATTGCCGCCGGTGAGCGCATGTATTCACGCTTTGATTTCAAACGGGTGCTGGCGGACGGTGGCCTGGCGATTATTCAGCCGGACTTGTCTCACGCCGGTGGTATCACCGAATGCTTTAAGATTGCCGCGATGGCGGAGACTTACGATGTAGCACTGGCACCGCATTGCCCACTGGGGCCGATTGCGCTGGCTGCCTGTCTGCATGTGGATTTTGTGGCGCGTAATGCGGTGTTCCAGGAGCAGAGTATGGGCATTCACTACAATCAGGGGGCCGAACTGCTGGACTATGTGGTGAATAAAGACGATTTCAAAATGACCGACGGCCATTTCTACCCGCTGACCAAACCGGGGCTTGGGGTAGAGATCAACGAAGAGCTGGTGATCGAGCGCAGTAAACAAGCGACGGATTGGCGTAATCCGGTGTGGCGTTACCCAGACGGTGCAGTGGCTGAGTGGTAATCGCGTATTAAATAATAATTAAATTCATCTTTAACAGGCACCTCACTGTGTCTCGCTTGACGTCGCCGTCAGGCGAGGTACCTGGCTGAAAACAGAGAGTGGAAGTGGGCCAGATGAATAACTGACTGTGCTTGCCAGTTAGTTATTAAATAAGCGACCGGGAAATTAACTTTATTATTCCCCATTATATTAACCGCTCCGATTTCTCATGGCGGATGTCGCGGTTGGTGTTTTGTCAGACCGCATGGTTGCTCCACGTCATTTGAAAAATAGTTAAATCATTATCAGTAACTCGACTCGGCGGCGCTACCCTACAATATCGCACCGCTATTATTAAAATCCGAAAAATAACGGAATAAAGATAATGGATACAACATTGACCTCAACACCAAGAAGTAAACGCCGCTATCTAACGTTATTAATGATATTTGTCACCGTGGTGATTTGCTATGTTGACCGCGCCAATCTGGCGGTGGCTTCGGCGCATATTCAACAAGAGTTTGGTATCAGCAAGGCGCAGATGGGTTATATCTTCTCGGCTTTTGCCTGGACCTATACCCTGTGTCAGATCCCGGGGGGTTGGTTCCTGGATCGCGTCGGCTCAAAGCTGACCTATTTTATTGCCATCATGGGCTGGTCGATCGCCACCTTGCTGCAGGGGTTCGCCAGTGGCCTGGTATCGCTGATTGGCCTGCGTGCAGTGACCGGGCTGTTTGAAGCGCCGGCATTCCCCACCAACAATCGCATCGTCACCAGTTGGTTCCCCGAGCAGGAGCGCGCTTCGGCAGTGGGGTTCTATACCTCCGGCCAGTTTGTCGGGCTGGCTTTTCTGACACCGCTGTTGATCTGGGTGCAGGAGTTGTTGAGCTGGCACTGGGTGTTCATCATTACCGGCGCGGTTGGCATTGTTTGGGCGCTGGTGTGGCAGCGTGTGTACCAGTCGCCGCGCCACAGCAAAGGGGTGAATGACGCCGAGCTGAAATATATCCAGGCCGGTGGCGGCATGGTGGACGGCGACGTCGCGTCGGAAAAGAAAAATCGTGTCCCGCTCACCGCGGCTGACTGGAAGCTGGTGTTTCACCGCAAGCTGGTCGGGGTGTATCTGGGCCAGTTCGCCATTACTTCGACGCTGTGGTTCTTTCTCACCTGGTTCCCGAACTATCTGACGCAGGAAAAACACATTGCGGCGCTGACCGCCGGCTTTATGACCACGGTACCCTTCCTGGCGGCGTTCTGCGGTGTCTTGTTATCCGGTTTTGTCGCCGATCGCTTGCTGCGCAGCGGCCGTTCGATAGGGTTTGCACGTAAAACGCCGATCATCTGCGGATTGTTGTTATCCACCTGCATTATGGGAGCCAATTACACCAACGATCCGCTGTGGATTATGGTGCTGATGGCTCTGGCGTTCTTTGGTAACGGTTTTGCCTCCATCACCTGGTCGCTGGTGTCATCGCTGGCACCGACCCGGTTGATCGGTTTGACCGGTGGGGTGTTCAACTTTGTCGGCGGGCTGGGGGGGATCACGGTTCCGCTGGTGGTGGGTTATCTGGCGCAAGATTACGGTTTTGCACCGTCGCTGATTTACATCGCCGTAGTGGCGTTGCTCGGCGCGTTGTCGTATCTGCTGTTGGTGGGTGATGTGAAACGCGTCGGCTGATCCGGTAAGATGGCGGCTCAGTGCCAGCATGAGCAGGGGAGCCGCCATGAGCCATCGGGAAAAACAGCTGACTTTTGATCCACGTGGACATCAGTTAACCAATATTAACGTCTGGACGCCGGACAGCCAGTGGCTGGCCTATGACGTACGGCCGAGCGGCGCTTCTTTCACCGGCCTGAGCATCGAACGGGTGAACGTTGACAGCGGGATAGTGGAAGTGGTGTATCGCGCTCAGCACGGTGCCCACGTGGGCGTGGTGACCGTCAGCCCCGATGCACCGGCGCGCTATGCCTTTATTCACGGCCCGGAGCATCCTGATAGCGTTTGGCATTACGATTTTCACCATCGTCGTGGGGTGATCGTCAGCGAACCGGATCGCGAACTGGCCATTACCCTCGATGCGATGGATATCACCGCACCTTATACCCCAGGCGCCCTGCGCGGCGGCACTCACGTTCACGTGTTTAGTCCGGACGGCAGTCGCCTGAGCTTTACCTACAATGACCACGTGATGCATGAGCTGGACCCGGCGCAGGATCTGCGAAACGTTGGGGTGGCCGTACCGTTACAGGGTGTGAATCCCCCCAAGCAGCATCCGCGTGAGTATGATGGCAGCCATTACTGCGTGCTGGTCAGCGAGACTACGCCGCAACCGCAACCGGGCAGTGACCAAATTAATCGAGCCTACGAAGAGGGCTGGGTCGGCCAACACGGCTATATTCGACCAGACGGACGGCAGCAGCGCTGGGCGCTGGCGTTTATCGGCGATACGATTTCCAGCAGCGGTGAAACGTTACCCGAGGTTTTCATTGCTGATTTGCCGCAGGATGACGCCGATTACGCCAAAGCCGGTGCCCGTCCGTTGCAAGGCACCGCCACCCATTTACCTGCGCCTCCGTTGGGGGTACGTCAACGGAGGCTGACCTTTACCGGCCGGCGGCGTTATCCCGGCGTGGTGACCACTCCCCGTCACTGGCTGCGCAGTTCACCCGACGGCAGTATGATCGCCTGCCTGATGAAGGATGACTCGGGAGTGGTGCAACTGTGGACGCTTTCACCCAACGGCGGTGAACCGCACCAGGTCACCCGCGGTGAGCAAGGGATCCAGTCGGCATTCAGTTGGCATCCGCAGGGGGGCCGGATTGCACTGGTGTGTGATAACAGCCTGATGTTGTGTGAGGTGGCCAGCGGGCGGATGCAGCGTTTGACGCAACGTACTGCACTGCCGCCATCGGGGGATGCGATCGTGTTCTCGCCGGACGGCAGCAAAGTGGCGTTTATGCGTGAAATCGACGGATTCAGCCAGATTTTTGTGGCCGAGGTGTGAGCTAATGCGGGTACATGGCCCGCATCAAACTATTTTACTGCGGCGTGGCCGCGGCGGCATGAGCAGGGTCGCCGCTGGCGGCCAGGTTCTGCTCTTCACCGCGCAAGATGCGTGCTTTCGGTGAGTCTGCGGTGCCGTCACTGCCGGAGCGCAGGTAGTCGTAAGGCAGCAATACGGTGTCCATCACCGCCGAGAAAGGCAGGTCCAACGCCACCAGTGGCATCATCGCCCAACTGGTATTGTCGTCCTTCAGAACGTCCATGCTGGCACGAGTGCCGGGATAGTAGCCCTGATTCGGGCCGGTGTGACTCATCACACTGGAGCAGCCGTTGGTCGCTAACAGCATGCAACTGGTTGCAATCACTCTTATCGTTTTCATTTTCCATCCTGCAGGGTGCTGTTCCCCAAAATCTGCTGATCTATAACATCTTGTGGATGTTTTAAAAGGAGCAAGAGCCCGCTCTGTGGCGGCCGTCTCAGTTTATTGTAAGGGATAAAAAAACTTTCGCCGCACTGATTATCATTTTTTTGATCGTCCGCGCTTGAAATGGTGAAAGCAACCCCCATTTTCTTATCAGAAGTAAATTAAGAATTCGCCGTAAGGGAATTCTGATTATTTAGCCTGTCCCAACGGGAAGGCTTAATTATTAAACCTCGCTGAAGTGCCTTAGGAGGCTGTTTTATGCGTAATTTTGATCTCTCTCCGCTCTACCGTTCCGCGATTGGCTTTGACCGTTTGTTTAATGCGTTGGAGGCGGGCCAGAGTCAGGGGAATGGCGGTTATCCCCCTTATAATGTTGAGCTGGTGGATGAAAATCATTACCGCATCACCATCGCGGTGGCCGGTTTCGCCGAGCAAGAGCTGGAAATTACCGCCCAGGATAACCTGCTGATAGTACGGGGTGCCCATAATAACGAACCGGCGGAAAGAACCTACTTATATCAAGGTATTGCCGAGCGCAACTTTGAACGTAAATTCCAGTTGGCCGAGCATATCCAAATTAAAGGCGCCAAATTGGAAAACGGTTTGTTGTATATCGATATGGAACGTATCGTGCCGGAAACATTAAAACCGCGCCGGATCGAAATTAAATAATGCCTATTTCATCGGCGGAACGAACCGCCGGTGCAATGTGAGTTAATTTGCCTGCCGTCAGGGGGCACAGCTTAATTTACCCTATGAATTTCAAGTTACAGTTAGGCGACCAGCTCATTTAGCCCACGGAGCTTACTTTAGTAAGTGACTGGGATGAATGAGTGCAGGTAACAACACTGTAGCTTGAAAGGCGACGGGTAAAGTCTCGCTTCATAGAAGGAGTTTACACTATGCGTAATTATGACTTATCCCCGCTGCTGCGTCAGTGGATCGGTTTTGACAAGCTGGCCAGTTCAATGGGCGGCCAGGAGCCGCAAGGGTTCCCGCCTTACAACATCGAGAAAAGCGACGATAACCACTACCGCATTTCTCTGGCGCTGGCCGGGTTCAAGCAAAGCGAGCTGGATATTGAAGTTGAAGGTCCGCGCCTGACCGTGCGCGGCAAGCCGACGCCAACGGAAAAGCAGGTGGAATATCTGCACCAGGGGCTGGTGTGCAAAGAGTTCACCCTGACCTTCACGCTGGCTGAACATCTGCAGGTGTCCGAGGCTCAGTTTGAAAACGGCCTGCTGCATATTGATCTGGTGCGTCAGGTACCGGAAGCCCTGCAGCCACAGCGGATTGCCATCGGCACCACGCCAGGGCTGGAAGCCAAATAACCGACTGAGAAACAGTTAAATTTTCAGGGGGAAGTCCTAACGGGCTTCCCCCTTTGCTTTCTGTGGCGTAAGCCACAGTCACCCTTTCCCGCTTATGCCAAAATCCCTGTTAACTGTGCGTCTTTAACCGCAAACCGGTTGTTAAACTTCTGGCAAGGATGTGACCTATGAGCGAAATCGCCCTGACCGTCAGCATGTTGGCGTTGGTGGCCGTTCTCGGGCTGTGGATGGGTAACTGGAAGATCTATGGGGTGGGACTGGGCATCGGTGGGGTGCTGTTCGGTGGCATTATCGTTGGGCATTTCGCCCAGAGTTGGCAGCTCAATCTTAACGGCGACATGTTGCACTTCATCCAGGAGTTCGGCCTGATCCTGTTCGTGTACACCATTGGTATTCAGGTCGGCCCGGGTTTCTTCTCTTCCTTGCGGGTCTCCGGACTAAGGCTCAACGGTTTCGCCATTTTACTGGTGTTGGTTGGCGGGGTCGTTGCTGCAGTGGTTCATAAGCTGTTTGCCGTGCCGCTACCGATCATCCTGGGTGTGTTCTCCGGGGCGGTCACCAATACCCCCGCGCTCGGCGCCGGGCAGCAAATTCTTACCGATTTGGGGTCTGACCCGGCCCTGGTCGATCGCATGGGCATGGGCTACGCCATGGCTTATCCGTTTGGCATCTGTGGCATTCTGCTGGTGATGTGGCTGATACGCCTGTTTTTCCGCATTAATATCGAGCGGGAGGCGCAGGCGTTTGAAAGCAGCCTGGGCAACCAGCGCGAACTGCTGCACACCATGAACGTGGCAGTGTGCAACCCCAATCTGCAGGGAATGGCGATCAAAAATGTGCCGTTGTTGAACGGTGAGGACATCATCTGTTCGCGGCTGAAACGCGGCGATTTGCTGATGGTGCCGGCCCCGCTCGAGAAGCTGGAACTGGGCGACTATCTGCATCTGGTGGGTAAGCGCGAAAGCCTGGAAAATGCCCGGCTGGTGATTGGCGAGGAGGTCGACGTTTCGCTGTCAACGCGCGGTACAGAGCTGCAGGTGGTGAGGGCGGTGGTGACCAATGAGAAGGTGTTGGGCAGTAAAATCCGCGATCTGAACCTGAAGCAAAAATACGACGTGGTGATCTCGCGCCTCAACCGTTCCGGTGTCGAGCTGGTGGCCGGCAGCAATGTGACGCTGCAATTTGGTGACATTCTCAATCTGGTGGGCCGACCTGAATCGATCGAGGCGGTGGCAGCGATTGTCGGCAACGCCCAACAGAAGCTGCAACAGGTGCAAATGCTGCCGGTGTTTATCGGTATCGGTCTGGGCGTGCTGCTGGGGTCGGTACCGCTGTTTATTCCGGGTTTCCCGGCGGCCTTGCGTCTGGGGCTGGCCGGTGGCCCGCTGGTGGCGGCGCTGATCCTCGGGCGTATCGGCAGCATCGGCAAGCTGTACTGGTTTATGCCACCCAGTGCCAATCTGGCATTGCGTGAATTGGGGATCGTGCTGTTTCTGGCGGTGGTGGGCCTGAAGTCGGGGGGCAACTTTGTGGATACGCTGATTAACGGTGAAGGGTTGGCCTGGATTGGCTATGGTGCGCTGATTACCGCTATCCCGTTGCTCAGCGTGGGCGTACTGGCGCGGATGGTGGGCAAGATGAACTACCTGACGCTGTCCGGCATGCTGGCAGGGTCGATGACCGATCCACCGGCACTGGCCTTCGCTAACGGCCTGCACCCGACCAGCGGCGCTGCCGCGCTGTCCTATGCCACGGTTTATCCGTTGGCGATGTTCCTGCGCATCATGTCGCCGCAGTTGCTGGCGGTACTTTTCTGGGCAATGTAAAAAACTGGGCCATGTAAAACGACGGGGCGCCACGCTGAACTGAACCCCAAATGTT
>NZ_MCGS01000025.1:116-372 GCF_002607755.1 Serratia sp. BW106
ACGGCGGTGATGGATTCAGGTCAAAACGTTCATGGGAATACGGTAAAATCAGGCTCAGGTGTGACAGGGGGAAATGAAAATCCGGATGAAATGACGCCTCCTCGCTCATTCGCTCACTAACGTTCGGTCATAAGACTGCGGCGGGCGTTGCGGTTCTGAAAGCAGGAATGAGTTATCAACAGAACCGGGGGATAATGCTGTGGGAAAGGAGGTACGCAGTGGGGAAAGAAAAGGGCAAGGAGCAGCCCGCTGGGCT
>NZ_MCGS01000025.1:740-891 GCF_002607755.1 Serratia sp. BW106
TGGGGTTTGCGGGAAAGGTCGTAATACGCGGTATTACATTTGACTTGAAGTGTCCCGTAATTCACGGCTACACTGAAAGGACATATTTGGTGACTGTTTCCGCTAAAGCTCAGTTACCATCCGGATCACAGTTCCCCAACTGGAGATCCGG
>NZ_MCGS01000025.1:968-3177 GCF_002607755.1 Serratia sp. BW106
CTTCACACCGGTGTCTGATATTCTGCCCCAAACTCACGGATTTGAGAGGCTGTTATCCCCCCTGCAAGAGTGAGCAATCACCGTCCCTGACGTGTTTCGCGCTCGCGCCATGAACCTGTTTACCCTCAGCAACAAAAATTTCATTTCAATAAGTTAGTTTCTTTTTCTCACTCTCCAACTTCATAATCTCCTCACTTACCTGTTTTTTCTCATTCGGGTCATTGCTATTAACAGTTCTTAACTCTTGTATTTTTAAATCTATTTTAAGTCTTTTAGATGTTTTTAATCTTTCTGCTTCAGCACTTGATTGTATATTTTTAACCGTGGAGTCCTGCTGTTTTCTCATGTTATTTATCTGAGCTTCAGTAAAAGCATCAAGTTGAGAATCGGCGATGCAAACGAATGGGATGAATAATAAAACAACAGTATATTTAAAAAAGTATTTCATAATCACAATAGCCTCTATTAAACCAATCTCTGTATTCTTGTTTTTTTTACTTTAATCTCTGAGGGTCGAATTCCCCGCCCCTTGGGGCGCTCAACTCTCGCTGTTGACTGTGGTTTTGATACCCCGCTGCTTACGGCGGGGTTCGGGTTGTTCATTCTCAATAATTTTCGGTACTTCACCACCCCGCAAGGGACTTGTGAGGTACAGCAAATGTGCTAATGAATTATTTGCTCAATACAGAGAACCGCCATTGATCGCCAAGCACGATATCTCCGGATGATCTGCACTCGGTCACAGTGAATTTAGATAGATCAGTTTGCCTATAAATTTTTGCCCTGACTGCGTTACATGTAGCACCATCGGAAAAAGGGCCGTACCCTTGATTACTAGCGTAAACGACAGATGAAGTAAGTAGGAACCCTAATAATAGATACTTTTTCATTCTTTATTTCCTTATTAAAATGATGACCATTAGTGAATTCAACCTCGCAGTACAACACTAAGTCACTTTCCTTAGTTATGCAAAAAAAATACCACGATGATTATCATCATCATAGAGGATATAATGGTAAAATATATGCTGAATTCCAATCGACCACTTGGTTTAGCGACCGTAAGGATTCATTAACTTATTGCCCATAAACCTGAAAAGTACAAAGGTTCTTCTTGAGATCAGGGTCTTAGGGCAACGGAACGGAAACATACGTCTACCCCAATGATGGCCCCCGTAACTCGCGAACTTTCGTCCGCTCCTGGACTTTCTTCTGCTGCCTGAGTTCGAACTGGTGACGCTCCGACGCCACCGCCAACTCATGCCGCACTACGATTGGCTCAAACGCCTCAGTTGCTCGCTCAAGCGCTCCACCTGCTGACTCAAGATCGAGACCTGACCGCTCAGCGTCGCGTTGTCCCGTTGCATAAGACCACACATCGTCTGCCATTCCCCGAAGGCACTCTCCCACTCGGCCAGCCTTGTCGAGTAGTCCTGCTGTAGCTGCTCTAACGCGCTCAGCAACTGTTTTTCCAGTTCGGTCATCGGCCCTTACTCCTTCACCAGTTTCACCGCGTTCCGCTTCTCCACCTTCCACTCCGGATCGGCTTTCATGCCCTTCGGCAGCACCAGAAAACGTCCGTTCGTCCCCTCCCGATACTCGATGCCCCACGTTTTCGCGTTCAGTTTCGCCAGCGCGTCCTCCTGCTGGCTGAGGGTTTCCATATTCGAGACGATTTTCTGCCCCAGCCACCACAGCACGCTCCCGCTGAAGCCCATCAGCAACACGGACACCATCATGAGGGTCAGCCACGTCCGCCCGACCATGCGCAACACGCTCAGCCGGTTCGACTGCATCGCCGCGGTCATGTCCTGCTCGTGAGCGGCTATGGCGTCGCTGATTCTCTTCCCGCTTGAGGTCAGTGCCTCGCTGACAGACCGTTCGTGCGCGCTGAACGCGCGCTTCAGCATCTGCTCGGTATCGCTCGCCTGCTCGCGAGATTTCTGCTCTAAGTCCGTCGCCAGCTTCAAAAGCTTGCTCATAGATGGCTCCCTTCAGTCGAATATTCCGTCCCCCGTCCGGGTCCGCGAGGCTGATACTGTTTTTCGTGGTACGCACCACCTCAAAACCCGCCCCGGAGAGCGTCGCCAGCACGTCCTGCCGCGTTTTCACCTCTCCGGTCTCACATAACCGCAGCAGACCGTCGGTAATCGCCTCAGCGGCGTCCTGCTTCGTTGTCGGCAGGGTTGACGGCGTCACCAGCGCCCGC
>NZ_MCGS01000025.1:3545-4140 GCF_002607755.1 Serratia sp. BW106
ACTCGCCCCCACCCGCTGCCGGTCTTTCCCCAGCAGGTAGTCCACCGGCCCGGCGCCGCCACCGCGCCCCCGGGCATGGAATTTAACGATCATCGTCACCCGCCTTTTCCAGCACCGCGTGCCGCAGCCGTTCCAGCCCGGCATCGATCGCCATCAACGCGGCCACCGCCTGCACCCGGTCATGCCCTGACCCGTGACCGGCGTTCACCTTCCGCGCGATCTGGTTCAGGTTGTTGCCCATCCCAGCCAGTTGCCGCAGCAACACCGGCGACAACGACGGCAGTTTGCCGGCGCGTGCCGGCTTCTCACCCAGGCACGTCTGTCGCATCCACGCCGCCAGCGGTTTACCGCCGCTACGTGCCAGCAGCCCCCGGTGCTCTGCCGCCGTCACCCACATCGTCAGCATCTTTTCCCGCTTTTCGCCCATCATCACCCTCTCTCAGCTCGGCCAGATGCCGGGACGCATCCCGCATCATCTCGCCCATCAACCATTCCCGGTACGCCTGCCGCATCTTGGCTTTGGACTTCCCTCGCCGTCGCCTGCTCATCCGTCCTCCTCGTAACCCCGGCACCGTCCCGGGAAGCATTTCCGGGC
>NZ_MCGS01000026.1:0-201 GCF_002607755.1 Serratia sp. BW106
AAATCGAAGTTGTGATTCAGGAAAGTGCTTCATGTTATAGGAGAAAAATGCTGCGGCGGGGCGTAAGTGCGAAATACAGGTGGCGGTGAAATGACGCCTCCTCGCTCACTCGGTCGCTACGCTCCTGACGTGAGACTGCGGCGGGCGTTACGGGCTAATAGATAGCAGGAAAAGAAGTTGCGGCCTAATCAGGAAGAGCCG
>NZ_MCGS01000026.1:575-703 GCF_002607755.1 Serratia sp. BW106
TGTACAAGAGATTACTGATGCAGAGTTCTTGAAGTAAGAGCCAAACTACGGCTAAACTGGAAGGACGAATTAGGTGGCAGCGGTCTTGTACACCCTGTTACCACGGTTCAGAAGTTCCCCAACTTACT
>NZ_MCGS01000026.1:762-2891 GCF_002607755.1 Serratia sp. BW106
ACGGGTAAGAATTTATCTCAAGAGAATCATCTACGATCCGCTCATCCTCGGTACGGTAGTTTAGATCTATCAACTGTAATGTCGTACAGTTCAGATTCTCTTTGTGAATTAACTAGTTGAGAAAAAGCAGATAATGAAATAAATGCTAGATCCTGATTGTCGCTTGGACCCAACATTATTCCTTTAATAGCTGAAGACTTAAAACTCAGCTCAACATACGGAATTAAAATATCACCCCTTTCTCGGAAAAGAACTCCGGAATAACCTTCTAGATATATTAATGAAACAAGCCTAACTTCATCCTCATATTTAAATGCAGCATGCTTAAAGCATAGAGAGTAAGAAATAATCAAGTCTATTATTAAAGACTCAATTCCGAAATTTGAATTTTTAGCACTATAACTAATTAAGTATGGAACTATATCTTTACTTATTTTTGAGCGCGCATGGCCCACACCATCAACTTCTGAGTGGTAGTAGTAACAATGCATGAAAGCAGTTAGGTTTGGATGATTTTTTTCACTACAGAGGAGTTCGCAGTCAAACTCTATTGAGTACAAACCATAATTTCTCCACTGGCTCAGAGAGTCTCTGGACTTGCTGAAAGATGAGACAAAAATACTTCTTTCAAAAAATCCGCCACCAAGCCCATTTTCATTTAAAACAAAAAGTGCTGTTTTTATAGATTCTTTCAATTCAAAAGGGCAATCACTTGGGTATTCATCAAAATCTTCAAACGCTTTACAAAAAAAATAAATCCCTTTCTTGTACTCATCGCTATCATTCAAAAAACGATAATCAGTCATTCTTATCTTTTTATTCTCAACGATAGATCGCAATGCATATAAGTTTGTGTAGTGAAACATGTATAAACAACCCTCTTATTTACCATAACATCCCTTACCGGCACCGCCTCAGACGCCCTCAGCGCGATAGCAGGGTCAATCCGGTAAAACAGACAGTAACCCATCCCGCAAGCCGCGCATTCTGCACCTGATAAATTTCACCGGATTGCATAGCCATGCAGCAGGGTGAATGGCACCGGCTTTCGGCGCAGATACCCGCCGAAAGCCCCGTTTTATCCGGTTTGTTACAGCGACGGTCCATTGTACGTACGCTGCCGCTGCGATCGTTCCAGCTCCAGCGCTTTATGATGCTGCGCCGCCCGCTCCTGCTGCCGGTGTGCTTCAATCGCGTTCAGCCTTTCGACAACCGGCTTAGCTGCTCGCTCAAACTCTGCACCTGCCTGCTCAAGCCCGTGACGCGCTCGCTCAGCTCCGCGTTCTCCCGTTGCATAAGTCCAGACATCGTCCGCCATTCCGCGAAGGCGCTCTCCCACTCGTCCAGCCTTTTCGAGTAGTCCTGCTGTAGCTGCTCTAATGCGCTCAGCAACTGTTTTTCCAGCTCCGTCATATGCTATTTCCCCGCCAGTATCATCCAGCTCGAATCCTCTCCGAATCCGCCCGCTTCCGGGTTCACCCTCACGCAGCGGCGTCTCTGCTCTCCGCAGGTCGAGAGCTGCACGCCGCTGTTCCTCTCTGACAGCATGGCCTGCGTACTCTTCTGCTCCCGGATGGTCGTGTAGTTCTCGAGTATCTGCTGCCCCTGCCACCACAGAATGCCCGCGCTCGAGGCGATCAGCAGCACGGACACCAGGACGATGGTGAGCCACGTCTGGCTGACCATGCGCAGCATCCCTTTCGTGCGCTGGCTCACGGCTGACGACAGCTTCCGGTCGTGGTCGAGGATGGCGGCGCTGATTCTCTTCTCGCTTTCGCTCAGTTCCGCTCTGACAGACTTCTCGTGCTCGCTGAATGCGGCTTTCAGCATCTCGCCGGTAGTCTGCTGCTGCGCTTTCGATTTCTGCTCTAAGTCCTTCGCCAGCGTTAAAAGACTGTTCATAGATGGCTCCCTTCAGTCGGATGTTTCGCCCCCCGTCCGGGTCGGCAATGCTTATACTGCTTTTTGTGGTGCGCACCACCTCAAAACCCGCGCTTTCCAGCGCCTCCGTGACGTCCTGACGGGTTTTCAGCTCCCCGGACAAGGCTAAGGCCAGTAACCCCCGCGTAATCGTCTGAGCGGCTTCCTGCTTCGCTTCCGGCAACGCGGACGGCGTGACCAGCGCCCGC
>NZ_MCGS01000026.1:3310-3783 GCF_002607755.1 Serratia sp. BW106
GGCACCGCCGCCGCGCCCTCGCGGGTGAAACTTAACGATCATCGTCTGTCTCCTTTTCAAGCACGGCGTGCCGCAGCCGCTCGAGTCCGGCATCGATGGCCATCAGAGCGGCGACAACCTGCACGCGGTCGTGCCCGATGCCGCCACCGGCGTTAACCTGCCGGGCAATCTGGTTGAGATTGTTACCCATGCCGGCAAGCTGACGAAGCAGCGCCGGCGAGATCGACGGAAGTTTACCAACGCGGGCAGGCTTCTCGTCCAGGCACGTCTGTCGCATCCAGGCCGCGAGCTGCTTACCGTCGCAGCGCTCCAGCAGACGCCGGTGCTCATCCTCAGTAACCCACATCGTGAGCATTTTGCTGCGTTTATCAGCCAATCCTGCCTCCTGATAACGCCGGGACGGGCGGGAAATCTTTTCCCGGTCGGCGCGGCGTTGGACAAGCCGCAGGCGCGTCAGTGGCTTTTAGCGGGTT